>CAYNHC010000250.1:0-5308 GCA_964396705.1 uncultured Paludibacter sp.
GAGAATTCAAAAAATATCTCGCCATTTAATCCATACAAACATTCTTTTAAAATATCTATTTGATGTTTCCATGATTTATTTTGATTGGTATTAGAATCAAATTGATTTGAATGTGAGGTTTCACCAAAAATTAAAAATGTCTCTTTTGATAGAAAATTTTCAATCGAATCAACATAGTAACAGTTCAGCATAGGGTTAATATTTGTTTTATAAATGTATATAGTTGTAAATAAAGTTTTTAAATAGTGTAATTCAAACCCCAAATTTATGAAATCATTTTCTCATTACCGAGAAAACTGTTAAAATATTTTACAATAGAATAGTGTTTATTCCACCATAAAAATTTTGGCTTTTACCTTAAGCCAGTCGTTAATGCGTTTGGAAGATTCTATTCGGCAGAAGAAAGCTTTGCCTGCATCCATCAATCGGGAGATAACCATGTTGTGTTCCATAGGCACCCAGCCCAGACGGGTGTTGTTCAGGTAAATGCCAATGGCAAGTTTATCGTGTTCGTTTTGAGGCTGACGTATCATTTTCAACACTGTTTGAGGTAATAGCAGTGGTTCCAGTGTTTCGGATTCGGTACAATAGCTCGTACCTGCCACTACAATATCGAGCAGGTAAATCTCCCGGCTGAAAGGTGCCAGCGCATCTACACCACCACTGCCAATCAGTTCCAGTAATTCAGGACTTAGTTTAACTATTTCGTTCATACTCTGTTTTCACATTTAATGCTTTAATAACTGTGGTTTCCATTCGTCCATTAATAAAAGGTATTCGGAGTATTTTTTCTTTTCGCGCACCAGTGCCTCAATTTCCAGGTCGAGATTTTCCTGTTCGGTAGTTATCCATATTTCATCGGCCAGTTTGTCGCGATACGAAAACGGAAATTTCTTTTCCAGCTCCATCAACTGATTTTTAATTTTTGCCACATGTTCTTCCAGTTTTGCTACCTGTTCTTTGAGTCCATCGGAGCTGATTGTAACTGCCGGAGTGCTCATATTCAGACTGAGTAAAATGGCATTTAACGCATCCAGATTGCACATATCATAGGCAGCCTGTGCCTGTAGTAACAAGTCTTTTTCCTGTTCGGTGGTATTGGGATTAATATCGGGGTGTAGTTTTTTTACTATTGTTTTATATACTTCCTTTACTTTTTGAGCTATATGTGGCGGTACTATATTATTGTCGGTCAGGTATTTTTTAGCCAGCTTCAACTTTTCATTTTCTGCAGCAATTTTCTGTGTATATTCTTCAAATTGTTTTTTCAGTTTCTTTTCAATCACCGCTTTGTCTGGCAATTTATTTTGGTTGATATAAACCTGCATCAACTGTATGCGTTGAAACAGCATTTTAATTTCAACACCCAAACAATATTTTTTATGTTGACGTTGTCCTACAGCATTCAGGTATAATGCTGTCAGAAACTGTTCGTCATAGGTCAGCATTTCGCTTTTCTTTGTTAGTAATTCCGAAAATTCAATGCGCAGCAAATCATATTGAATATGCAGCATTTTTTGTTCCGGAGTTAATTCAGGTAACATATCAGATTATTTATAAAAAATTTTCACAAAGCTACAAAATCAATCATGATTTTCCTAAGAATTTGTTAAAAAATCTATCCCGCCACCACAATTACATCTCTTAACGGCACAGCATTTCCAAAAGCATCCGGCAAACCTTCATGCAGCAGTGATAGTCTCACCTGGAGTGAGGCTATCACTTTTATTTATAGGCTGAAGGCCATATTTATCATCAGTCCAATGCCAACGGCTTGGACTTAGGTTTAAGGTATAGTATGCATCATTAAAATATTAAAAATAAGGAGTTTCCGAAAAAGTGATTTCAAAAAAATTTCAGTGTTTCGGTAATTACCAAAAAGGTGATTTAGATAAATTTCAGTGTTCTCTTTGTAATAATAATGAAGTGCTGAGGAGTAACAACATTTTTATTCAACTTCCGAACTTTATTTTTTAAAATTTGTTATTAAATATGCTTATTTGTTTATAAGCAGCAGGTATTTTATTTTTAGTAACTAATAAAAAATGTAATCATGAAAAAAATTGCTTTTTATTTAATGGTTTTAATAGCCTTTATTGGTTGTACTCAAAAGATGGATAAACTTCCGGAAGGAACATGGAAAATGGTCAATTATCAAACCTATTCAGGAGATACTCTGTTGATGGATTATGTAATGAATGATTCCGACAAACAAGTCAAAATCTGGTCGAAAAACTACTTTATGTTTGTTGGACAATATAAAGATTCAATAACCCATGACAATTATGGTGGAGGAACATATAAATTAAATGGTAATCAATATGAAGAATTCATTGAATATCATAGTTATAAAGAATATGTTGGTAAAACTATAAAATTATTACTGGAGTTGAAAAACGACACGCTTATACAGACTTTTCCGGTCGATGAAAATTGGAAAACCGGAAAAAAATATTCAATTGAAAGATATGTACGTATGTAATAAATTTAATTATTTGAATAAATACCTGCTTATTGGAGTCAGCGACAGGGTAGGTTACACTATCAATAACAACAATTTAATCAGCCTTTTCGCTTTAAACTAACTATTGATCCTGTTGCTCAAATTAGTCAAGCATAAAAAATCAGTCACTTACAGTAAAATGTATGTGGCTGATTTTTTTATTTGCACAAAACTATGCACGAATTCCATTTCTTCTCTCTAAAGATACAGATTTTTTTTCGGATTGCTGCCAATCATCCTATTAAGCCGTTCGGATTTTTTGTTTAAAATAAATGGCTAATAAAATGCTTATTATAATCAACTCTAACCATGTAATTGAAATAATAAAAACTTCGAAACGATATTCTCTGTGTATTCCATACACGATTGATATCCATGCAAATGTTACAACTGCGAGAATAAAACTGATAATAGTTGTCCATTTAATGCCATTTTCCAGTCTGTTAGCGCCACTAAAAATTGGGAAAAATGCAAAGAATGAGATAATCATGAACAGAAATCCAATTTCTTCGAGTACAATAAAAACCCCGTGAGGATTAAACTGTGTTAACAACGAAATGCCATCGGTTTCACCGGCCAAAATGGATGGCTGAATAACAGATACCTGTATAAAATAATCGGTTATCAGAATTAATGTTGCCATAAGTGCAAACGAAACGCCCAACATACCGAATAACTTTTTATTTTGAGGTATTATCTGAAAGAGCGTAACCATCATAATGAAATACGATATTGATAAAATAATAGCAGTGTACATCCAGTAATAATCTCTGGGGAATCTTTCTGCTATATCGGTAAATGGATATTCGAAGCAGGAGCCGATACAAAATGGACCTGATAAAGGAGGCGTGCCTATTGCTATTGCAAACGTAATTACTGTTACGAAAGTGGTTATTATCGAAATGTAATAGCCAAATTTTGATGTATCAAAATTTTCATTGAGTTGATTGTTCGTGTTGCCCATTGTCATTAGTTTTTTCTATGTTTTTAAAAAGATTGACTCCGCAAGCAATTGCAGTGACTGCAATCATTGGTATAACAAATATAGCGGGGATAACGTTTACCCCGGCTAAAGCCATGGCAATGATTTTTGCGATT
Source organism: uncultured Paludibacter sp. (assembly GCA_964396705.1). Lineage (GTDB taxonomy): Bacteria > Bacteroidota > Bacteroidia > Bacteroidales > Paludibacteraceae > Paludibacter. The sequence continues at coordinate 3,602 of CAYNHC010000250.1, forward strand.
AATGCAGTCATTAACAATGAAAGAAAAATCAGCATAACCGGTGCCATCAGATAACCGAATTTATTTTTCTTCATCAGCAATAAACCAGCTACGAAAATTAGCGGATGAAACAATGCCAAATCAAATCCCTGAACTGTCAAAGTTGTATAATGCTCCACCGATAGTGGTATTATTGTATTGTCGAGTAAGGGTGGAATCAATATACTCAGCCAAAGTAATGCTATACTTGTAGCTGTAAAAATAAGAAATCCACCTATAAATTTTACCGGAGTTGATTTGCTGTATGAATTGGGAAGTGCGTCAATTTCGATGGATAGTATTGTAAGCAAAAGTGCAAAGAATGTAGTGCCGGTAAGTACAATATAAACCAAAAATAAAGCGTTGTACATGGCCATATTCATATAAAACAAATAGGTCAGGAAAAAATAGCTTAATATACCGGCCAGCAATAACTTCGATTTTAATGTGCCTTTACGTACCAGAAATAGCGCAAAAAGAAGCGCGGGGATACCAATAAATAAAGTAACATAATCCTGAGCAATACCTTGTATTGCTACGTCGGACGACATATGCCGGTATAATCCTTTGCCAAAGATTGTAACTTTCTGACCGTGTATAGATTCGAATTGATATTCGCAACTTTCGGTTCCAATACCCGACAATATGCCTGTCAGGGTTGCTGCCAGTGTTAATGTAGCTATTATTAAAACAAGAATTGTAATTGTTTTTTTGTTCTGCATTTTAAAATGATTTTAATTTTTCAGGGTAATTTATTTCCATGTAATTTCAACCGGATTCCGCCTGGGAATAGATGTAATCTTTTGGGACGAATAACCAAACATCATCGGGCATACAACTTTGCGTCCTTTGGGGATTTGCAATTCATCTTGCAATGTCTGATATTCATCTACTGCCATTTTGATAAATCCAGCCCAACAGGTACCAAAACCGTATGAAGGAGCTACAATGTCAAAATGTGTCATAGCAATAATTCCTTCAGAAGGGTCGTCATTAGGTTCAAAGTATGGTATATGGGCAAAAACTAAATGTGGAGCATCATGGCAAATTAAATCCACACCACTATCCCACATCGATATTATTGCTGGTACGTATTCTGCAAGCGGATGTGTGGTATTCTGAATTGTTCGCATCCAATCTACGGTTAAACCAGCTATTCGTTTTACTTCAGTTGAGTCATAAATAATAAGCCACTTGACTGGTTGACTATTGCCTCCTGATGCAGCGTAACGAGCTACATCAATAACCTGAGCAATTAAATTTTTATCGACAGGTTTTGAGGAAAAATGTCGTATAGAACGACGTTTTTTTATATACAGAGATAATATTTCAGGTTTAATATTTCCGTCATGCGTAGTCGTGTCAATCTTTTCTTCAAGAAGAAAATCAAGAGCAAGAGCTTTCTGAGGGCAGAAAGACTCGCAATGTCCACATTTTATACAAAAATCCAACTTTTCATCAGATATTAACGGCATACTTGTTTCGGTTCCGTTCTCAATAATTCCCATGACGCATACAGTTGCACAAGTATTGCATTTATTACATTTATTTATATCTACAATAATTTGGGGCATTTTAGTTTTTATTTATCTGTAAGTATTTTTGTTTTTTTGCATCTTCAATTTATTTACTAATTTTTTTTAGCTTTGTTGGTAACAGCTTGTCCCGATTTATCGGGGTCAGCCAGCC
>CAYNHC010000251.1:0-5300 GCA_964396705.1 uncultured Paludibacter sp.
CACATCCGTAAGAATGGGCAAGTGGCAAAAATGAGATTATCCGATATTTTTGAAATACTAATCCTGTTTTTAATCCGAATGTGATATTTCCTGCCAATGCATTACCACTCGTCATTACACCTTTACTAAAGCCAGTTGTTCCGGATGTATAATTAATTGATACAATTTCGGTGTTTGGTTTATCAATATACCTTACATGATCACGAAAAAATCCATGTGGATACCTGCTCTTAAAAATTGTATTAACCACATCCGGTTTTAATTGATGAATGTCAAGTTCATTTTCTTTTTCATCATTCAATTCTGTATTTTCTTCGTTTTCAACATTTTCGGCACTTAACTTTCTTTTGTTAAGCAAAGTTATGCAATTGAAATCAGTAAGCGAAAAAACTGCTTTGGGACTTTTTAATTTCTCTTCTTCAAGGTTTTCCCAAATATTATCTCCTGCAAACAATAATTTTGATTCTGAATGATTGGTTATGTGATGAATGTCATTCGCACTGAAATCTTGCAATATAGGAACAATAATTGCTCCATAAGTGACTGTAGCAATATAAGTTGCCGCCCAGTTGGAGTTATTACGTCCTACCAATGCGATTTTATCATTTTGTTTAATCTCGCACTGTTCAAATAAAATATGAAGTTTAGCCACACGTTTTGCAAGGTCTTCATAAGTTAATGTAAAATCTTCACCATAATTACTGTAGGCCGGCAAATCCCAGTTTTTTCGGAATGCATCTTCGAAAAGTCGAATGAAATTCTCTTGAATCATAAGAATGAATTTTTGATAGAAATTAATTTTCGTGGTTAATAAACTAAGCAAAAATAATATTTTTACACAATTTCGAACTAAATGTGCGAAAAATTTATTAATAATTTAGGATTTTAATGTTTATAAGTAGAATATGACTGTTACAGTTCAATGAAGTTTGTTTATATTTTATAAGCGCTACTTTTTAGGTTTGAATTAAATTGAATGTTTGATAATTATGTTCTTGTATAATATTTAATTTTTTTGTACTTTTGTACCGCTTTTTTGGAAAAGAAAGTGTGATGGGAAATTAAGCGACAAATCACTTAAAAATAAACGCTTAAATTTTGAGTAACACAAAAAAAATTAAACAATGAAATCATTTGAATTAAAAGGATTGGTAAGAACCGATCTAGGAAAAAAAGCTACAAAAGCAGATCGCGTAGCAGAGAATGTACCATGCGTACTTTATGGAGTAGGTGACAATGTTCACTTTACAGCTTCTGCAAGCGATTTACGCAAACTTATTTACTCACCTGAAGTTTTTGTGGTAAATTTGGACATCGAAGGAAAATGCTGTAAAGCCATTATGAAAGATTTACAATATCATCCGGTAAGCGACAAAGTATTACACATCGATTTTTTACAGGTAACTGAAGACAAACCAGTTGTAGTTGAAATCCCTGTTAAACTTGAAGGATTAGCTGAAGGTGTTAAAGCCGGGGGTAAACTTAGTCTTGAAATGCGTAAATTAAAAGTAAAAGGTATTTACTCTGAAATTCCAGAGCGTATCAATATCGATGTTACAAACTTAGGTCTTGGAAAAACAATTCAGGTTGCCAAAGTTACAGTTGATAAACTTGAATTGCTAAATGCTAAAAACGCAGTTGTTGCGCAAGTTAAACTAACAAGAGCTGCCCGTGGAGCTGCTGCTACTGCTGGCAAGAAATAATACTTTTCACAATGAAATACTTAATTGTTGGATTAGGTAATATTGGTGCTGAATACCAGGATACACGACACAACATTGGTTTTACAATATTGGACGCTTTTGCTAAGGCGTCCAATGTTTTTTTTACCGAAAACCGTTACGGTTCAATCTGTGAAGTCAAAATAAAAGGTCGCACAATAATATTACTTAAACCATCTACGTTTATGAATTTGAGTGGTAATGCGCTCAGGTTTTGGATGCAAAAAGAAAAAATTGAACTGGAAAATCTTTTGGTTGTAGTTGATGATATAGCCTTACCATTTGGCACCCTGCGTTTAAAACCACAAGGTTCAGATGCAGGACATAATGGATTGAAAAATATTCAGGATATTCTTGGACATAATAATTACAACCGTTTAAGATTTGGTATTGGAAACGACTATCAGCGTGGTCGACAAGTAGAATATGTTTTGAGTAAATGGACTCCAGAACAAAATAATGCAATACCGGAACGATGTGAACGAGCAACTGAAATTATCAGAAGTTTTTGTCTTTCAGGAATGCAATTAACTATGACACAGTTTAATGGAAAAGTTTGAAGAAATTGAAAATTTGAAGGTCAAAACCTTAATTTCCCAATTTCTTAATTTCTATTTTCTGTTTTCTGTTTTCTGTTTTCTGTTTTCTTAATTTCCATTTTTCCAAATTCTTTGTTCTTTACTCTTTAATCTATTTTTAAAGTCTATGAAAACCGAAGTACGTATTGACAAATGGCTGTGGGCTGTACGTCTGTTTAAGACAAGGACGCTAGCATCGGAGGCATGTAAAAATGGCAAAGTATTGATTCAAAATATTCAGGTAAAACCTTCCCGGAATGTCAAAGTAGATGATATCGTATGCATAAAACGCAATCCTATCCTCTTTTCGTTTAAAGTTTTGGCATTGTCCGAGAATCGTATGAATGCGAAACTTGTGCCGGAATTTTTGGAAAATGTTACAACTGCCGATCAACTTGAACTTATTGAACTTGCAAAACTTGCTGGTAAAACCGGACGCGACCGAGGAACCGGACGACCTACCAAAAAAGAAAGGCGTGATTTAGATGATTTTATTGAACCTGTTTTTATGGATGAAGAAGGTGATTGGGATTTTGAAACACCAAATCTTTGAAAAATACTTTGTTGTTAAGAATAAAGGTACAAATTTTAGAAATTGTAAATGTGCAAATTGTAAATTGAATAATGTTTATAGCCCACAAACTTAAAAAAGATAATATATGCGAATATTTGCTCTACATGTGGCAGATAGAAGATCTCTTGCGCGCATTTAAACTTGATATTGACGCTGTGAATCAACGAATTATTTCTCAATATCCCGTCAATGAAGCATCTGAACGTAAAAGTTTGTACGATTGGTACGAAAGTTTAATTGAAATGATGCGACTTGAAAATGTTCAAAAAGAAGGTCATTTACAATTAAATATTAACATAATTATCGAATTGAATGATTTTCATAACCTGCTTTTAAAATCGGGGAAAGTACCATCCTACAATGCCAAATTTTACTATATATTACCCTTTATCAATCAGTTTAAACTTAAGGCTGACAACACATTGAGTGATATTGAGCAGTGTTTCAATTTTCAATATGGTTACATGCTCCTTAAAATGAAAAAAGCTGAGATTTCGGAACAAACACAGCAAGCTCAAACAGAAATAAGTAAATACCTGATACTTTTAGCACAAAATTATCAGAAGTATAAAAATGGCGAACTTGATCTTGAAGAATAATTTTAGCTTAAAAGATTAAACTTTTTTTTTATACAAAATTTATTTACCTTTGGATTCGAAAACTTATTAACATTATTATTTAAATATGAAAGGTATTGTTCTCGCCGGAGGATCCGGTACGCGTTTATATCCCATCACAAAAAGCATTTCGAAGCAAATTATCCCTGTGTATGATAAACCAATGATTTATTATCCTTTATCGGTGCTTATGCTTGCCGGGATTAAGGAAATTTTGGTTATATCAACTCCACAGGATATTCATTTGTACGAAAATTTATTGGGAAACGGCGAAGATTTGGGCATTAAACTCGAATATGCAATTCAACCTTCACCCGATGGTTTGGCACAAGCATTTATAATTGGCGAAAAATTTATCGGGGATGATAATGTATGTATGGTATTGGGCGATAACATTTTCTATGGTTTCGATTTCTCCCGTACTTTGCGCGAAGCGGCACAACTACAGGATGGCGCAATAGTATTTGGATATTACGTGAATGACCCTGAACGTTACGGCGTGGCTGAGTTCGATTCAACAGGAAAAGTGCTAAGTCTTGAAGAAAAACCTACTGAACCAAAATCGAATTATGCTGTAACAGGTTTGTATTTTTACAGCAATGATGTGGTGAAAAAATCAAAAGATTTAAAACCTTCTAAACGTGGCGAACTTGAAATTACTGACTTAAACAAATTATATCTTCAGGAAGAACGTTTAAGTTTAAAAATGATGGGTCGCGGTATGGCCTGGCTTGATACAGGAACGCACGATAGTTTACTTGAAGCATCAAATTTCATTGCAACTATAGAAAATCGACAGGGTTTAAAAGTGGCATGCCTCGAAGAAATTGCTTATCGTTATGGTTATATTAACAAAGAGCAGCTACTTAAATTGGCTGAACCTCTGAAGAAAAATCATTACGGTGAATATTTATTTAAAATTGCCAAAGAAAATTTATAGTGTTTTTTTTTGCAAATGATATAATTCTCTGATAAAAATGGCTTTAATTATTCCTTTGAAAACAAATGTTTTTTAAAGGAATAATTAAATTACAGTATTTTTTTCAGAAACATTCTAATACGATTAATTTGGATTTAATGGAAATTATAAAAACTCCCCTTCCCGGCTTATTAATTATTAAACCCCGTGTATTTGCTGATTCACGAGGATTTTTTTTCGAATCATATAATGAGAAAAACTATAACGATGCAGGTATTGACATCCGGTTTTGTCAGGATAACCAATCAAAATCGGGCTATGGCGTTATTAGGGGGTTGCATTATCAGTTGAGTCCGCATAGCCAGTCAAAATTAGTTTCAGTAATTAGTGGAAGTGTGTGGGATGTAGCCGTTGACTTACGTAAAAATTCGCCTACTTATGGTCAATGGTATGGAGTTGAACTTACCGGAGATAATTTTTTACAGTTTCTCATTCCGCAAGGCTTTGCCCACGGATTTTCAGTATTGAGCGAATCGGCTGTTTTTTCGTATAAGTGTGATGATTTTTACAATCCTGAGCTAGAGCGGGGAATTATGTACAATGATCCCGAATTATTTATTGATTGGAAAATACCTGCTGAAAAAGCAATAATTTCTGAAAAAGATAAAAAGCATCCACTCTTTAAAGATGCGGATAAAAATTTTTGAGACGAAAACCTAAAGACATTTTTTTACAAAAACATTGATGACAACAATCTTAATTACCGGAAGTCGCGGTCAACTTGGAAACGAAATGCAAATTGCAGCAAAATCTTTTCCTGATTTTAATTATATATTTACTGATATCGACGAACTGGATATTTGTGACAAAGCTGCACTTGAATTTTTCATA
>CAYNHC010000252.1:0-5270 GCA_964396705.1 uncultured Paludibacter sp.
GGTGTGGCAGCAGGTGCAACTGCCGCAGCAAAAGCCCGCAGAATTTCACCCGATGCACAAATAACCATGCTTGAAGCTGGTCCGGATATTTCGTTTGCCAATTGTGGATTACCTTATTATATAGGTGGCGATATCAAAAGCCGTTCGAAACTGATTCTTCAAAGTCCTGAAAGCTTTAAAGAACAATACAATGTAGATGTGCATGTTCATACATTGGTAAGTGCAATTGACAAAGATAAACATGTAATCAAAACGCTTGATACCCGCAGTGGCGAACAAAAAACATTTGAGTACAACAAATTGATTTTGGCTCAGGGTGGTCGTCCGATTAAACCAACACTTCCGGGAGCAGATTCAAGTCATGTTTTCACGCTGTGGACATTGGAAGATATGGACAAAATTGCTTCATTTATCGACGAAAAGAAACCAAAAACTGCTGTTGTAGTAGGTGGAGGTTTTATTGGTCTGGAAATGGTGGAAGCTCTTGTAAAACGCGGTATGAAAGTGAATGTAGTGGAAATGATGCCTCACGTTATGGCTATTATGGAAGCTGAAACTGCCGGATTTATCGAAAATGAAATGCTTTCGTATGGTGTTGGAATTCACACAGGTGCGGGAGTTACTGAAGTTGGAACACGAAGCGTAAAACTTGACAACGGAAAAACATTGGATGCCGATATGGTTTTGCTTTCAATCGGCGTTCGTCCAACGTTGCAATTGGCAAAGGAAACTGGACTTGAATTAGGCGAAGCTGGTGGTTTGTTGGTGAATGAATTTATGCAAACTTCCGATGCAGATATTTACGCTGCCGGCGATATGGTTGAAATTGAACATCGTGTAAATGGCAAAAAAGTGCGTATTCCATTAGCCGGTCCGGCCAATCGTCAGGGCCGTATTGCTGCCGAAAATGCATTGGGAGGTAAACACGGCTACAAAGGTTCTATCGGAACTTCAATTGTTCGAGTATTTGAAGCAGTTGCAGGGACAACCGGTTTATCGTTAAAACAAGCACGTACGCTGGGAATTGATGCCGATGCCATTGTTGTTCATAAAGAACATCACACTTCCTATTATCCTGGTGCTGAGCAGGTTTCAGTCATGTTGATTTACGATAAAACCACAGGTGTAATCCTGGGTGGTCAAACTGCAGGTTACGAAGGAGCCGACAGAAGATTAGACGTAATTGCTACTGCAGCAGCTACCAAACTTACGGTAAGCGATTTAGCTGATGTGGATTTTGCTTATTCACCTCCACTGGGAACTGCCAATGATGCCATCAATATGGCTGCATTTACTGCGGAAAATAAAATGTCGGGCTTTAGTCCATCTGTTACAAGCTCAGAATTAGATGCTTTTGTTGAAGGAAAAAATCCGATTTTCATTGATGTTCGCGATATTTTTGCTTACGAAAAAACGCACGTAATGGGTGCTATGCATATTCCATTGGAACTATTACCCGAAAAACTGGGTTCAATTCCTACCCATCGTCCGGTAATAGTTTACGACGAAACAGGTAAAAAAGGACATCAGGCTTTACGCACATTGATTGGAGCTGGTTTTACAGATGTAACCAATGTTTCGGGCGGACATGCATCATTGCAACGTCAGGCAAGAGCAGTTGGTTTTAAAAATATGAAAATTGATTTGTTAGAAATTGAGAAAAAAGAAATTAAGAAATTAGGAATTGAGAAAAATAATGTTGAACAGGAAACTGAAAACACTCCAACCGAAGATTTTAATTCGTCAATTATTGTTGATGTTCGTACGCCTCAAGAGTTTCGTGGAGGAGCTGTTCCCAATGCCATAAACATTTCATTGGACGAATTAATGAACCGTTTAGATGAACTTGGAAGCAATACCGACCGCGAAATAATTGTTTATTGTGCTTCGGGCGCGCGATCGGCTTATGCTCAACGCATGTTGATGCAAATGGGATACACCAATGTAAAAAACGGTGGCGGCATACATTCCATGATGGCGCAAGTGCGTTCTGCAGAACAACCCAAACAGGAAACTAAACAAGTATCCAATGAACCACTTATTATTGATGTTCGGTCGAGAGGTGAATTTGCAAGTGGAGCTTACCCGGGAGCGATAAATATTGATTTAGATCAGTTAGCTGCTCGTGCCGGTGAATTAGGGGATAAATCGAGAGATATAACTTTGTATTGTGCTTCAGGAGCCCGTTCGGCGTATGGACAAAGAGTATTACAACAACTTGGTTTTAAAAACGTTAAAAACGGTGGTGGTTTGATGCACATGATGATGAGGAGATAAAAACTTTTTTTACTTTTATCCTGATTTATAATTAAGATATGTATCTAAAAGTGCAAATCAAAATTGAGTTGATACTGCAAAAAAAATAGAACCATACAATAATTTAAATTTTATTTTTGTAAACAATATTATATCAATACATTAAATTAGAAAAAAATGAAAAAAATGAAGTTCATTCTGCTTTTAGCATTAATAGTTTTGCTAAATAGCTGCGAAAAACTTGACAAGTACACCCAATTCGATTTGAATTTTACACAACAAACCACAATTCAGTCGTCAACACCCATTAATTTGCCGTTCAATTTACCAACTCCTTCGGTAACAACAAATTCCGAACAAACGTTTAAATCGAACAACACGAATAAAAATCTTGTAGATAAAATTGAATTAACAAAACTTCAAATAACTGTTTTAAGCCCATCGGGTGAAGATTTCAGTATTTTAAAATCAATAGAAATTTATATCAATTCTCCAGGACTACCAGAAACAAAGATAGCATGGCTTAATGCTGTTCCTACTTCTCAATCAATTATATTGCTCGATTTGTCCGGAGCCGATTTGAAAGATTATATTTTTGCAGATTCTTTCACGTTGAATGTAAAAACCGTAACTGATGAGTTAAATACCCACGACTATAAGATTGAAATTAAAACAACTTTTAATGTAAATGCAAGAATTTTAGGTATTTAAAAAACAAAGTCTCAAGCTATATTAACAAAACATTTATATGCAAACATTTCTAATTGTAATTGCCATTGTGCTCGGAGCAATTATTTTATTAAATATATATGCCCGAGCAAAAATGAAAAATGCGCCAAAAGTGGCTGATAATGATAAAATTATCACATTGACCGATATAAATTTCAATCAGCAAACCAAAGGAAAATTGGTGTTGGTGGATTTTTGGGCTGAATGGTGTGCACCATGCCGAATGATGGCTCCGATACTGAATGAAGTTGCCAACGATTTGCCTGAAGGAAAGTATGTTGGAAAACTAAACATCGAAACATATCAATCGATGGCTCAAAAGTTCAATGTTCGTAACATTCCTACGCTTATTCTTTTTAAAGATGGAAAAGAAGTGGATAGGTTTGTGGGTATAAAAACAAAAGATTTTCTGATAAAGAATATGAAATAACCCCCAACCCCTAAAGGGGAGAAAAAGGGAAATTTTGATGTCAATTAAAAAAAAGTTTGCGGAATTTCGCGAATATAAATTACAAAAAATAAAATAACAATACTAATTTAATCCCCCTTTAGGGGTTAGGGGTCATTATGAAAAAAGTACTGATTTTGGGAGGTGGTTTTGCAGGTGTGGAGACTGCCATTAAATTACAAAAAAGCAAACAGTTTGAAGTAACATTGGTGTCAGATCGCGATTATCTTTATTTGTATCCCATTTCAATTTGGATACCGGTTCACACTTTGAATTTTGAGGATGCAAAAGTTTCGTTGGAAAGAATTCAGAAAAAGCATGGTTTTAAACTGATCATTGACAAAGTAACCGGTATTAATGCTACCAATAATCAGGTTCAACTCGAAAAAAGGACTCTAAACTACGATTATTTAGTTGTGGCATTCGGAGCGGGTAAAACGCAACCAAAAGGCATCGATTTCACAACAACAATTTGCGGTCGTCCTGAACAAACGCTCGAGCTAAGAGATAAATTAGATGCGCTTATTGCCAAAGGAAGTGGTAAAATTGCTATCGGTTTTGGTGGAAATCCGAAAGATAAATCGGCAGTCAGGGGTGGACCGGGATTTGAGTTGATATTTAACATTCATCATTACCTCAAGAAAAAGGGAATTCGCAATAATTTTGAACTTACTATGTTTGCGCCAATGGAAGAACCGGGAGCACGTATGGGTAAAAATGCAATGCAAGCGGTACGGAAAATGTTCATATCGCAGAATATCCAGAGTCGGTTTGGTAAAAAAATTACTGAATTTCAGGCTAATGGAGTTGTTTTCGAAGATGAATCGAAGTTAGTATCTGACTTGATTATGTTTATTCCTGCTGGAGCAGGTTCTCCTATTTTGAAAAACACCGATTTACCACTATCTGATGCAGGATTTGTAAAAATAAACAATTTCTGTCAGGTAGATGAGTTCCCCAATGTTTTTGCCATAGGCGATGCAGCAGCTTACGAAGGACCCGATTGGAAAGCCAAACAAGGTCACATAGCTGAGATTATGGGGATGAATGCAGCTTATAATATTATTCAAATTGAAAGTGGAAGTGAAAAACGCAAGGGATATCAGGAACATTTGAATATACTTTGTGTAATGGACATGGGCAATGGAGCTGCTTTTGTGTATCGCGACAGCAAAAAAGAAATCATGATTCCGATGCCAGTAGTTGGTCATTGGATGAAACAAGCCTGGGGGATATATTCCAAATGGACAAAATTAGGATTGCTTCCAAAAATCATTTAAATATTTGAAAAGATGGAAAAATGAAACGCTGAAAGAATAAATAACTTTCAGCGTTTTTCATTTAAAAACTCTTCAGGCCAGGGATAACTGCCCGGTTTCAAAGTCAAATGAGTATCAGTATTTTGAACTTTCATTCTTACAACTCCCGAAGCTAATTCTCGCACCGGAGTGAGCATTTTCCAATTAAGTTTCTTGAATAAAGTGTAAGATGTAGCTCCGCCGGACAATAAAATCTCAGGTATTTCACAATTTTCGAGTAATTTTAGAACAACTAAAGCCATTCTTTCGCTAAGTATCGTTGAACTATCAGGGAATGTGATATTAGAAACTGATGCAGTCAGAATTAATGTTTTATTTTTATTCCAAATTTCAGATAAATCATTTACCCAATCTTCAATATCTTTTTCATCGATTTTCTCTCGTAATAAACTTTCCGGAAAAGTTCGGACCGGATAGCAGTTACTCTTCATTTTTTCAACAAAAATTCGACTTTCGGGATGTGTACTCCCGGAAATAAGCAAAAATTCCGCAGGTAGTTTTATTTGATTATTTGCTTT
>CAYNHC010000253.1:0-1678 GCA_964396705.1 uncultured Paludibacter sp.
TAAAAAAAATACAAACAATATTTTCTTATTGTTTGTATTTTAAATTATTGAGTTGTTGATTTTACTCTATATTTGCCAGTCTTTTTATATCATTGATTATTGCTTTTGCAAATTTCTCAGCTTGTTCTACCGTTTCAGCTTCTGAATAAATACGAATAATTGCTTCTGTATTGGATTTCCGTAAATGTACCCATCCTTCAGGAAAATCAATCTTAACTCCATCAATATCATTTACGTCAAACATTGAGTAACTTTGTTTAATTGATTTAAGTATCTCATCAACGTTTATTTCAGGGGTTAATTCAATTTTGTTTTTTGATATATAGTATTGAGGATACGTTTTTCTGATTTCTGACACTTTCTTTTCGCTTTTTGCTAACATCGAAAGAAATAATGCAATTCCCACAAGTGCATCCCGACCGAAATGACTTTCAGGATATATAACTCCTCCATTGCCTTCGCCTCCAATCACTGCATTTGTAGCTTTCATGGTTGTCACAACATTAACTTCGCCTACAGCCGCTGCTGTATATTGACAATTATATTTGTTGGTAACATCGCGTAAAGCACGCGTTGAACTTAGGTTCGAAACGGTATTGCCGGGTGTGTTCTGTAAAATGTAGTCTGCAATTGAAACAAGGGTATATTCTTCTCCAAACATACTTCCATCTTCACAAATTATAGCTAATCGGTCAACATCAGGATCTACTACAAAACCCACATCGGCCTTTGACTCCTTCATTAGTGATGAAATTTCGGTCAAATGTTCAGGAAGCGGTTCTGGGTTATGAGGAAATTGTCCGTTTGGTTCACAATAGAGTTTCTCAATTTGAGTTACTCCTAAAGCATTTAATAGAGCCGGAATAGCAATGCCGCCAACTGAATTTACGCAGTCAATAGCAACTTTAAAATTTGCTGATTTAATGGCTTCAACATCAACCAACCGAAGTGCTAAAACGCTCTTAATGTGTTTCTCGGTAAAACAAGAATCTTCACTAAGTTTTCCGAGTTTATCAACTTCCGAAAATGTGAAAGATTCTTCTGATGCAATCTTCAATACGCTTTCACCTGCTTCTGAATTCAGAAATTCACCATTTTCATTCAGCAATTTTAATGCATTCCATTGTTTAGGATTATGGCTTGCAGTAAGAATTATTCCACCGGCGGCATTTTCCATTATTACCGCAAGTTCAGTTGTAGGAGTGGTGGCAAGTCCAATGTTGAGGACATCAAAGCCCATACCAAGCAATGTACCAATAACTAACTGGTTAACCATTTCACCAGAAATACGGGCATCCCTGCCTACTATAATTTTGTTTGAATCAACTTTTTTGTTGTTTCGGATATAAGTTGCATAAGCAGCAGTAAACCTTACTATATCAACGGGATTTAAACCATCGCCGACTTTTCCTCCGATTGTTCCGCGAATTCCGGAAATTGACTTTATTAATGTCATAATATCTAATTTGTTAATTAAAAAAAAGCACCTTGACTTTTTAAAAGTAAAGTGCTTATTATATTATAATTCAGTTATTTATTTTTGAAATTGTATTTTTAATCTGTAACCCAATGGAGTTACACTAATCATATTGGTTTCAAAACCTATTTTGGAAGGTACAATAATAATTGCTTCTGATTCATTTCGTTTCATATAAGAAACTGCTTCGTGCCATGCAGC
>CAYNHC010000253.1:1778-5242 GCA_964396705.1 uncultured Paludibacter sp.
ACAACCTGAATGTTATTTCTTTTAATATAATCAGCAATGGTTACTTTCTCTTCTTTCAGAAGTTCGGCATAGGTTTTTTTGTCGTCACAAGATATAAACACCATTGTAACAGTAAGTAAAAGATAGATTAATAAAGAATATTGTTTCATTTTTGTCTAATATGTTTCAGTTGCAAATATCCGATTAATAACGCGAAATTAAAAGTTAAGAATAATGAATTAGAAATCAAACTATTTAATAATTTACAAATTTATAGCTTTGAATTATTCATTTTTATTATTTATAACGCTAATTCTTACAATTATTGAAGTATAGGGTCCGATTTCAGCATTGTTACCTTTTAATCCATAAGCTAAATACCATGGAATAATTATCGTGGCTTCATTACCACTGTTCATTAATTTCAGACATTCTTCAATTCCTGTAATTATTTCTTTTTTGCCAATTGTTATGGTTTCTTTTTTTGAGAAAATTAAATCATCGTCAAGTGTATATATATTGTAGTTTACAGAACAAATATCATTACTTTTAAGAAAATTTCCAACCGGTTTACGCTTTATTTGGTACCAAAATCCCAAATTGCTTTTATTGAAATCAGCATATTTCTTATTAACTAATTCGTTGATTAAACTATTTTCATTTTCAATAAGTTCTTCGTTTAGCTTTATGAGATTATTTGTTAGTGAATCTGGGTTATCTGCTTTATTAGCAGGTAATTGTGGATTCGGTTTCGAACATGAAAACATTAGAAATATAATAAGGAAATGAAAAAATATTCTCATAATATTCCTGTTGTATGATTATTAAAAAGAATTAATGTAATTATTTTAATATCAATTAATTATCTAATGTTAGCAATGCTTATAATATCTGAGAAAACTCCGGCTGCTGTAACACTTGCTCCAGCTCCATATCCTTTAATCATCATTGGAAATTCATTGTATCTTTCGGTTGTGATTAAAACGATATTGTTGCTTCCCTGCAGGTCGTAAAATGGATGTAAACTATCTACCTCCTGTAGTCCAACTTCACATTTTCCCATTTCCATTTTTGCAACAAATCGCCAGCGTTTACCTTGTTCAACAAGTTTAATGCGTTTCTCCTCAAATTCAGCATCGAGTTCATGTATAGTTTTCCAAAAATCATCAAGACTGCCTGAAAAATACTTTTCAGGAATAAAAAGATTTTTCACTACATTTTCCTGCTCTATTTTATAACCTGCTTCACGTGCCAGAATTACTAATTTACGCACTACGTCTTTGCCACTTAAATCAATTCGTGGGTCAGGTTCAGCAAAACCGGCTTCTTTCGACATCAGAATTGCTTTACTGAGTGGGATATTATGATCAATCGTATTGAAAATGAAGTTCAATGTGCCTGATAATACTGCTTCCATTTTCTGAATGTGATCACCACTGTTAATCAGGCTATTCATAGTATTGATGATTGGCAAACCGGCTCCTACGTTAGTTTCAAACAGGAATTTAACACCTTTGCGACGTGAAATTTCTTTAAGAGTTGTATATTTAGTAAACGATGATGAAGCTGCCAGTTTATTTGCGGCAACTACTGAAACGTTATTTTCTAATAATGTTTGATATAAATCTGCTATTTCATTATTTGCAGTACAATCCACAAAAACCGAATTGAAAATGTTCATATTCACTACTTCCTGACAAATTCGTGCCGAAGTAGCAGGTTTTCCATTTTCATTGAGTTTTTCCCTATAATCCTCAAGATTTATTCCTTCGCGGGTAAACAGCATTTTCTTGCTTGAAGCAATTCCTACAACATTTAATTTCAAGCCATTTTGAGTCATTAATTTGGGTTGCTGCTTTTTAATTTGTTCAAGCAGATTACTGCCAACAGTTCCAATTCCCACTACAAAAATGTTCAATACCTGATATTCCGAAAGGAAGAAAGAGTCATGAATGACGTTTAACGCTTTACGAAGTGATTTGCGATCTGTTACAAATGAAATATTTGTTTCGGAGGCTCCCTGCGCACAAGCAACCACGTTAATCCCATTTCTTCCAAGTGTTCCGAATAGTTTGCCGGCAATACCCGGAGTCCGTTTCATGTTATCACCCACAATGGCTACAGTTGCTAAATCGTCTTCGGAAAAAATGTTATCTATTTCGCCCTGAGAAATTTCAGCCGCAAACTCTTCGCGTAGTACTTTGACCGCTAAAGCACTGTCGGCATTGCTCATTCCTATAGAAGTTGTATTCTCGGACGATGCCTGTGAGACTAAAAAGACGCTTATTCCATTTTTAGCCAATACACGGAATATTCTGTAATTGACTCCAATAACTCCAACCATACCAAGTCCTTGTATGGTAATAAGTGAAGTGTCATTTATGGAAGAAATTCCTTTAATAGCTTTTGATCCTTCAACCGTTTTGTTCTGTGAAATTAAAGTTCCATTAGCCTCCGGATTGAAAGTGTTTTTTATAACAACCGGAATATTTTTATGAAAAACAGGAAAAATAGTTGGGGGATAAATGACTTTTGCTCCGAAATTACAAAGCTCCATAGCTTCGCTGAAACTTAGCTTTTCGATAACATAAGTGTTACTAATAATGCGGGGATCGGCAGTCATAAAACCATCCACATCTGTCCATATTTCAAGGATAGAAGCATTGAGGGCAGCTGCAATTATTGCTGCTGTGTAATCTGATCCACCGCGTCCAAGGTTTGTGATAAAGTTTGTGTTACTGTCCGTAGAAATGAAACCGCCACAAACTGAAATTCGGAATTCAGTTGCAAATTTTTCTTTTATTAAAGCATTTGTTTTTGGAAAATCGACTATATGTTTGTCAAACTGATTAATAGTCTTGATCATTCTTCTCGAATCAATATGTATTGCTCCCGAAATAGTATTCGCCACAATTATTGATGAAAGTGATTCACCGTAGCTTACTATTGTGTCAATTATTTTGGCTGAGGAATCTTTGATTAAAAAAATTCCGCGAAGTATATTGGATAAATCGTTAAATTGAGATTCAATTTGTTCGAATACGAATTGTTTTTTATGCTCAGGCACTACGTTGTCAATCATTTCTTTGTGCCTTTGTAGCATTGATTGATATTCAGTCAGGTAGTCTTCATTACCATTTGATGCTTGTTCAGATACTTTATAAAGCTGATCGGTAATACCTGATAAAGCTGAAACCACTACAATAACCGGCTCACTTTCAGCCTCAACTATTTTCTTAACACTCAAAATACCATTGACAGAACCTACGGATGTTCCGCCGAATTTCATTACTTTCATCGAAGTTTATTTAGTTTTTTTCTGAATTTATTTCAGAGTGCAATATTAACGATTTTTCGTCAATTAATTTGTGTAAAATTCGGATTTTAAGGAAAACTGTTGCATTAATCATAAAAAAAATGTACTTTTGCACCGCTTTTAAAGCAAAATAATTGAAAATACCGATTAATAAAGTTTTGGTTCCGTA
>CAYNHC010000254.1:0-5240 GCA_964396705.1 uncultured Paludibacter sp.
CTATTGGTCTTAAAAACATTGTTTTAAAACATGAACGTGTTCAGGACGAAAAAGACAAATTTGATTTTGTAGTGAGTCGTGCTGTAATGCCTTTAGATGACCTGATAAAGTTAGTTAGAAAAAATATTGCTAAAACAGGTAAAAATGCTCTGCCTAATGGATTGATCTGCTTAAAAGGTGGAGAACTGCAACATGAAATACTTCCGTATAAAAATATTGCAGAAACGTATGAAATAAGCGAATTTTTCGGTGAGGAATTTTTTAAAACCAAAAAAGTGGTATATGTACCGATATAAGAACCAAGAACCAAGACTTCAAAACTTTATAAACTTTCGAACTCTACAAACTTTCAAACTCTATGACAATTAAAACATTCACATTTAATCCTTTTCAGGAAAATACCTATTTACTGCACGATGAAACCGGCGAAGCTGTAATTATCGATGCCGGTTGTGTTAATGATGGGGAAAAACGCTTACTGAAAAAATACATAGAAGACAATCACCTGATTATAAAAAGAGTGTTAAACACTCATTTACACATAGATCATCAGTTTGGAAACAAATTTATGTTTGATACTTACGGAATTCTTCCGGAAGCTTGCGAGGAAGATGAATTTTTGTTGCAGAATGTTGTAAATCAGGCACGTATGTTTGGTCTTCCTCTGAATGAAAATGCACAGGAATTAGGTGAATATATTATTGACAACCAAGAAATAAAATTTGGAAACACTACATTAAAAACATTGCACTGCCCCGGACATTCGCCCGGAAGTATGTGTTTGTATAGTGAAGAAAACGGTGTACTATTTGCTGGCGATGTTCTTTTTCATGGTTCAATTGGAAGAACTGATCTCGAACGTGGTGATTATGCAACACTTATACGCTCTATCACTAATCGTTTGCTTCCTCTACCCGACTCCACTGTGGTTTATTGCGGACATGGACCTACAACCACCATTGGAAATGAAAAAGTGAATAATCCGTATTTGTAGGTGGCTATTTATGAAATTAAGTAATTAGAAAATAGAAATTAGACAATTATGAAAATAAGAAATATAATGTTAAGTTGAAAAGGGTGTAATATATTTATAAAATCTAAAAACATTGCTGAATAGAATTTTCTTATTTTCTTATTTTCTTAATTTCTGATTAAAAACTAAACTAAGTACAGATTATTTTCCACAATATACTCAAAAACTTTAGGAAGTAACCATTGGGTTATGTCCTTTTTTTGTGCTATTGCAGCACGAATTTCGGTTGAAGATATGTTGTAATAAGGGGTATTTATTAATTTCATTTCGGGATAAATATCGGCAACTTCCGAAAAATCATATCCTTTTCGTGGATAAACAAATACTTCAAATTTTTCTAATATCTCTTTGTAATTCTTCCATTTATCAAATACTAAAGCATTATCACTGCCAATGAGTAAAGAGAAGTTATGTTGTGGAAAATCCTTCTTTAATTCGTTGAGCGTATCGATGGTATAGGAAGGTACAGGCATTGTAAATTCAATATCAGATGCTTTAAATTTTGGTTGTCCTTTTATGGCAAGCATCAGCATATCGAGACGCAGATATTCATCAATTAAATCTATTTGATTTTTCAATGGATTGCAAGGGGAAACGACAAACCAAACCTCATCAACCGGATTAATTTCAATGAGATGTTCCGCCAATCGAATGTGACCTGTATGTACTGGATTGAAGGAGCCAAAATAGAGTGCTATATTCATTTATGCCAAACCTATTAATAATTCCGAACCCCAAAGATTGAACTCCCAATTCTTACCATGCTACTCCCCTCTTCTATGGCAACCAGATAATCATCGGACATTCCCATCGAGATTTCTTTAAAATCAGGTTCGTTGACAAAAAAAGCTGATTTCAGCTTATCAAAAAGATTTTTCATGGTATTGAATTCTCTTCTAACCTTAGTTTTATCATCAGTAAAAGTAGCCATGCCCATTAATCCGCAAATATTGACATTTGAAAGTGATTTCCAAACTTCACCCTGAAGCATATCCATCAATTCGCTTTCAGAAAAGCCGAATTTTGTTTCTTCCTCGGCAATATGCACCTGAAGTAAACAATTTACTTTTCTATTTATTTTCGCAGCGTATTTATCAATTTCCTTTAAAAGTTTAAAAGTATCAACACCGTGAATCAGTGATATAAATGGAACTATATATTTAATCTTATTGGTTTGCAAATGACCTATAAAATGCCATTGAATATCGTTGGGCAGTATTTCAGCTTTATTACAAACTTCCTGTACTTTGCTCTCTCCAAAAACACGTTCACCTGCATCATAAGCCTCTTTTACGAACTCAATAGGTTGAAATTTTGAAACACATACTAACTGCACATGAGCAGGAATGTGATTACGAATCTCTTTAATATTTGATTGGATTGACATTTTATTTCATGTTTCTGGTTGCTGTGCGAAGGATTTTAGAGTGGAAGCAACGCACTCAATTAGTTCATTTCGAGTTCTGAGTTTTAAATTTATTATAAGTCCCTTAACCAATTATTTTTAAGCGTTTTCTTCAAATTTATAAACGTCAATGATCAATGTTTCGGTAATAGATGCAATTTCGAAATCGGCAAGAGTTCCCTTCATGCCCTCTTTTAGGTTGGCCAGTGCTTCTGAAAAATCTGAGGCCTGTATCATCATATTTACCGCAGTTCTTTTTTCAACTCCTTTTTCCTCGTCTAAGGTTACAAAATTTACTTTCGAACGATACCATTTATCGCCGTTTTCGGAAAAAAACATCTCACCTATTTTGGCACGTTTTATATTGGCTACCGTAAATTCACCGCTGATAAAGGGTTTCATTTCAGTTATTATTCTTGCCTCAGCTTCAGTAAAAGATAAAGCATCAATAAGATAAGCTTCATTTACTTTTACAATATTGCCTTCTCCGGCAGTTTTTTCATATTTAATTTTACATTCGAACCAGGTATGCATATCAATTTAATTATTTGTTTTTAAAGTTTCTTTTGTGGATTAGCATTGCGCTAAAGCGACCACAAAGATATAAATTTTAATAAAAATAAACCCTATAAAATTTTACAACTTAAAAGAAGATAGTAGTTTTATGATTAAACATTTAATATCAATTTTTAATTGAGAAGCATTGAAATCAGGAATATTAATATTAGCTTACTAATTTAAAAGCCTTATATATAGATAATTGCATTTCCAAACCAGATATTTTAATGCTATGCTTAATAAAATACTATAGAAATGCAATAGTTAATTAAATTTATTAATTATTATTAACATTACATAAGGAATAATTGGTATATTTGCATTGTATATTTGTAAAAATATGCGTTTTGTTTGTTTAATTGTAATTACTCATTTTCTAACATTAGAAATTAAATTAATGAGTAAAATAATTAAATATCTGTTATTGTTTGGACTGTTATTATCATTGAATAAAACGGTTTTTGCAGAAGATGTTTCTTATCCCAATGAGAATACCAATGGCGAGGTATTAACAAATGATCCTGGTCCCAAAAGTGGACACTCTATTAAAGCTTACAGCAGCGGTACTATTTATAAAGAAATTACCTCTACCCCTCCCCCTAAAAAAAAGATAGACAATTCCTTTAATGAAGACGATCCCGGTTTTCCGGGTGATCCCGGACAGGGACTGCCAGTCGGAGATGGATTTTTTATGCTTTTAGGAGCAGGAATAATTTACTTTTTAAATAGTAAAAATCATTTCAAAAAAATAAATAATCATGAGTAAGAATTCTTATCAAAAAGGGAATTCTCTGATTTCTAAGAATTTCCTTAAATATTTTAGAAAATTAAAATCATATACAATCCAATTTTTAATTGTAATTATTCTTAACGTAATTTCAACGGAAATGTATGCGATTGATTATTATGGAAAAAATGGATTTGATCCAAGTTCGTATATAAGTTGGAGTTCACCCGGTTCTGGCCAACCTACTAGTTTTATGAATCCTACTGATAATTTCATAATACAATCGGGAACAACAATGACTGCGGCAGCAAACTGGACTGTTGGGGCCAATTTAAAATGTTACGGTACATTAAATGCAGGTTCTTACACTTTTAATTTCAGCAATTCTTTTACAGTTTCAGGAATATTTAATGCTGGAACCGGGACTGTCAACTTTAATGGAACTGGTGCTCAGACAATACCGCCAATAAAATATTACAACCTGACAACTACAAATAGCGGCACAAAGACTTTAACTTTAACATCCAGCATGACAATATATATGTTAGAAGTTAATGCAGGTTCAACTTTAAAATTATTAACCGATTCAAAGAATAATTCATTTACTACTTTGTATGCGATAATAAAAGGCACATTAATAAATCGTACAACTTTCAATACTGCTGATGGTGGTATATTTAGATGTTACAATGGCTCAACATTTGAATTGGATACTGTAACTGCAAATATACCTACTGCTACATGGGAGAAAACCTCGACATTGAAATTCACTGCCGCAATAACAGAAAGAAATTATAGTAGTATTAAACTTGAATATTTTCGTCAGAAATTTGGGAATTTTATATGGGCACCTAAAAAACAGGAGACATATATATCTTTAAAAGCAAATCTGACAGATGTTCAAGGTAACTTTATTGTTGAAAATACCGGAACCGGAAGTTTTAGTTTGGGTACCAGTAATCAAGGTTCTGGCGACACATTAAATGTAGAAAGAGACTTTATACTTAAAGGAGGTTATTTATATTTTGTTGAAAAAGGAGGTGTCGGTAGTGACGTACATTCAGGTTTTAAGGGTCGTAAAGTAAAAATTTCTGGCAGTTTTAAAATGTTAGGTGGAACCATTGACCTTTGTAATTTAAAAGATGGCGGAGTTGAAGTACATACTTATGTTGGTGATAGTTGTATATTAAAAAATTGTAAATTAATGGCAAGTGGCGCCTCCACAAAAAATACGTTCTTTTTTCCTGCTTCTTCAAAGGACCATATTTTCTACTCATTAAATGACGCAATTCAGAATTATATAAATTTCACGGTTAATAATGAAGCCACTTTATGTATGAATACTCGTGAAGATCCATCGGTAATCAAAGGAAGTCTTGGAAAATTCACATTAATGCCCGGAAGCTGGCTCAAAGTAACATCACCTAATGGAATTACAAAGACTGACACTACTACAACAGGGGGAAATATACGGGTAAAAGGTGAAAGGAGTTATTATCAGGGAAGTATTCATTATT
>CAYNHC010000255.1:0-5239 GCA_964396705.1 uncultured Paludibacter sp.
TTTTATGGATTATTGTTTACTTAAAGAAAAAATGTATTCCATAAGGATCTATTCTGATATTGTTTTTACTATTTGTTGTTTTTTGTTTAGGGAATTGTTTTTGATTTTCAATTTTTGTATCTGAATTGAGAAGGGACAATCCTTTCAATGCATCAGATGCTTCCATAACACCTAATTCGTAGGCTGTGGACAAATCAACATAAGCAAGATTTTGTTTATTTAGTTTCAAATAAGCAAGTCCACGAATATAATATGAATTGGCAAGATCTGGTTTTAATTCGATTGCTTTCGTCATGTCACTTATACATTTTTCATATTCACACAACCCGTAATACCCCGATCCTCTTGTGTCCAGTACACTCGGTTTGTTAGGTTTAATTTGAAGGGATTTATTTGCATATTGTACACACAATTCGTATTGTTTTAGGCAATAGTAATTCCATCCTATATTGTTGAATATCATCGTTGTGTCGACATAAATGCGAAATGGAATACGTTGATATTTCTTCAAAAGTATTTGATAATCAGAAATGGAACCTGCAAAATCTTTTAAATCGGTTTTAACAAAAGCACGATCATACAATGAATTAAGATCGTTTGAATCTTTTTCAAGCAAAAGATTTAAGTCATCATATGCAAGTTTGAATTGTTTTTGATTTATATAGATGCCAACGCGCATTTTGTAAGGGTCAAATACATAGCTTGTTAATTCATTTTTACGGTTTATTACTTTGTTGACATATTCAAGTGCTTTTTCTGAATTATTGTTTAATTCCAGTTCTGCATCTATGATTAAATAATAATAATTTAATCGTGTAGAATCTTTTTCTATTGCTTTTTTAAAATTCAGATAGGCACTATCTAACTTGTTATTTTCTCTGAATTGAATTCCATCTAGAACAAGTTGGTCAATATCATC
The DNA here is from genome assembly GCA_964396705.1 of uncultured Paludibacter sp. GTDB lineage: Bacteria > Bacteroidota > Bacteroidia > Bacteroidales > Paludibacteraceae > Paludibacter. The sequence goes on from CAYNHC010000255.1 coordinate 920, forward strand.
TGGTTTTTTAGATAAAATTTCTTTCTGAATTAATCTGAATGGTGAGGATCTAAGATAATAATCTTTCCATGCCTTTTCTAAATTGGTATTTAATCTGTTTATTTGGCTATCAAGCATGCTAAAATTTAAACGACTTTTATGAAGCGTTTCTAATTCACTATACACTGTGTTAAGTTCCGAAACATAAACTGAATCTGGACATCCATCCCTTTTATTGTCTATCCATTCCATCATATTTACAATTTTAGATAAATTCCAAAAATATTTTCCACTAAACATACTGGTTGTATCAGGTTGATAATTTTTTAGACCTGACATCCGTACAATCTGAGCAGTAGAATTTATGCTGAAAGTAATAACGATGATAAGTATGAATTCCTTTTTTTTCATGATATTCATTTTGGAATATGACTAATTCTACTTTACCAAATTAATAACCAAAGAAATATTTATAAGAATTGAACCACAAAAGAACACAAAAGAAATCATTTTCAATATTGAAAATTCCTTTTTTGTGTTCATAAAAAGACATTTTGTCCTTTTGTGGTTTCATATTTTATTGTGGTAAAGTAGAACCAATCGGTTCTTTCGTAAATATTTGTTGGTTTGTGATTGTGTTTTTTTTACTATACCGCATATCGACCGAGACAGCCTATGACCAAGAGCGTGTGTTAGCCACAGTAATTTTGTCAAGTTCTTCCGATATTTCAATTGCCTCCGTTATAATACTTTCGGGATAATCGTTGATTTGAAGTATCCTGATAGCATTTCTGTTCTTTAATTTTCCTTCTTTGAGCTTGTAATCAAAATCAACTGTTTTGTGGTCAACGATTTCGCTGAAATGATATAAATCATATTCATTCTTCAATAAATCAGCCAATTCAATGTCATGTGTCGATACAAAAACGATATTATTCTCTTCGTTCAACGAAGATAAAACAGCTTTGCCTGCCGAAATTCGTTCCACAGTATTCGTTCCTTTAAATATTTCGTCAAGTAAAAATAAATTTAAGTTCTCACTTTTGCTTTTATCTATCATTTCTTTGATGGTCATGACTTCCTCAAAATAATAACTTCTGTCGTTCATTAAATCATCGCTGATTCTTATGGCAGAAAAAACACGCACTCTCGGCATTGAAAACTGTTCTGCAAAACAGGTGTTTATTGTCAGTCCGGTTATTACATTGATAGCGATAGTGCGAATAAATGAAGTTTTCCCCGACATATTCGAGCCTGTCAGTAAAATTGATTTTTCGTTTACATTCAGGTTGTTTTTTACACAGTCCTCGATTAATGGGTGATATACCTCCTGAGCAGAAAGTCTTTTCTGCCCTTCAATAATTTCTGGTGTACAGAAGTTCGTCAGTCCCTTGCGAAGTGAAGCAATTGATACAATAGCATCCACTTCTCCAACAAACAGAAATACATCTTCTATCTCGGTTCTTTTGGTGTCGATACGCTTTAAAGTTCCAAACAAAAATAATGGCTCAATCAGAAATACAATTTTCACAAGTTCCAGTATTGCCCAAAACAATATTCGCTGGTCGTTTTGCATTTCTACTTCCAGGTTGAAGAATGACATTCGATTGCTGACCTTATTAATGACACTCGCCGATTTCATCAAATTCGGATTCATCTCCTTCAAAATGTCATTCTTATATAATTCCTGAGCAACGCCATTTAGTTTTGATAGTTGGGGAATAGAACTAAAATAATTAAACAGGTTCTTTTTATTCCAAAAGTGAATAACAATGTTGATAACTGATAAACCCAAAATTACAAGAAAGAATATAGGATTAAAAAATGCCAGTATAAACGACAGCGCACTTGCAAACGACAGCAGCGGAACAATAAAATACCATTTAGGCGGTTGTAGAATTTCATCCTGAAACAGTGCAGCAATATGATATACTTCTCTGTCATTCAATTGGTTCAATTGGCTTTGAACAGATACTCTAAAGTCAGTATTATTCGTAAACTCATTCAACAGTCTTTCATTCCTGAAATTCTCTGTTGAGTCTGCAGGAATATTCCTTAACTTATTATAAAGATATTGTTGTCCTACTTTTGAGTTGGTTCGGTCGATAAACATGAATAATTCATGAAAATCCAGATCGTTACAGGTTTTGTCAGATAGAGTTTGAAAAGCTGTAGAATGGTCTTTTTTTCGAAAATAGCTATCTACATATTCAAAATCAAATGAATCTCGTTTTAAGTTTCCAAACTCACTAAGCAACTTTTCTTTAATTCTCTTCTTTCGGTTTCTAAACATCTGTTTTTTTTCTAATTATTGTGGCTAATGATCAAGGCTATGGGCATTTTGCGTTTGTCAGTCATTTATTTTGTTAACTGTTTCGCGCATTTCTTTCTGAAAATCATGTTTAAGTCGCTTGTTCATAAGTACTTTTAAGTGTTATTTAACTTCATTCTCAAACTTCTCAAGATACGAATCTCTTCAATTAATTTCTTGTGAGCGTTTCTTGTTGCATTCAGTTTTTCATTTTTGATTTTTATTTCAAGTGAAACTCCATTTTTAACTTCTCTTCCGGGAGGCTGAGGTGGTGGAGTATATGTAAAAAAACTATTCTGTTCAGGAAATTGTAAACTACGACTCAAACCACATTCGTTGTATATGAATTCATTTTCAATTAGATTTCCATAAAAAAGCCATTCTCCCGTAGTATTCACAACAGGCTCACAATAATAATTGTTTTGCGTTACAATTGTATCGTTATTTAACTTCTTACCTTTAAACACTTCTTTTATGATAACGGTTAATGTCTGTTTGTCTTCACTAATTCTAATTACATTTCCTATAATAATGAAATTTGAATTTGCAATTTCTCTTTTTCGAGCAACTTCAAGTTTCTCAGGAGGAAAACATGTACATGCAACCCCTTGAAAAGCAATACTTAAAAACAATATAAATGCAAATTTTCTCATCTTTTTTGTTTTTTACTATGGCTGCTATCGACCGAGGCTATGGGCATTTACAGGGGTGCGGGAGCAAAACAGCCGGAATGCACTGCTTGTCCCGATTTATCGGGGTCAACCAGCCTGTGACCATAGAGCGAGTGTAAGGTTCTCGTTCATTTTTTTTTATATTATTTTGTCAACTTTTTTGAATATGTTCCATTGTCAGTTTTTAGCTTCAATAAATAAATGCCCTTTGTGAGAAATGAAGTGTTTATTGAGTGAAATTCTTTTGTTTGACAAGATTGTTTCCAGCTCGATAAATAGATAGATTTTCCTGTCAAATCATAAATGTCGATTTTGTAAGAACTACAAGTTGGAATCTGAATATTCAGTATGTCCTGTACTGGAACAGGGAATATCTTAAGTTCATTTGCTGAGGAAATGGTAGAAACATCGCTTAAATCCTCACTTGTAAATTCAACTTTATAAAAGGTTTCGGTACTTAAACTAAAACGGTACACTCCTTTTGTTAATGTTCCAATCCAAATACATGAATCTCCGTTTTCAATTGTCATTAGTAGATCGTTACCGATCTCAAGATTATTATAAAACTTACTGTTACCTGTTTCTTTAAAATTAATCAATCCTGATTTTTCTGGCGAAGATAATGGTATCCAAATATTTTCGTTTTTATCAATTACAATACCCATTATCCTCAATGGAATATCCGAATTTGATGGATTGAAATTTATTAAAGTGTCGTTTGCTAGTTTATACAGACCATTATATTGTGTACCTATCCAAAGATTCCCCAATTTGTCATAAATCAGTGTGTTACATTTCATATTCATATTTGGGATCAACGACATTTTGCCATTTACATAGTTCTGCAATCCAAAATCGGTTGCCATCATAAGACTACCATCGGGAGCCTCTAAAATTTTATTGACAGTTTGATAATCTGAAGAGGTTGGACGACCTATTGTCTTTGATTCAAGTTGATTATTATAAATGCGTTTTAATGAATGATTTGAACCAAAATATACTGTGTCATTCTTACCCACATACATTCCAGAACAATAATTACCGGTAAAAATAGCAGTATTTGTTTCGGGAAACATTTTATTGAAGATTCCATTTTTTAAATAACTTACTCCTCCAGTATAGCATCCCACCCAAAGATTGTCTTTACTGTTTTTTGCAAATGATTGAATTTTGTCCGATACTAATCCTGAGTTAGACATAGTGTAACAAATACTACTATCGGTCTTTATGTTGTATTTTATTAATCCGCCAAAAGTACCTACCCAAAGTGTATCATTGTCAGGAAATAAACAAATTACCTTACTAGTCTGAGCAAATGTGAACGGAGTTACGAATAAGCTCAATAATAAAACTAAGATT
>CAYNHC010000256.1:0-5231 GCA_964396705.1 uncultured Paludibacter sp.
TGTCGTGAAAGTCACCCGAAAAGTAAAGAATGAAAACAAATAGGTAAAACTATGGATAAACAGTACAACGAATATGGGTTTATACCCAAACATGGTGGTTACGAGCGCTTGATTACATACCAGAAATCGGAGATTATTTATGATGGTACTTATTATTTTGCTCATAAATATTTAAATAAATACGATCGAACTATCGACCAAATGATACAATCGGCACGGTCGGGCAAGCAAAATATTGTGGAGGCAAGTATGGCTTCGGGTACATCGAAAGAAACGGAAATAAAGTTAACCAATGTAGCACGTGCTTCGCTCGAAGAGCTTAAAAAAGATTACGAGGATTATATAAGAACCCGTCATTTGACATTTTGGGACAAAAAACACCCATTTTATGCAGCGCTAACACAAAAGCATAAAACCCCTAACGCCAACTACGAAACTTACCGCAAAGGAATTGAAAGTACTGAGCCTGAAGTATCGGCCAATGTGCTGTTAAGCTTAGTAAATGTAACTTCTTATTTATTAGCCCAACAAATGAAGACATTGGAAAAAGAATTTTTGCAGCAAGGCGGTTTGCGTGAACGCATGTCGCAAGCTCGAATTGAAGTGAGGAAGAAGCAGAAATAGTAAAAAATTATGTTTAGTTGCTTGATTGGTTATGTAGTAATAATATAAACTTTATGTGAAATGTTAATTCAAGAATTTGAAAATGAACTCTATAGCATTTATTGACACCGAGATTGAACCAAAAAGCCAGAAGATTTTGGACATTGGTTGCGTCAAAGACGATGGAAGCATATTGCATAAGAATTCAGTTTCAGACTTAACTCAGTTTATCAATGGTGTTCCATTTATTTGTGGTCATAATATTCTAAACCACGACATAAAATACATTGGCAAAGAACTCGCAAATGTTGGAGTGAAAGCAGTGGTGGATACATTATATTGGTCGCCTCTGCTTTTTCCAACAAGACCCTATCATGCTCTGCTAAAGGATGATAAACTACAAACGGAAGAATTAAATAATCCATTAAACGATGCTATAAAAGCAAAAGATCTTTTTTACGATGAATTATCTGCATTTAATTTGCTTGATAAAGATTTACAAGACATTTTCTACCATCTTTTGAATGATAAAAGAGAGTTTCGTGCATTCTTCCAATACATTTCCTATGTTCCAAACCAACAAAGGATTCAAGATTTTATACGACTTATTTCTTTTAACTCAAGTCAGCAGAATTCTACAGAGATTATTATTCGCAAAAGATTTAAAAAAGTAATTTGTGAAAATGTATCACTGACGAAAATTATAACAGAACACCCCATTGAATTAGCTTATTGCTTATCCCTGATAAATTCCTTTATTCAAAACAAAAACATTCATTCAATAACACCGCCCTGGGTTCTGAAAAATTACCCTGAAGTAGAAAGAATAATGTTTCTCTTAAGAAACAAGCCCTGTGTAAGTGGTTGTGAATATTGTAATGAAACCCTGAATATTCACAAAGGTTTAAAGCGATTCTTTGGTTTTGACAATTACCGAACTTATGGTGGGGAACCATTGCAGGAAAAAGCTGTAAAGGCAGCTGTGGATAATAAATCGTTGCTTGCAATTTTCCCGACCGGAGGTGGCAAATCAATTACTTTTCAAGTTCCTGCGTTAATGAGTGGCACAAATTCGAAAGGACTAACGGTAATTATTTCACCTTTACAGTCTTTAATGAAAGATCAGGTAGATAACCTGGAAAAAATCGGCATCACCGAGGCGGTTACAATTAACGGCATGTTAGACCCAATTGAAAGAGCTAAATCGTTTGAGCGAATTGAAGATGGTTCTGCATCGTTGCTTTATATTTCACCTGAATCATTACGGTCAAAAACCATTGAAAAATTGATACTTGGCAGAAAGATTGCCCGTTTTGTTATAGACGAAGCCCACTGTTTTTCAGCATGGGGGCAAGATTTTCGAGTAGACTATTTGTATATTGGTGATTTTATTAAAAACATACAGGAAAAGAAAAACTTACAAGACGGAATACCTGTTTCGTGTTTCACTGCTACAGCCAAACAAAAAGTTATTGAGGACATTCTGAACTATTTCAGAGAAAAATTAGCGATCAACCTTGAACTTTTTACTTCAAAAGTATCGAGAACAAACCTGCAATACAAAGTTTATGAAAAAACAGATGAGGAAGAAAAATATCAAAAACTCAGGGATCTGATAGAAGAAAAGAAATGTCCTACAATCGTTTATGTTTCACGAACCAGAAAAGCCTATTTACTTGCCGAAAGATTAACCAATGATGGTTTTAATGCTAAACCATATCATGGCAAAATGGATGTACAGGAGAAAACAGCCAACCAAAATGCATTTATCGAAGGAGATGTTCAGATTATGGTTGCAACATCTGCCTTTGGTATGGGTGTGGATAAGAAAGATGTTGGCATGGTGGTTCATTACGAAATTTCGGATTCGCTTGAAAATTACATTCAGGAAGCAGGTAGAGCCGGAAGAGATGAGAAAATTAGTGCCGATTGTTTTGTTTTATTTAATGAAGAAGACCTCGGTAAACATTTTATATTACTTAATCAAACAAAGCTATCCATAAAAGAAATACAACAAATTTGGAAAGCAATAAAATATATTACAAAATTTCGTACAACTGTTTCGAACTCAGCTTTAGAAATAGCAAGAGAGGCTGGTTGGGATGATAATGTTGTTGAAATTGAAACTCGGGTAACTACTGCTATTGCAGCTCTGGAAGATGCAGGATATCTAAAACGGGGGCAAAACATGCCTCGTATTTTTGCAAATAGTATTCTGTGTAAAAATGCTCAGGAGGCTATTGAGAAAATAAATGCATCTGAAAAATTTCAGGAAAAACAGAAAATACAAGGAGCCCGAATAATTAAAAAGCTATTATCGAGTAAGAGCAGGAAACAAACTAACGAGGAATCGGCCGAATCGCGTGTTGACTACATTAGTGACCATCTAGGCATTGTCCGTGAAGAAGTTATAAATATCATAACCTTACTCAGAGAAGAAAATATCTTAGCCGATGCTAAAGATTTGACAGCATTCGTAAAAAAAGGAGAAAACAAAAATCGTTCGTTAAGTATTGTTGAAAGTTACAATAAAGTCGAAAACTATTTACACCCATTATTTGAAGAACAGGAATCTTTATTCAATTTGAAGGAGTTGAACGAAGATGCTGAATTAAAAGGATTTGGTGATGTAAATATAAATAAACTAAAAATGATTATTAATTTCTGGTCAATAAAAAACTGGATAAAACGCCAATACCATGACAATTCAAAGAATCATTTTGCGGCTCTATATTTACAACCAAAAAGTAAGATTAAAGAAAAATTAGAAAAACGACATGAGCTGGCACAGTTTATTGTAGAATACCTTTACGATAAGAGTAATCTGATAAAAAATTCAGAGGAAACCGAAAAAGACGATGTGTTAGTTGAGTTTTCTGTTCACGAATTAAAAGGTGCTTACGAAAGCAGCTTCAACCTTTTTAAAGTCAATATTTCTATTGAAGATATTGAGGATACGTTGTTTTATTTATCAAGAATAGATGCGATTAAAATTGAAGGTGGTTTTCTTGTTGTATATAATCGACTTACGATTGAACGCCTTGAACAAAACAGTAAAAAACAATACACGAAAGATGATTATGAAAAGCTAAATCTCTTTTATGAAAATAAGGTACAGCAAATTCATATTGTGGGGGAATATGCCCGAAAAATGATAACCGATTACAAGGATGCACTTCAATTTGTAGAGGATTATTTTAAACTGAATTATAGCTCATTTCTTACCAAATATTTTCCTGGAAGTAAGGCAAATGATCTTAAACTGAGAATGACTCCTTCGAAATTCAAACAACTTTTTGGAGAATTATCACCTTCACAATTAAAAATTATCAACGACAATGAATCAAAAAACATTGTTGTAGCAGCAGGCCCAGGCAGTGGTAAAACAAGAATTTTGGTTCATAAATTAGCATCGCTTTTACTAATGGAAGATGTAAAGCATGAACAAATGCTTATGTTAACATTTTCCAGAGCTGCTGTTACTGAATTTAAAAAGCGTTTATACAATCTGATAGGAAATGCAGCTCATTTTATCGAAATAAAAACCTTTCATGCATATTGTTTCGATTTGTTAGGCAAGGTTGGTAGTTTAGAAAAATCAGGTGCTATCATAAATAAAACTATTGAAAAAATCAGGAATAATGAAGTAGAACTGAATCGCATAACTAAAACAGTTTTAGTTATTGATGAAGCTCAGGACATGGATGAAGATGAGTTTAATCTGGTAAAAATTTTGATGGAATATAATGAGGAAATGCGGGTGATTGCCGTTGGGGATGATGATCAGAATATTTTTGAATTCAGAGGCTCAAACTCAAAATATTTAAGTCAGTTTTTGCAATTAAATAAAGCCATAAAGTACGAATTAATTGAAAACTACCGAAGCAAAAACAATCTTGTTGAATTCACAAATCAATTTGTTCAACGCATCAACAACCGATTGAAAAACACTCCTGTAATTGCTAAGCAAACTGACAGTGGAAATATTAAAGTTATCCGTTACCAAAGCAATAATCTGATAGTACCTATAGTAAACGATATTCAGAATACAGGTCTTTCAGGTACTACATGCGTACTTACGAGAACCAATGAAGAAGCAATGCAAGTAGCTGGGCTGCTACTGAAAAATAAAATTCAGGCAAAACTGATTCAGTCTAACGATAGTTTTAGCTTAATTCAAATGTTGGAAGTGAGATATTTCATTGATGCATTGAATTTAAAAGAAGATATGTACGTTATTAATGATTCTGTTTGGGAAAGTGCAAAAACGGAACTGAAAAACAAATTTCAGAAAAGTAACAAATTAGAAATTTGCAACAATATAATTAGAGATTTTGAACTAACCAATCCAAAGAAGAAATATAAATCAGATCTGGATACTTTTATACGTGAGTCAAGGCTTGAAGATTTTTACAATGATGGAAGTGAAACTATTTTAGTGTCAACAATTCATAAGGCTAAAGGAAAAGAATTTGATAATGTTTTTATGTTACTCAATGGCTTACATCCTGATACAGACGAGGCTAAACGGCTTCTTTATGTGGCTATGACGCGTGCTAAACAAAACCTTACGATACACTTGAACACGAAATTTCTTGATTATATTCGACCAGTACAAAACATGTTTT
>CAYNHC010000257.1:0-5231 GCA_964396705.1 uncultured Paludibacter sp.
CATTAATTTTCCTTTTGAACTGATTTTACCTTATAAAGAAGGATATATCCTCTATAATTTCTGAATTTCAATTTATTTTTACAAACTAAATATCTACATTAAAATTGAGGTGTTAATTCTCAAAAATCACAGAAAATTCTAATATATGAAATCGACTAATTTACGTTTAATCTTATTCATTTTACTAATATTTGCAACAGTATTTAACTCATATTCCCAACGAAAATCCGAAAATCTCGATCGTGGTGTAGTTGCGGTTCGCAATAGTTCATCAATTTATTTTGTCAGTTGGCGTTATTTAGCTTCTGACTCTGAAGACATTAAGTTTAACTTATACACCAAAACTGCAGCAGCTTCGTCTTTTGTAAAATTAAATGCCAACCCTCTGACTGTAACTAATTTTCAATCTTCATCAGGTCAAATTGGAAATGGAACTCAGCTTTATGTAACTCCCGTAATAAATGGAATTGAAGGGTTGCCAAGTTCAATATTCACAGTTAAAGCAACTGGATTTAATACCTATCGAAGTGCTTATTTAGATATAACATTCAATCCTGCCAATGATGGACTGGCATTGCACAAATACAGTACAAAATTTGTTTGGCCTGTTGATTTGGACGGCGATGGCGAATATGATTATGTGGTTGATCGACTTTCAGTGGATGGTGGTACTCATAAAGTTCAGGCATATTTACGTGATGGCACTTTACTTTGGACTGTTGACATGGGACCCAATGTAAGTATCTGCGAAGGGCAGGACGATATGGTTATAGCTTATGATATGGACAGCGACGGCAAAGGTGATGTGGTTGTAAAGAGCAGCGATGGAACAATTTTTTCCAACGGAAAAGGTGTTAATGGTTCAACAACGCTTGATACTGACAATGATGGAATTGTCAACTACAGTGTGCAAAATGTAAAAAATTCGCCTCAGTACATAACAGTTATTGATGGATTGACCGGAATTGAAAAGAATAGTATAGAAATAAAATACCCTTCGAATTATAACCGGACAAATAAAGCCATTTTCATGGGTACGGAATATGCCAATCTCAATGGTCACATGGCTATTACCTATATTGATGGTAAACACCCAAGCGTTGGGTTTATTTACAAAACCCGTACAAGTTCTGATAAATACCATTGGTATTATGCCTCAGCGTATGGTTACAATAGTTCGGGACAATGGGTAAACTGGTATAATTGGGAGCGTGGATATTTAGATGCTGCCGAATTTCACAGTATTCGTGCAGCTGATGTAGATTTAGACGGAAGGGATGAATTGCTAAATGGTGGTTTTGGTCTTAAATATGATGGTTCATTGGCGTTTAATGCACATATTAGTCATGGCGACCGCTTTCGTACCGGTGATATTGATCCGGATCGTCCGGGACTCGAAACATTTGCTATTCAGCAGAATGCTTCGAATATGCTCGGCATGATTTTATACGAAGCTCCAACCGGTAATGCCATAAAAAAATACTTCATGTCGGGTGTAGGCGATGTGGGACGTGGTGAATGTATGGACGTAGATTCAACAAGATTGGGATATGAAATGTGGTCAACCATGGCAAATATGTATGACGCCAAAGGGAAAATTGTTTTCGAAGGAGCAACCCCATTTCCAAACGAAGGTGTGTGGTGGGATGGAGATTTACTGCGTGAAGAACTTACATCGGCTGATGGAAACGGTTTTAATGCTGATATTCGAAAATATGATATCAACACGCATGATTTCGGAAACAGACTGATCGAATTTGCGAAAATGACATCGTGGCAGGTGAAATCGGAATATGGACGCCGTCCCGCATTTTTTGGCGATATTGCAGGCGACTGGCGCGAAGAAGTGTTGCTCGAAAAGAAAGGCACAGCAAGTGTAATTTTGAAAAATATAAATGGTAACGATTCTATTGGAACAGTGGAGACTTGTCCAGGATTCGTGGGCTTTTCGACCGATTATCCTACCAATATCCGCTTATATTGCTTAATGCAAAATCCGGCATACCGTATGCAAGCCACCACGAAAGGATATTATCAATCGGCTTTTCCCGATTATTATCTGGGATATGGAATGCCAACTCCTCCAATTCCTCCTGTGCAAAAAGCAAAATTGACCTGGAATTCGGGTACAACACTCGATAAATCAGCTACAAATTTCTTGCTGGAAGATGAAAAAACTTCGGTTGCGTTTACCGATGGTGACGATTTGATGTTCGATATTTCCGGAAACAATTCAAGTGTAATTCAATTGAACTCAGACGTGTCTCCTTCAAAATTTTGGGCGATGAATCCAATAGGGAAAGACTACGTAATTTCGGGAACAGGTAAATTAACCGGCACTATGGATTTTGTAAAATCTATGAATGGTAAATTTACGCTTAACGGAAACCACACTTATACAGGAAAAACCGTTGTTTCAGAAGGAATACTTAACATTAACGGAAGTTTGGCAAGTCCGGTTGAAATAAAGGCAAAAGGAACACTGACAGGTAATGCAATTCTGAACGGTGGAATAACAGTAAACAAAGCGTTGAATATTGAAGGTGGACGATTAGCACCCGGAAATGGCTTAGAGGTGGGTAAACTTGGTAAAATTACTATCAATTCCAATTTAACGCTCGGCGGTAAAACCAACCTGCATTTTGATATTATTCCTTCCACAACGTATAAAAACGATTCACTTGTGGTGAATGGAAATCTCACTGTTGCCGGTGTGAATGATATTGTTATAAATACTTTGTCGGGCACACTTCCTTCGGGTGAGTATTCGTTGATGAAATGGACAGGAACATTTACCGGAACTTTAGCAAATTTCAATCTTGAAGGTATTAGTGGTTTGCCTGCTGCATTGGTTATCGAAAATAACACACTGAAATTAGTTGTGAATGCGGTAAGAGCAACTGCTAAAATCTCCTGGACCGGAAGCGAAAGCACCAACTGGGATTTTGTATCAGGTAATTTTAAACTGAACGATCTGGCGACTTATTTTGTTACCGGCGACTCAGTTTTAGTGAATGATGCTGCAACAAACAAAACTATTACTGTTAATGATAATTTCAGTCCTGCCAATTTATCATTTCAAAATTCTACATATACAATCACGCTCAAAGGAACTGGTGGTGTATCAGGAACAGGAAATCTTGAAAAAACCGGACGTGGATTATTAAACATTGAAACAGTAACAAATACTTACACCGGAAAGACTCTTCTTACAAATACTGTTGCGCAAGTGGCATCTTTGAGTGATGCCGGACTTGCCGGTTCTTTCGGTTCAGCTGCGGTTGCTCCGGCTAATTTTGTGATGTCGAACAGCAGATTGATTGTCAATGCTACAACAACCAATACCAATCGCGGATTGACATTAATAGGTAACGACACCATTAATATACCTAAATCAAATGGAGTAGTTTCAATTGGCGGTGTTGTAACAGGAGCCGGTAAATTGGTAAAAAACGGTGTAGGTCAATTAAATTTATCGGGCAATTCATCCAATAGTTATACAGGTGGAACTGTTATTTCAAGCGGTACTTTAGCATTAGGTTCCCTCACCATGAATTCAACCGGACTTGGAAGTGGGAATCTTACTTTTGAAAACGGTGGAAAGCTTGTAATGTATTATAATACTGGTGACTATAATCAAAAGCCAAACTGGAATATTGTTGTTCCCGAAAATCACATAGGAACATTAGTGGCATCAGGAAGATGTGTGATTAACGGAAGTATAAGCGGCGCCGGAACTTTGAATTATTCTGTTCCTTATGTTCGTGCCGATTTGGTTGCTGGTGGTGCAAATTTCACAGGCAAGTTAAATGTTATCACCGATGCCGATGGAGGCGATTTCCGTATCACTACAAATGCTACGGGTTTTCCAAAGGCTGGTGTTAATTTAGCCAATAAGGTTTATATGGCAGCTTATAACACACAGGGAGCAAGCGGTGCAAATTCATCAACGGTTGTAAAAATCGGATCTTTGACAGGTGTAGTGGGTTCATCGGTAGGTAGTGGTACATATCAAATTGGTACAGATAACCGTGATGCGGTTTTTAATGGAATTTTATACGATGGTGCAACTGTAACCAAATTGGGAACAGGAAACTGGACATTGACAGGTGCAAACTTAATGACTTCGGCTGTAACTATCAACGGAGGTAAGCTAACAGTAGCAAACACAACAGGTAGTGCAACTGGTACAGGAACTGTTTCAGTAGGCAATACAGGAACTTTGGCCGGCAGCGGAAGTGTTGCGGGAAGTGTGGTTGTAAATTCAGGTGGTACACTCTCGCCCGGAAACAATACGATAGGAACGCTTACGATAGGTGGAAGTGTAGTATTTCAAACAGGATCAAATACAAATATTGAAGTTTCGGGAACATTAAATGATAAATTTAATGTAGCCGGATCAATTGTATTAAAAGGTACGCTCACGATGATTAATAAAGGGGCAGAATATCAGGCAGGAAATAGTTATACCATTTTTACTGCGAATTCTGCAAGCGGTACTTTTGATGCTATTTTGCCCGAAAAACCAGCCGAAGGATTGAAATGGAATACTTCACGCATTACCGAAGGTGTTATAACAGTGGATGTTGCTGACGGCATTGAAGATGTTTATGGAACTTCGTTGCGTGTATGGCCTGTTCCGGTGAAAGATAATTGCTATGTAAGTATCGGCGCTTTCTCCGGCGATGTAAAAGTTGAATTAATAAATCAGGTAGGGGTAATCATTTCATCTGAAATTACAAATTCAGCAACTCAGAGCCATTTTATTAACATGAGCAGACTATCGTCGGGTTTTTATTTTATAAAAATTACAACCGAAAATAATCAATCGTACTTGAGAAAAGTAATTAAGCAATAGAAAAGATTAAGGAAAGGGGAAGCGTAAAGGTTCCCCTTTTTTCGCTTCAATCTTTTGTAGCTTGTCCCTTGATTAACCCCGACCGACCCTGTCGCTTCGGAATGCATCTATATTGAAGAGAATTAGCTCAGAGCGACAGGGTCAATGCTTTATCAGGAGCGATAGTGGAAAACTTATACGATATACAATTATAATATGGTTCAAAAACTTTCAGAAAAAAGAATTTATATCAGCAGTTGTAGTGTTCACCACTAATTGGCACATGAAGTTTTCTATTTTTCCATGGAATCAAAGAGTAAATTTGACCTATAAGCCTAAATTTGAGATATGTATTTATACTATAGCCCAAGGATAATAAAAATAGTCCAATTAA
>CAYNHC010000258.1:0-1385 GCA_964396705.1 uncultured Paludibacter sp.
TGAAATATTGAAGTAATTTCTGAAAACAAAATGTTGTTTAATATTGTTGTATAAATATAAAATAAACTGTCAATTTCCAACAAGAACAGCATAATACGAATGCGAAGAATAATAGATTGAATTTGAGTAAAAACCCTTAAAATAAGATCATTATGAAACAGAATTGGCTATTTATAGCGTTGCTATGTTTATTTATGAGTGTTTTAGTTTCTTGTAACAAAAAACAGGAAAATAACGAAATTATCATAGCTGTTATTCCGAAAGTAGATAACGCTATTTTCGATCAGGTTAAAGAAAGTGCATTTCAGGCTGCCAACGAACTTGGAATAACTCTTACCTGGGAAGCTCCTACATCTATTGATGGTAAAAAACAAAAAGAACTGATTGAAAATCTGATTCATTACAAAGTTGATGGAATACTGATTAGTTGTAACGATGCAGAAATGCTAAAAGAACCTATCAATAAAGCTATTAAAGCAGGTATTATGGTTGCCACTTTCGATTCGGATGCTCCAAATAGTGACCGTATTTTTTACATTGGTACCGACAACAAAAAAGCAGGTAAAGTTTGTGCCGAAACTATGCTCAAACTTTATGAAAAAACAAACAAAGTACCTGATCAGATTTTAATTTTGAGTGGTGGAATGAGTGCCAATAACATGCTTGAAAGAATATCGGGTTTTAGCAGTATAATGAATGAAAAAAGCACGCTCAATGTCCTAAACGCCTTTGAAATATCTGATTATGGAAAAGAATTACTGACCTTGAATCTGGCAAATAATAAAAAAATCAATGGTGTACAGTTAATCTGGGGAGTTCCGGTATTGAATGGCGTTGACAGTGTTCCTGCATTGGCAAATTTCCTAAAAAATGGTGGAGTTTCGGTATTTTTTGATGTTTCAAAACCGGTATTAAATTACATTAAAAATCACCCCAACTGCGCAACCATGAAACAAGATTTTCATGCAATGGGTTATGAAGGCGTAAAAAATCTGTTCGATGCTATTAAAAATAAAACATTTAAAAAAGAGATTTTATTTGATGTAAAAGTAATTGATCAGAGTAATGCAGAAGAAGAATTAACTAAATTATAAACCGACATTTATTAATCAAAACAACTTTTCCAAAGTTGAGAACTTTGGAAAAGTTGAATATTGGAAGGAAAACAAACCATGTAATAAAGCATGACGCTCTTCATCTAGTGATTTGACAGTTTTTTTTGTTTTTCTTAGTGTCCTTAGTGCCTAAGTGGGTTGTTAATTCTTTGATTGTAGCTACTATACTATTCTATATAAATTCTAATCTTTATAAATTTGGATTCAACTTCCATTATTTAATTTTTTCCACATCTCATATTTGTAAAGAATTTCAACAATATCTTTGAA
>CAYNHC010000258.1:1485-5135 GCA_964396705.1 uncultured Paludibacter sp.
TCACCCTTTTTTCTGAAATACACTGTCGAATGAAATGGCTCCATATTAATTCCTTTTATCACAGTCCAACCTGTATAAATATCATAGGCTGAAACTTCAATTTCACCGATAATTGTATCCGAACTATTATCAATGATATATCCGGAAATTTCGCGTGACATCAATAAATTTGCATTGAGAATCAATACAGTCAAGGTTATAAATCTAACTACACTTTTCATATATTAGGTTGATTATAAAATTGAATATCAAATCATTACATTTCAATTTGTATTTCTACTGATAAAAATCAATATAAAACTTTAGAGTTAGGTATTTAAAATTCGCTGACCATCGGTTTTCCATCCAACCATGCCGCCATATTCAATACCAGAAAATTCCAGTTTTGGAATCCTTTGTTCAACACGGGTTCACCATTATCGGGCAAATAATATTCGTGCAATGCACCAAAACGCTCAAAATCGCGCCCGAGCAACAATATCGTTTTTTCGGCGAGCTCTTTCGCTTCGTTAGTGTAGCCATAATTAATCAATCCACGGAAAACAAGGTAATTTACATTGATCCAAATGGGTCCCTGCCACGATGATGGATTACCGCTGGCTCGTGTATCGTACATTTTTTCGAGAGGAGATAAAGTGCGGATTCCAGCCGGAGCATTGAAAGATGTTGTATCTCTGAAATGCTTTTCGACGATTAATTTTGCCTGTTCGGGTGTGGCAATTTCTGCCCACATCGCCATAAATCCACTCCAAACACTCAGTCGCTGAATAAGACAATCGTAGGTTCGGGGCTGACCAACATGAAAAAATAACTGCCCGGGTTGTAATGATTTAATATCGGGCTTTTCGACCGGACGAAGATTCAAATCCACGCTGTAATAAAATCCATCGCGCTGATCCCAACAATGTTCCCGGATTTGTTTTTCAAGTTTTATTGCTTCATTATTATAAGTTTTGGCAATGTCGTTCTGTTTTAAACAACTTGCAATATAAGCCATTGCTTTTAGTTCTTTAAACATCAATGCATTCAGAAATATTGAACCTGAACTTCCGTTGGGGCGATAAAATGTACTCGGGTCGTTATCCACACCTATGGCTTCATCCGTTTCCCAATACATTAATCCGGTAGCTTTGTGTTGATGAAAATTCAGGTATTTACTTACAAATGCCTGCAAAGTATAAAAATCGTCCCGAAGCCATTCAGCATCGCCATTCATATTTTGAATAATAAATGCTGCATGTTGAGCCAATGTTGGTTTGTGCATGTTGCTTTTCCATGGATTGCGGGTTTTCAGCATTTCCTCACGCGAGGGTGCATTTCGCTCAATCCAGATTGGAATCCAACCATCCATTCCGCCATAACTAAGTGAATTTAAAATACAACCCTGTTCATATTTCAGGGCATCTTTTCTATCCTTTTCTGTCCCTTTTTCGAGCAAAATCTGACGTAAAGCCACATTGCTCAACCACGAATCCCAATCCCAGAGCATATCTAGGTATTGACTGCTTCCCGGAGCCAAAAACGGATATTTCAGTGATCCGCCGGGTTCGCGATACATACCTTTTATTTCGGCATGAATATTTTTGCGGCAGATTTGTTTGTATTTTTCAATATTCTCTGGTGTTCGGGAAGGCATTTGTGCCTGAAGCTGAGTTAAAAACAATAACAACGTCAAAATAATAGCTGATTTTTTCATACTCAATTATAGTTTTTAAGATAATTCACTTATAATTCACAGTAAAAATTGATAAAAATGGAAATCAGGAAGAATGCGGCTATATAAAAAATTGCTTTCTTATGTTGTTGAAACATATAAAATGCTGCCCCGAGAATTCGGGAAAACCTAGCAGATTTTGAAAATGGGTTAAGTTTTTTCTTTGGGGACAGCCCCATTTCTTCATTATTAATCCTGTTTATACAAAAATACAAATAGCTAAATAGACTTGAAAGCAAAAATACAAAAAAGATGTTAGAGATTGAAACTTAATATCAATCAAAAGACTGTTTATGCCGTTTTTTTAAAAAAACATCATCATAAAGCATTATCTTTGCCTTGCGAAATAAACTTTTTGTATGAAACAACTTATAAATACAGGTTCAAGGACACATTGTTGGCTTCTTCCACTCATACTCGGAATACTTCTTCTGGCAACCTTTGGATTTTTTTTGCTGAATAATTCACCCTTGCATTCCGGGTTTGAGATTACTGATGACTTAGGCGGCAATATTTTCCCTTCCGGCATTTTGTCTGTCGCCACTACCGATGCCCAAGTTATAGTGCCGGGCGATACGATGTATGTAGGAAATCCCAAATCAGTTATTGCTATCCGTATTCGTTCGGCGAAAGCTAATAGCCGGGTGAGGGTAGAGGTTGCAGAGACTCGTTTTTTCTCCCGTTCCGTATCGGAATTCGTTTTGATAAAAGGCCACACAGAATATGTTATCTATCCGGATATAATCTGGGATTACGAAGCCTTGAGGAATAATAATCAGGCAAAGCCGATCAGTGTTGTTGTGGCAGCAGAAATCAATGGAAAAGAACTGGGACAACGGGTGAGGACATTCTCTGTGCGTAGTATCAATGAGTGTTTGTTGGGTTATTTCACTAAAGACACAAAGTTTCATAACACAAGTATTTTTTTTGCTGCTTATGTCAACGAAGATCATCCGAAGATTGACCAATTACTCCGTGAAGCACTTAATACCAAAATTGTTAATCGTTTTTTAGGTTATCAAGCCGGTGGGACTGAAGCTGTTGATAAGCAGGTTTATGCCTTGTGGAATATTTTGCAAAAACGTAAATTCCGATATAGTTCGGTCTCCAATACAAGTTTATCCAGCAATGTGGTTTTTTCACAACGGGTTCGCACCTTAGATGATGCTTTGAATTCTTCACAAATTAACTGTGTGGATGGAAGCGTACTCTTTGCGTCCTTGCTTCGTGCCATCAATATTGAACCGATATTGGTCAGAACTCCCGGACACATGTTTGTAGGTTATTATACCGATTCTAATCGAAAAGAGTTGAACTTTCTTGAAACTACAATGATAGGCGATGTCGATTTAGAAGATTTTTTTCCTGATGAACAGTTAGATTCCACTATGGTAGGTAAATCTCAAAATCAGATGTCATACATTACTTTTGAAAAATCAAAAGAATATGCCAACAAGAAATATAAGCAATATGAAGCTCTATTTCAATCAGAGAAACAGAACTTAATGTTCCTGAAGATTTCTAAAGAGGTGCGTAGAAAGATACAGCCGATTGGAAAGTAAAATATGTTTTTAAGTAGGGGCGCGACTTTGAGTCGCACTCCTACTTATGAGTCATACTGAGAGCCGCTTTGAATCGTACTCCCACTAAGTTGTAATTAGTTACTCACCAGCGATTTTTCAACATAATTTTTCTCAGCATCAGTTGCAATCAACACCCTGTCGTTTCCGGCATTATAAGCCACATCGAGCGCTAAATCAACTGTTTTTGAACCTTCGTACTCGCCAATAAACTTTACTTCTCCATTTTTAGGATTGAACCACCAGCATTTCTTTTTAGTTCCACTAATTTTCGATAAATCAATTTGCATGGTGCGTCCGCTGTAGTTATAAACCAATAAATAATCGCTTCCACGTGTTGCAATTAATCGGTCATA
>CAYNHC010000259.1:0-5120 GCA_964396705.1 uncultured Paludibacter sp.
TGCCGCAATGGCTTGATAACGACTGTATTTTAATCCATCGGCTTTATCAATCAGCATTTTTACGGTGTAGTCGAATAATTCCGAAAGAGCTTCATCCAGCACATATTCCAGTTTGTCAGGTTTTTTGATTTTCGGAAAATCATCCACATCGGCTTTGTATCGGCTTATTGCTTCAATATCGGTACGTGTACGACGCACAGTAATAGGCTTCAACACTTTTTCGCGTATTTCTTCGTACAATTTCAGTAAGGCATCTACATTTAGTTTTTCGTTTGCACGTAACTCTTTAAATTGCTTCGTTTTAGGAGAAAAGAATGACGTTAAGTTACTTACACCGGGCAGGGTAGAACGTCGGGGATTCTGAAACAAAAGAATCTGATTGTATAAATCATCTGGCGTATTGTTGAGTGGCGTTGCCGAAATAAGCATTACTTTCTTTTTTGTTCCTTCAATTTTTCCTTTGTTTATGCGCGGATACTTACAAATTTCCTGCATTTCGCGAAACATACCGGTGGTGTGGTTGCGGAATTTGTGCGACTCGTCAATCAAAATCAAATCATATTCTTCGGCATTCCAATAATTGTAATTGTCGGTGTCTAAAATTTTTGATAAACTGCCGTTGGTGATAAATTTGGTGAATTTGTCGATTCCAAACTGCGCAAAAGTGTTTTTCCAATTCTTTTCCACAGCAGGTGGATATACCACTAATATTTTGGTGTTGCCTAATCCATTTTCAATCAGAAACTTTTTGGCTATCATGGTAGCAATCACCGTTTTTCCCAAACCAACTACATCCGAGAGGAAAAATCCATCGTATTTTATCAGTTTTCGGTATCCATCAAGAACAGCGTCCAACTGATATTCCATGCGCCTAAAATGCGCCGGTAAATCAAAATTGTTTTCGATGCTGTAATCAATGCTATCACCAAAATACTCAATCAATGTTTTGATATACAATTCGTAAGGTGTAACATCTCCTGCCAGATAAGTGTCGGTTTTTGTCTGTTCAATATCCTTAGCCGTTATTTCTGTTCCTTTGGCTTCGTCCCAAAGTTTTTGAAACTCTTCTTTTGCAAAAGCCACTTCATCGTTATCGTTGAGTAATACATTGAATTCGTACTGGCGGTCGTTGCCAATGCCCAACCCATTCCCTGTAAGGTTACTTGAGCCTGTTATTGCTGCGGCATTAAGGGTGTGTTGATTGAAATTATCGGGGTAAAGGAGGTAAATTTTTGCGTGTATTTTGCGGCTTGGGTGCGCCCGTATTTCAACACGTTGCTGAATAATATCGTCGATTAACTGTAAAATGCCATCTTCAACCGACTTGGAGTATTCTGATTCGTTGATGTCTTTTTTTACGGATAGCAGGAATTCGTCTTTCGAAACTTGCTCGTCGCCGAAATAAAGTATGCCCTTTTGAGCAGCTTGAGCTATAAGTTTATCGGCTTCGATGCCCACCAAAATACGGATTTTATCAATTTTTCCCAGAAAAGGTTTAACCTGAAAATAACCCGAAGCACGAAAAAAACCGACTACCGCATCGAAGCAGTTTATCGAGGGATTATTTTCAAGCATCCCTTCGAGTTTGTGTATCAACGTGTTTTCGTCCTGATTAGTAAAGAATTTTTGGTTCATGGGCTTCAGCTTGGTTCAGCTTTCAGCCATTGATCGGGGTAATGGATAAGAGGAATCGTCCGGATGCAAAAAGCGTGAACTAAATCCTTATCCACGCTCGAGGCCCTGAGAAGCCCACACACAAAGATAAATCAAAAGCCCACGCCGTTTGGCATGAGCATTTTGCTTATTAAACTTTTGTGTGTTCGCTTTGGGAAATTTCTCAGGTTTCGAGCGTGCGAACAATAGCAGAATGCTATTTAATTAATATGTAAAAAAATCGTTTTTTAATCGATAATATGTATTTTTTATTCGTTTTTTATGAAAGAGACGCCAAGCATGGCGTCTGTACGATTGATTGATTTTCAGTGTCAAAAGTAAAAATTTTAATCCATTTAATCAATATCGTTTCGGGAATAATTAAAAGAAAAACGGTTTAAGGCTGTCAAATGCATCTAAAACATCAAATTCTATTGAGAGTTTAGCCTTGCATATATGTTTCATTACTATAGTTATAAGCCAATAAAACAGTAAAATATAAACTACATCACCCCACTCCCAGCACCTTCCCCGCTCCACCACCTTTCACAGGCGTTGGATTTCCAAAAGCATCTAATTCGCCAAACTCTACGGCCACAGAGAGGATAAGGGTGTCGCTGTCGTTAAATGTAATTTCAGGGTGGTTAATATCCAGCTGAAAACTTAGTTCCTGTGCGGCTACAGTTGCTGTTCGGGGAAACCATTCGGTGGAAAGGAATTGTCGGCTCAATCCGATGGTGTCGTGTACGGATTCATAGTCGTGTTTTTGGGTGTCCATTGTTATGTCGGTTACCACACCCAGCGTGGCACTGATACGAAACAGGCTGTAACGGTCAGGCATATTTAGTCCCAGGCTACAGGCAAAAGCGGGGATGCTAATGGAAGCAGCAGCCTTTTTACGGTCAATTTTCCAGTCCAGCGGTATGCGCAGCACACTATCAAACCGTTTGATGCGGTTAAAGTTAAACCCTGCAACGTATTGCCGGTGTTTCGAGAGGTAAATGCCCCGTTCACCATGCGCACCTTCGGTGTCGGCAGCCTGTATGTTTTTCATAAGCGAGCAGAGAGCCGGAGCCAGGTTGAAGTCCGCCACATGATGCAGTCCGAAGAAAGCCATGCGTATGGCTTTACTCATTTTGGAGCAGCCGCCAAATTCTTTGTTATTCTTACGAACATTGGCAAATTCCGGTCGGCGTTTAATCTGTTCTTTGGTTGCGCCACCTTTGGTGCGTACAAAAATCTCATCGCTTCCTTTGCGGGTATAAAATGATAGTTTACCGATAGTACCGGTGATTTGGTCTAATTGTTTTGCGCGTGCCATGTCTTTAAAGTTAGAACCAACGGTCAGCGACCGAAGGGAGATAAATTAGAAAATGGTAAATGGTAAATGAACTAATAGTAAATAAACTGGTTCGTAGCATTGCTTTATCTATAAGCTATTACAAATATAAATAAATTATATTTAATTCAAAAACAATTCATATATAACCCATATTATTTAAATACGGTTTATATATGGATTATATACGGTTTATATATGAGTTATATCTGGAATAAAAGTGAATATACAATGAATATGGTGTGTATAAGACCACAAAAAAAACAACTCACAGCAATAGAATTTGCTGTGAGTGATTGTGCTCAATTTATTAATTACAGCAGTAAATTATTATAAATCAAAACATTTAGCCTGCAAACTTGTTTAACTGCTTACTGCCTGTATCTGTGATACG
The DNA here is from genome assembly GCA_964396705.1 of uncultured Paludibacter sp. Classification (GTDB taxonomy): domain Bacteria; phylum Bacteroidota; class Bacteroidia; order Bacteroidales; family Paludibacteraceae; genus Paludibacter. The sequence goes on from CAYNHC010000259.1 coordinate 3,387, forward strand.
GGATTTAAATTAATAAAATATTGAATATGCAACATTCACAAAACACAAGTTCCGGCAAATCTGAGTCTTTCGTTGAAGAGGGAGAGTCATTTTTACCCTTCGAACATTTCATTCAGAATTTTAAAAACACGCTGAAAAGAGTTTTTCATGATGAAAACAACATCGACACCATGGGCATTACCCGTGGCATTTCGCCTGAAGTACTCGGGCAAATCATGGATTGCAAACCGCTTTCGGTAGCCATTCCAACCGAATACGGCGGTCGGGGTGGAAAAGTACACGAAAGCCTGCAACTTCTCTCGGCTGCTTCGTACGAATCACTCTCATTATCTTTAACGCTGGGCATTAACAGCGCACTTTTTCTGCAACCATTTGCAAAATATGGTCAAAATGTGGCAAAACCCGAAGTCTTTGGTCGTTTCCTGAACTACCAAAACATGGGTGGATTAATGATTACCGAACCAGGTTTTGGCAGCGATGCATTGAACATGCAAACTTCATTCAAAGAAGAAGCGAATCATTTTCATCTGACAGGAACAAAACACTGGGCCGGACTTACCGGACAAGCTGATTACTGGCTTTTAACAGCCCGCAAGCAAACCGAACAGGGTAGTTTACAACGCGATATTGATTTTTTTGTATGCGATAATACCAACCCCGATCAAAAGATTTTTGTGGAAGAACGTTTCGAAAATCTTGGACTTTACCAGATTCCGTACGGACGAAATATTCTTGACGTGAAAATCCCGAAAACGCAACGACTTATCCCACAAACTAATGGAATACAAATGATGCTGGATTTATTGCACCGCAGTCGCTTGCATTTCCCCGGCATGGGTCTGGGCTTTGTAAAACGTATGCTCGACGAAGCCATTGCGCATTGTCAACAACGTTTGGTAGGCGGACGAAGTCTGTTCTCATACGATCAGGTTCAGCAACATTTAGCTAAATTGCAAGCTAACTTTACCATTATTTCTGCCTTCAGCAAACACAGTTCTGGAATTGCCGGTATCGAAAATGACCTTACCGGACTTGGTTTGGAAGCCAATATTATTAAAACAGTTACAACGGATTTGATGCAGGAATCGTCGCAAACATTGCTTACCCTGGTGGGTGCAAAAGGTTATAAACTCAATCACATTGCCGGACGAGGAACGGCAGATAGTCGTCCGTTTATAATCTTCGAAGGATCTAATGATATTCTGTATGCACAAATTGGCGAAGCAATATTAAAATTGATGAAATCAGCCAAAGAAACAGCGTTTCACACCTACTTAGAAACGCATCGCCTCACCGAAAATGCCGCCAACTATCTGAAAGATTTGCTTAACTTTCATATCGACCTGCAAATGCCACAACGCAAGTTAGTGGAACTCGGACGCATATTGAGCCGTGTGGCTTCTATGGATATGGTAATCAAACTGGGTGAAGCCGGTTTCAGAAATGATTTAGTGGATGGCGCTGTGTCGTTACTTCGACAGGAAATAACCACGCTGGTAAGTCAGTTCTCCTACCAGCAGCCAACAAAAGTGGTGGAAGATTATCAGATAGATAGTAATTGGAGTGAGCTTCTGACAACATAAACAAAACTTTTTACCCGGGGTGCGACTTAAAGTCGTACCCCGAATAAAAACAAAATATGATTATCCGCATAATGACCTAATGACAGATCATCTGCTTGCATACGACCGACCTTGTCTGGTGAGCCGAAAAACAAGTGAGATAGGCGGTTAA
>CAYNHC010000260.1:0-5112 GCA_964396705.1 uncultured Paludibacter sp.
CAAGACTTTGTGCATCCGGGTATTTTGCATAAAGAATCGGATTTTGCGCGTATGCGCCAAAAAGTAGCCGAAAAAGCAGAACCCTGGTACACTACATGGAATAATTTACTTGCTTCTCCTGAAGCAAGTTTGGGTTGGAATCCACGCGCAACTGCTACTGTCATCCGGGGCGGAACCGGTGATAATATTAGCTTGATGTACAGGGATGTGGCTGCTGCTTACCAACATGCATTGATTTATAAAATTAGCGGCGATAAAGCGCATGGCGATAAAGCCGTAGCAATATTAAATGCCTGGTCATTGATAAATAAATCTGTGTCAGGAAATGCCGACCGTTATCTGGCAGCTGGATTAAATGGTTATCAGTTTGCCAATGCTGCCGAAATGATGCGTGGTTACCCGGGATTTGAATTGGAACGGTTCAAAAACTATATGTTGGATGTGTTTTTTTATCCCATGAATGAGCGTTTTCTTATTGGTAATGCATGGGGTGCTCCTCACAATGATGCCTGTAGTACAAATTACCGTGTCAATTGGGATATCTGTAATATGAATGCAATGATGGCTATCTCCATACTTTGCGATCATAAAATTGGTTTCAATGAAGCAATTAACTATTGTAAAAGCGGTGACGGTACAGGAAATATCAAACGGGCAGTAAATTTTCTATATCCTAATAATCCAGCAATGGGTGCAAATATATGGGGTCAATGGGAAGAAAGCGGACGTGATCAGGGTCATGCGGTTGGAGGATTAGCCTTGTATGAACTATTTTGCGAAATAGCATGGAATCAGGGAGTTGATATATACGGTTACGATGACTATCGTTATCGCAAAGGAGCAGAGTATGTGGCCAGGTATAATATTATGGAAAATGGTGCCGGAAAGTACAACGATCTGCCTTACACAACTTATTCCCGTTTGATGGGATCAACCTGTACCTGGTACACTGAGACTGCTCTTGGTGGATCGGTGCGTGGGAAATACGGATCTTTGTGGGAAGGAGTTTATAACCATTATGCCAATCGGTTGAACCAGCGAGATAAAGTTCAAAGTATTTCTGAAATTCTACAGCAGCAGCCTTCAACAGGTTTACCCAGTGTTGCAATACACGCTGATACTTATGATACACCCGGAGCCGGAGCCCTCACTTTCAGAACCGATTCTGGCAGTTGCATTTTTCCATGGTTAAATATGGATATCAGTGCCCGTTCTATTACAAAGCTACCTTTTTATGGTAAATCAACTTTGCAAGATAGCACGCTTACTATTATTGGTTCGGGCACAGGAGTAAAGGGAATATCTGATCAGTTTCAGTTCGCTTTTCAGAAGCTTATCGATGACGGTTCTATCGAAACACAAATAACAAGTCTGGACGAAGTAAATGCACTTTGTCAGGCAGGAGTAATGGTTCGCGAAAATCTGGAGCAAAACTCTGCCAATATATTTCTGAGTTTATCAGCTGCTCAGGGCGTAGTGCTTAGTTCGAGAGACAGTACAGGTTTATCAACAACCAACATTGTTACAAATGCAGCTATAAATACTTTCCCTTACTGGTTACGCATTGCTCGCGCAGGAGATGTTTTTACAGCTTCTGTTTCTACCGATAGGCTTAACTGGACAGAGACAGGGAGCAAAGTGATTAAAATGAATCGTTTGGTTTATGTTGGATTGGCAGTTTCGAGTAAAAATGTGAATGTCGTTTCTAAAGCTTTTTTTGATAAAACTAAAATACTTCAGGGAAATATGCGCCCTGTATTAAACTTGTCGTCGCCTGTTAAAGGGGATGTGCAATATGTAACACCTGCCAACGTAAAAATAGCAGGAACAGCTTATGATATTGATGGATTAATGGCTAAAACGGAGGTTTATGTTAACAACAATCTGGTCTATACAGCCAAAGTGTCACCGTTTTCCTATAATTTATCAGGGCAAACAGAGGGAAGTTATACAGTATATGTAAAAGCGTATGACAAACTTGGCGCCACCACAGTTTCGGACACGGTTACATTCAGCGTAAATGCCATTACAACAAAGTTACCCTGGTATAAATGTGATGAAACTAAAACAGGATATTATACAGCCGATGCAAGTGGAAATTCAATGGGAGGTGTGCTGTACGGAGGTGCAACCTTTACAACGGGTAAAATAAACAATTCAGTAAGGCTGGAGGGAGTTGATGAGTATATAAAAGTGCCTAACGGAACCATCGAACGATTGAGTGATTTCACGATTTCGACATGGGTATATGCCGACACAATTTCGACATGGGCAAGGATTTTTGACTTTGGTTCCGGCACTTCGGTCAATATGTTTCTGACAACTTCAGAAGGAAATAAAAAAATGAGGTTCTCACTTTCCGGAACAAATAATGTTACTCAATCAGTCACTGCATCCGGTACTTTGCCAGTTAAAACATGGGCTTTTGTAACAGTTACGTTGGGAGCTAACAGACTCAATATTTATCTCAACGGAAAACTTATTGGCTCAGGTCTTTCATTCACTAACCGACCTTATGATTTGGGTGCCACCACAGCTAACTATATCGGTAAATCGCAATGGGCAGCAGATCCTTATTTTAAAGGAAATATTGACGATTTCAGATTCTATAATTATGCCATGACGATAGATGAAGTATTGGCAGCAATGGCTATGACTCCAGTTGAAGTTGTAAAAGAAAATTCCCAATTATTTTACCCCAATCCTGCAAAAGGTAAAATTTATTTTTCAAATGCCGAAAATTCCGATTTGCATATTTATGATACCTTGGGAAAACTTATGTTACGTCAGAGAATTAATTCGTTGAATGAGCCGGTTGATATAAGCAGATTAATGCAGGGAGTCTATATCGTTACAACTACTGATTTGTATTCCAATCAACAGCAGAACAGGCTGATTGTAAAATGAGAATTGCTTTATTTATAGTCACACATTTATATTTAAGAAGAACTATATGAAAAAAGCGTTAGCGATAGTATTATTTCTTGGATTCGTTTTTGGGCTACCTGCTCAAAAGATAGTAACATATCCTGTTTCAGATATTATTCCAAACAACAAAGATTTCACCGTAAAAGTCCGTGTGCAGGGAGGTAAATGGATAGATTTGTACGAATACGAAGTGCAGGTGGATGCCCATAAAGTGCAAAGGTCGTCGATGGTTACTTTTGATTTTGAGGGAACGGTGGAGATAGCTCTAACAAGTAATAACCAAAAGATTAGAACAGCACGTATTCGCCCTTTGTCTTACAATATTCCGTATAAAATTAAAAAAAATACAGTTAGCTTTTTGCTTTCAAAACCTACAGATATTTCTGTTGAGATAAATGGAGATATTTTTCATAATTTGCAGATTTTTACCAATGCGCCCGAAAACAGTCTGCCCAATCTGAAAGATCCAAATTTAATATATTTAGGACCCGGTGTACACAAAGCAGACAGTTTGAGTCTGAAAAGTAATCAAAGTTTATACCTCGCCGGAGGAGCTGTGCTGACCGGAAAAGTGGTTTGCGACAAGGTGAAAGATATTCGGATTTTCGGACGGGGTATTCTTTACAAAGGATATCGTGGCATTCAGATTACACATTCCAACAATATTTCAGTGGAAGATTTGATTTTTATTAATCCAACACATTACACCATTTTTGGTGGTCAATCTACGAATTTGAACATCAGTGGAATTCGTTCTTTTAGCGCTAAAGGTTGGTCTGATGGTATTGACCTGATGAGTTGCACTAATGTGATAATCGACAGTGTTTTTATGCGTAATTCCGATGATTGTATCGCTTTGTATGGTCATCGCTGGGATTATTATGGCGATTGCCGGAATGTAACTGTTCAAAACTCCACACTATGGGCCGATGTGGCTCATCCAATAATGATTGGAACACACGGAAATCCGGAACCTGGTAAATCAGAAGTTATCGAAAATTTGATTTTTAATAATATAGATATTCTGAATCACGATGAACCTCAGATTAACTATCAGGGGTGTATGACCATTAATGTTTCGGATGAAAATCTGGCCAGAAATATTCGCTTTGAAAACATCCGGGTAGAAGATTTTCAGCAAGGTCAGTTATTTAACCTGCGTGTTACCTTCAATAAGAAATATGCATTGGCACCGGGACGCGGTATTGAGAATGTGTTATTTAAAGATATTACTTACACGGGTAAAACTCCCGGAATTTCAATTATCGAAGGTTATTCCGAAAGCCGTGGAATTAAGAATATCACATTTGAAAATCTTACTATAAATGGAGTAGAAATTTCGAGCCGCATGGTGAGGCCGGGGCACATGAAGTTTTCTGATTTTGCTAAAATTTATGAAGGCTTGTTTGTTGATAAAGTAGTATATACAAGTTCTACAAATGATTTGGTTGACCATAAATAGTTTCTCAGCAAACCCTATTTAGTTTTTGTAAATCCCGATGGAACAATAGTTTTAATATTGGTGAATACAGCAGAGGCAGATAAGATTATGAAAGTGACTGTTGCAGATAAAGCCTTGGAAGTGAACGTGAAAGCTAAATCGTTCAATACGCTGACCTGGAAGTAGCCGAAATATAATTTAAAGATATCATTTTATTCCACTTTCACGCCTTTAAAATATTCCGAAGGAGTCATGTTGGTTGCTTTTTTAAAAGCCCTGAGGAAGGAGGATTTTGCACTGAATCCACATTGCATGGCTATCGCCGTTAGAGTGAATTTTTTGGCGTCGTCTGTTTTCATTCTCAGTTTCACCTCTTCTACACGATAAGAGTTTACAAAATCTGAGAAGTTGTGATCCAATTCTGTGTTCAATACATGCGATATTTCATGTACTGAATGTCCAATTGCTGCAGCAACATCAGCCTGACGAAGTTCCGGGTTTAAAAATGGTTTGTACTCAAGCATGTAGCTGATTAGTTTTTCTTTAATCTCAGCAGTTTTGTCTTCCGATATTTTCAAAGAAGTTGTAGTTGTTTGTTTCTTCTTCATATCTTCAAACTGAGTTCTGATTTTTGCTTTTACACTGATGATGTAATTACGGGTAAAATACAGAACGAGACCTCCGGCAATAAGTATAATAAGTACAATAAACCAGACTGTTTCGTAAAAATACGGCGAAATAGT
>CAYNHC010000261.1:0-838 GCA_964396705.1 uncultured Paludibacter sp.
TTGCTTTAGAGGATGTCATGCGTGACTTGAAAAAGCATACTTCAAAATCAATACTAAATGCTATTGAGGAAAACCCACAGGAAAGTAGGAAAGAATGGATGCTCTGGATGTTTGAACGCGCCGGAAAGAAGAATGGAAATAATACAAAGTATCAATTTTGGCAACAACACAATCAACCAATTGAACTAACAGTGAAAGCCTTTGCCATTGACTCTTCAATCGAATACATTCACAATAATCCTGTGAAAGCTGGGTTTGTTTTTCGTCCAGAAGATTATCCATACAGTAGTGCCATGGATTTTGCAGGTGAAAAAGGAATGGTGAATATTGAACCTTGCTAATATAAGTCAGTTACAAACTGCTTTAGTTATCAGTCCAAGTTACGCTTCGCTAAACTTGAACTATACAGAGTGGTGCATTTAATAAACTTGGACGAAGAGAGGTAATGGCTTACGGCGCTTGGACTGCCTTGAAATGGATAGGAGCTGTATTTTTGGCACCCGAAACAGCAGGAGCATCATTAGCTGTTGCTGCCGCAACACCATGATTCAATTACTACATTGACAAATAAAATAAAAAATGATTAAAAATTTTAGATTTCGTACAGAATATAATCAGTTTTATATTCAGGATAAAGAGTTTAATGGAGAGTTTGATTTTGATTTTTGGTCTGACAAAAATTATAATCAACGGTAATCTCATTATAATTTGATTTGGTAATTCATTTGGATTTAACCAAGCGCCATTAGTACCTGCGCCATCTGTTCCGACTTTATATAAGGCTTGCCCCACGTATAAATCCACAGGTTTACCCCTCATTTCTTTTACCCACCATTTT
>CAYNHC010000261.1:848-5097 GCA_964396705.1 uncultured Paludibacter sp.
AATTATAATCAACGGTTGGCAGTAAGTAATGGGGGATTGGGAGTTCGAACTGAAAGCTATGGCGTTATTAAAGGAGAACTAGTCATTTTATCAAAATCAGTATCAAATATTGATTTAGATAAATATGATCACATTGTAGAAGCAGGTATCGTAATTAAAGGGGATGAATTACAAATAATTGATTGCCCAACGAATAATTTTGAAGTAAGAATAAAACTAAATAATGGTAAATATCGGGTTAGAGTTTATTCCTCAAATCTGAAAAGTGTTTTGGATTCTGATTTATCAAATGATACAGATGATGATTATTATAGAATTGAAGTATGGCCTGATGAGAATATGGAATTAAAAGTACTTAAACAGTATATAGTGAAATAATGGATCGAGAAATGCAATAAACCCAGTCCTTTCAGATATGCTTCATAAATGAGCTAAACGTCGCATTGTCGGGTGGGATTTTTTCAATCCCACCCTCATTTAAAATAAGGAACCAAAGGTCAGCGAAGCTAATTGTATTCGGTTTAGTTTCAAATGGAAATAAGTTTGTTGGAAATGATTATTATGTGTTTCGGATTACAACCTAAGAGATAGCTATCGGGGTATAATACATTACGACGGGTGTCTTGGTAAACCAAGCACCAAAACCCGTCAAACAGCGTGAAGTATCGTACATTTAAAGAAATACATACGGCAGGATGGGGCAAATAAAAAAGCTGCCCTGAAGCAGCTTTTATTTTTAATTTCTGTTTTTGAGTTCCTCAGCAGATTTAACCTTTAATCCGGGATTTTCTTTAACCATTCCACGAAGAAATTCTTCGGGATAACCTGCACGAATTATTCCGGGTGGAATATGATATTCGTTTTGAAGGAATTGACCGTCTTTTTCTTTCTTAATATTGCCATCCATGTACTTTACAAGCAGATATTCGCCCAATTTTTTCCATGAGGTAGTTGAATTTTCGGCTTGCGTTACACTGAAATTTGTCAGAAATGCCTTTGCATCCTCTTTACTCATGCTTACAGCTACTTTGTCGATGGCAGGAACAAGAAGGTTAAAATCACTTTCCCACTTGGTCTGAACTTTTTTGATATCAGGCATCATAAAAGAATATTTTCCATAAGCAAAATTGGCGACACCATTGTAAATCCAGAAAGCTGAAGTGGAAGAATATTCCAATAAACTGCCATTTTTAATATTATAGCATTCAGGTATTTCAGTTATTCCACAGTACATTGGAACATAGATATTACTTGCTGCATCGTCAACTCCAAACCACAGAATACCACCAATATAATCGGGTAACCAACTGCGCATTTGAGCTACGAAAGTGAAACCTGTTTGTTGTGTAGCCACCGGTCTTTCGTGCATATATTCAACAGAATCTACTTTAAAACCAAGCGGACTGTGACGAAGTTTTGTCCCAAACGGTCCTGCCGCAGCTCCTTTTGTCATGTCAAATTCAGTTCCTTCATACATGTCGCGCATATAATCTTTTATATTTTGTGCACTCAGTTTGAAGGTGGGTTTTATCCACAGAGGCATGCGTTCAGTTGTTTCACCTTTTACATAAGTTATATACTTATCCATTGCCGGATCAACTTTGCGGAAGAATGTCCAAACGCGGGCTTCGCAAATTCGTAAAGCGCTGTAATCGAGAGGCGCATAGGTATCTGAAAAGCTGAATTCTTTATTTTTTCCTTTGAAATAACCTTTTTCGCGGGCAAAAGCAATCACATCTTCAGAATATATGCAGTTGTTTTTATCGTCTAACGGAAAGGTGGTTATGCGAGCCTGATTGGCATGGGCTGAAATACAATCGTCAGGAATGCGTTGAGCAACCCAAACGGCGCCTTTATTATTAGGCCCTTTGCTTATCATTTCCATTATCCAGACTTCGTTAGGATCGGCAATAGAAAAGGACTCACCTGAACTGTAATAACCATATTCAGCCACCAGATCGGTCATAATCTTTATGGCTTCACGAGCGCTTTTTGAACGCTGTAGCGCAATATATATTAAACTGCCGTAATCCAATATTGCAGTTGTATCAATGAGCTCTTCACGTCCGCCATAAGTTGTTTCGCCAATACTTACCTGAAATTCGTTGATATTACCAATCACAGAATATGTATTTTCAACCTGTTTTATTTTACCAAGATATTTGCCTGTATCCCACTCATAAATATCGAGCATGGAGCCTGCAGGGTAGGTTTTAGCCGGATATTGATAAAGTGCACCGAACAAAAAGTATGAATCGGCTGAATAACTGATGAGGGTCGATCCATCGACAGTTGCATTTTTTCCGACAAGGAAATTGGTACAAGCCATGGTGAAAGACCATGAAAGGCTTAAAATTATCAGGAATAGAATTTTCTTTAACATCGAATGTGAGTTTTATATTTATTACAAAAGTATAAATTAATGGTTAAATATACAAATTTGAATGAGTGGTAAAATGTTAATTAAAAGAAATTCAAATAGTTGATTGAAAAACAATTTGGCTCTATAACGATTTAGGGGTTAATCCTTTTTTTGAGGTGCTATTGTTTTTTTTCTTGTTTAGATCCCTCACTCCCGTGTAACGGGAGTGAGGGATCTAAAAATCATCAACGTATTGAACTGGCGCTAAGGAGATAAATAGATTTTTTATCTCTACAATTGGTAGAGAAAAGGAATAAGGAATAAAACAGCACCTAAAAAAATAAATTACTGTTTTGGGTGAATAACCTACATTCAAATATTTTATTGAACTTGTACCTAACAATTTTTTTTAATTAATTCTGAAGAAAATAAATTACCAATGAAAAATTAATTTTGCGTACATTTGCATGAAATTTTAAAATTAGATTATGAGAAAAATAGCTTATATATTCCTACTGTTTTCGACTTTATTTTTTAATACAATATTTCTTCCTGCAGCAAATCCTACGGATACAATTAAACACCGAAATATCAAAGAGATAGTTGTTTATGGATTAAAATCGAATTCTGTTGTTTTGCCATCGGTGGAAGTTAGTAAACAAAACATTGAGAAAATAAGTGCATTCACACCAGCCGATGCATTGCAACATGCCACCGGAATTTCGTTGTCGCGTGATGGAATTTGGGCTACATCGGTTAATGTAAGGGGATTTTCCGAACAAAGATTATTGATTTTAACTGATGATGACAGAATATTGACAGCAACGGATATTTCAGCTGCACTTTCAACAGTTGATATGAACTCAGTTGAAAAAATTGAAGTCATCAAAGGTGCAGCGTCAGTAATTTACGGTTCAGGTGCCATGGGTGGAGTGGTCAATTTTATATCAGAACGACCAGAATACACTCAACTACTTCATACAAAAGGTAATGTGACTTCCGGATATAACACGGTGAATAAATTGTGGGCAAACAGTGCCAATGTTCAGTTGACCAATAGCGATTGGTATTTGACAGTGAATGGTAGTTACCGTACAGCGCAAAATACAATGACTCCCGATGGATTGTTGAAAAATAGTCAATTCAACGATGCTGCGTGGGGAATTAAAGGAGGAAAGAAATTTGGCGATAATCAGGAGTTCTTGGTTAATTACAATCATTTCGAAGCATGGAATGTGGGACTTCCAGGTGGTAGCGCCTTTCCAGCCACCGCTGTTGTGCGTTATCTGGGAGTAAATCGAAATCAATTGAGCGGAGAGTATATTTTTACAGAATTGAATGATAATATAAAAAAACTCAGCATTAAAGCTTATAATCAGAATATTAGCAGGGATGTTGAAAATCAGGTGAATGCAACGACCAGAATATTACCTTCAAGTTTAAACCAGACTTCAGGTGTGAAAGCGATTGCCGATTTGTACTTTAACGATTATAATACAATGAAAGTGGGCGCTGAAAGTTGGATTCGCAAGCAGAAAACTTCGAGATTGAGAATGGTTTATCCTTCGGATACCACATTTATAGCAGAACAACCTACACCTAATGCATCCATGTTCGACGCAGGGGTTTTCGCACAATATCGTTTAATTATTTCGCCAAAATATTTCACGCTTAATTCAGGTGTAAGACTTGATTTTATCCGCACTGAGAATGATACATCATTTTTGGAAGTATTCAAATATAAATTGGTTCCGGGTGATCGGCTATATCTGCCGGCCAATCGTAAAGTATTGTTTCTACCTGCCACGAGTTATAATATATCGTATGCTGCCCATATTGATTTGGAATACACACCATTAAAACAACACAGATTTGTGCTTTCGTTGG
>CAYNHC010000262.1:0-5086 GCA_964396705.1 uncultured Paludibacter sp.
GAGGTTATTTTATTTAATGGCAATAGCAAGAATTGTTTACGGTTTTACTAATAAACAATTTAGACAATAAAAAAATTAATTTATTATTGTTTGATGTTGGTTTGTTTTCTGCACAAAATCAATGGTTTTATGCAATTTCTCAAAAGATTTAAGAAAAAAGAATTATCTTTGCAGCCGATAAATTAAAAAAATGAACTTATGAAATTATTAGAAGGAAAAGTAGCCATCGTAACAGGTGCTGCACGTGGAATAGGTAAAGCAATTGCTTTGAAACTTGCAAGCGAAGGATGTAATATCGCTTTTACCGATTTGAACATTGATGAGAATGCTTTGAATACTCAAAATGAAATTGAAGCGTTAGGAGTAAAAGCTAAGGGGTATGCTTCAAATGCAGCAAATTTTGAGGAAACTCACGTTGTAGTTGAACAAATCCAAAAGGAATTCGGACGTATCGATGTATTAGTAAACAATGCGGGTATTACAAAAGACGGTTTAATGATGCGCATGAGTGAAATGCAATGGGATGCAGTAATTAATGTAAACCTCAAATCAGCATTCAATTTTATACATGCATGTACTCCGATAATGATGAAACAACGTTCGGGTAGCATTATCAATATGAGCTCTGTAGTTGGCGTTTCGGGTAATGCTGGTCAGGCGAACTATTCTGCTTCAAAAGCAGGAATGATTGGTTTAGCCAAATCGGTTGCAAAAGAATTCGGTTCTCGTGGGATTCGTGCTAATGCCATTGCTCCCGGTTTTATCGAAACTGAAATGACACATGCACTTACAGATGAACAACGTGCCAAATGGTCTGAATTAATTCCATTGCGTCGTGGTGGAAGTCCTGAAGAAGTTGCAAAAGTTACTTTATTCCTTGCTTCTGATTTATCGAGCTATGTGAGTGGTCAGGTAATTAACGTATGTGGAGGTATGAATACTTAATATTAGAACAAAGAACAAAGATATTTTGCACAAAAATCAATGTGCAACTTATGTTTAAAGTTTTGAATACTTACAAAAAAGCCACGTTGAGAAATTTTCAACGTGGCTTTTTTATATAGTTTTAATTTTGATTATTCTACCATATTGTGAAATACGTTCTGAACATCTTCGTCATCTTCAATTTTTTCAATTAATTTCATCACCTGAGCTTTTTGTTCTTCGTTCAGTTCTTTCATATCATTTGGAATTCTTTCGAATTCAGCGCTATAAATTTCAAAACCGTTTTCTTCCAGGTATTTCTGGATGAGTGAATAGGATTGAAACTCACCGTATAAAATGATAGAATCTTCATCCTCAACCACTTCATCAACTCCAAAATCAATTAATTCTAATTCAAGATCTTCTAATGAAACGCCTTCTTTAGGAGCAATTTTATAAACACATTTATGATCGAACAAGAACTGTAAACATCCACTTGTTCCGAGCGATCCACCATGTCGGGTCAGATAACTTCTGATATTAGCAACCGTTCGGGTAGGATTATCAGTAGCAGTTTCTACCACTATTGCAATTCCATTGGGACCATAGCCTTCATAAACCATTTCTTTGTAATCTGCTTCGTCTTTCGAAATGGCTTTTTTTATAGCTCTTTCCACATTTTCCTTGGGCATATTCTCCTTTTTGGAAGTTTGAATTAACACCCTTAATCTTGGATTTGTATCAGGTTCTGCTCCACCCTCACGCACTGCTATGGTTATTTGTTTGCCTAACTTTGTAAAAACGCGGGCCATATTTCCCCATCGTTTCATTTTAGTTGCTTTGCGGTATTCAAACGCTCTTCCCATGCTATATTTTCTTTTTTAAATTTATGATATTAATAATTTACTAATCAGTGATTTGCGCAAATAAATTCAGAATTACATTTCGCAGCGCAAAAGTATTAAAAAAGTATTAAAAGTGAGCCATGTTATTATCGTTTTTTTCTGAATTTGCAGATAAAAAATGTTATTATTTTTGGAAAATCAGTTGAAATTTTTTGTAAGATAAAAAGAAAAGTTTTATTTATCAGGAAAATTAACAAGATAAACAGATTCGGTGGCACGGGTTAATGCCGTATAAAGCCAACGATAAAAATCACTGTTTAACCTGTCATCATTCACTTGTCCGGGATCAATAAACACTTTTTTCCACTGTCCACCCTGCGCTTTATGGCAGGTAACAGCGTAGGCAAACTTCACCTGCATTGCATTAAAATACTGATTATTATATATTTCCTTTATCAACATTCGTTTATTCCTTATTTCAGGATAATCCTCGGCTATTGTATCAAACAATTTTTGCTGTAATTCATTTTGTTGCACCGGCGAATCAGTATTGATCGAATCAATCCAGATTTTTGCATCGATTTCCCAACCGAAATCAAGTGATTTTAATGTAAGATCTGCAAATCGAAAACCATAAATTTCGTTGTATTTTCTAATTCTTACAATTTCAAGAATATCTCCATTGGCAATAAAATCTATTTCCTTGTAAGGTTTATTCCAGTAATAATTATTTTTGGTAACCATCAATAAATCTCCATTCGAAATTTCATCTTCTTTCATTAGTACCCGCGAGCGAATTCCATTATTATATAGATTAGCCCGTTTATTGGTACGTGTTACAACAATTGTATCCTCCACTCCCACTTCGTTATATGACCGCTGAATTTCGTCAATTAAATCCATTCCGTTCAATTTTCGTATATCACTGTAACCTTCGAGGTTGAATTGGGGAAACACGTTCACTTTTTCTTCTGACAATAATTGTCTTATATTTGTCGCATTTTGTAAAATACCACTTTCGAGTGCCTGTCGGACTACCTGAGTCAATGAAAAGTCAGTTACATTCAAACCATATCCTTCAAGATTCTTTTTTTCGAGCGCCGGACTTTGAGGTTGCATTACCGGAGGTAACTGTGCAGTATCTCCAAGTAAAAGCAGAGAACAGCCTTCACCTGAATATACGAATTTAATTAGATCGTCGAGTAATCGTCCTGAACCGAAAGAAGAATCACCGCCACTGTTTGAAATCATGGATGCTTCATCAACAATAAAAATTGTATGAGCATCGAGATTATCAGCCAATTGAAAGCTAAATTCACCCAATGCTTTTTGACGATATATTTTTTTATGAATAGTGTAAGCGGGAAAGCCTGAATATCCGGAAATTACTTTGGCTGCTCTGCCTGTGGGTGCGAGTAATACTGATTTCTGTTTTAATTTGTTTAATGCACGAACCAATGCACTTACAACTGAAGTTTTACCAGTTCCGGCATATCCCTTTAATAAAAAAACCTTTTCAGACTTTGTGTCAGTTACAAATATTCCCAGTAAATTCAGAAGTTCATCTTGCTGAATAGTTGGCTCAAAAGGTAATTCTTCCTTAATTTTTAGAGTAATGAAATTGTGTAGCATTATTGCAAAGATAGTTAAGTTTAGAATAACCCTAATGCATTTTTTTGAAAGCCGTGGTTATTTTATCTGTAATAATTTTCCATATCGCCATCATAAGCAATCACACCATTACTGGTATAAACCTTACCATACGACATTCTTTCTCCATTCCACACACCAATGTGTTTGCAACCATCACCAAATGTATATATACCCTGACCAAATTTTTTACCATCTTTCCACTCCCCTTCATAACTATCTCCAAACCTGTAATTTATCACACCATGACCGTTCATTTTATTATTTAACCATTGTCCTGAATATTTTGAACCATCCGAAAAGGTCATTGTTCCAAATCCATTTCTTTTTCCATCAACCCAGTTTCCTGAATAATATGATCCATCGGCAAAATAATATGCACCATTACCGTTCTCCTTACCTTTTATTAATTCACCATCATATTTTTCACCATTAGTTTTGGTTATCAATCCTTTACCACTCATTTCTCCATCTTTCCATTCGCCAACATATACAGTACCATCGATATAATAACACGTTCCAAAACCATTAATTTGATTATTCTCCATTTGTCCAATGAATTTTGAACCTTCTGAAAAAATATAAGTTACTTGTCCGTTTAATTTATTATTGTTCCAATCTCCAATATATTTAGAGCCATCCAGCATTGTTAAAACACCTTTTCCATTTCTTTTGTTATCTTTCCATTCACCTTCGTATTTCACTCCCTGCGAATCGACACTTGTCCCTTCACCTGTTAATTTTCCATCATTCCAACTGCCGGTATAAGTTGTGCCATCAGCGGCTGTATATGACCCTTTAACAAACATATTATTATTCATTTCACCAACGAATTTTGTTCCATTGGGATAATAAACAGTGATAGGATTACTGATTTTACCTTTTAAGAAATTGCCTACATAGGTATAAACTAATGTTTCCGAATTGAAAAATTCGCATTTACCCACACCATTTACAAATCCGTCTTTACATTCTCCATGCCATTTTATGCGTAAATTAGCCTTATTTTTGTCAACAATTAATTGACAACCTGTTTTTGTATCAGCAATTATTACCTGATAATTATTGTTTGAGGAGTATTTTATATTTGAATTTGAAAAATCAGACGTATTGGTTGTATCATTTTGATAAACAGTATTATATACAGGAATTATTTTGGAGTTATCAACTGCTTGTACTACTTTTGAAATACCTTTTGCATCCGTTTTATTGACTTCAGAAACATCTTTAAATAACAGTTTATCCATTCTCGACTTAATTTTAATCTCGAATGGTGTATTTGTAAAATTCTCATTTTTAAGTATATCAATCAACATATTGATTGAATCGATGTCATTACAATACTCCTGGATAAGATCATTTTGAATGTGATTGCTTAAACTTTTTAAAAGAATTTCATTGATATAATATTTTCTCAAATTTTCATCAATTTGTTTTTTATTTAAAAATTTGTAATTCTGCAATATATAATTCAGGTTCAAATAGGAGTTTACCAATGAATAATTTGAATTATTTTTCTGTGAATAAACTAAATAGCCAAAATATGCGGTGACTGCATTTTTCCCAAATTTTTCAATGTGATTATTTAAGTGGATATAGGCTATGTCAAATTTATTGCTGTTTATTTCACCAAATATTCTTTTTTCAGACCGCTTTTCAATTATAGT
>CAYNHC010000263.1:0-5070 GCA_964396705.1 uncultured Paludibacter sp.
CTGTAGAACAAGAAGCTCAGATTCGTTTGATGGAAAAATTGAAAAACCACAAAGGGCATAACTCTATGTTGGTGCTTCGTCCGGCTGATGTTGAAGAGTGTACTGTAAACTGGAGAATGGCGTTGGAAAACACCCACACTCCTACTGCACTGATTCTTTCTCGTCAGAATATTGCTGATCTTCCTTCAGCTAATGGTCGCAAAGTTGACGCAGTTCAGGCTGAAAAAGGTGGTTATATTGTAGAATGTGATGGTAATCCTGATGTTATTTTAGTTGCTTCAGGTTCCGAAGTTTCTACTTTGAATGAAGGTGCAGCATTGCTTCGTGCCGATGGCGTTAAAATCCGTTTGGTATCAGTTCCATCCGAAGGTTTATTCCGCAGTCAACCAGCAGAATATCAGGAAAGCGTATTACCAAAAGGAGCTAAAATTTTCGGTCTAACAGCCGGTCTTCCCGTAAACCTCGAAGGTTTGGTAGGTTCGAACGGTAAAGTTTGGGGATTAGAATCATTCGGATTCTCAGCTCCTTACAAAGTATTGGACGAAAAACTGGGCTTCAACGGTAAAAACGTTTACGAACAGGTAAAAAAGATGCTTTGAAAATGAAAAATGTAGCAATGAATAATGAAAAATGAAAGAGAATATTATAAAAACAAAATCATATAAATTTGCAGTTCGAATTGTCAAGTTGAATAAATTTTTGATAGTTGAGCAAAAAGAATATGTTTTGTCAAAACAAATTCTCAAAAGTGGAACTTCGATTGGTGCTAATACCGAAGAAGCTGATGCAGGTCAGAGTAAGAAGGACTTTATTTCAAAATTATCCATTGCTCTCAAAGAAGCTAAGGAAACACATTATTGGTTGCGTTTGCTTTTTGATTGTGAATATATAAACAAACAAATGTTTGATTCGTTAATTCAGGACTGCGAAGAAATTATTTTCATTATCACTAAAATACTTCAAACATCCAGAGCCAATCTAAAAAACAACATTTCTTAGTAATTGAAATTATATTTTTGAGTCCACTATAAATGTTTATAGTGGACTCATTTTACATTTCTTCATTTTACATTTAAAAAATGGATTTCCTCTCAATCATTATTATCGGAATTGGACTTGCAATGGACTGTTTTGCAGTTTCCATCAGCAAAGGAATGTGTCTAAAAAAACTGAAATGGAAAAAAGTGCTTCGAATGGCTTTTTTGTTTGGGCTTTTTCAGGCTCTTATGCCGTTAATTGGTTATTTTGGAGGTATGACGTTTGCCAAATTTATAAGTTCATTCGACCATTGGATAGCTTTCGGTTTACTTGGCATTATTGGGGGCAAAATGTTTATCGAAGGATTAAAACCTATTGATCCTCATTGCGATATTACTCCAAATCCTTTTAAATGGAAAACATTATTTACTTTAGCAATTGCTACTAGTATTGATGCCATGGCCACAGGAATTGTTTTTGTTCCTTTTCCCGAAAAAATTTGGTTTGCCATTTTTAATATTGGCATTATCAGTTTTATTTTCACCATCATTGGCGTTCATATTGGCGTTCATTTCAAAAAACGCATGAAATTCAATGTTGAGATTCTTGGAGGAATTATATTAATAGGAATTGGTTTAAAAATTCTTATCGAACATTTACAAAACACCTGATTATCATTTATTTATTAAATATTATTTCATGAAATTAAAAAATCTACTCATTTTATTTTTTTTTGTATCAACAATTTATTCTGTAACAGCAAAAGAACCGGAAGCAAGTTATAAACTTTATGGTTTTGTTCGGAGTGATTGGTATTTAAATTCCAGACAAAATGTTGAAGCATTGGATGGATTATTTAATATTTTTCCAAAACCAAGGGAAATAGTGAATGGCGAGGATGTAAACGGTAATCCTAATTCTGAAATGCTGTCTGTATCCTCACGTTTAGGGTTAGATTTTACTGGAACAACCATTTTTGGAGCTAAAACTTCAGCCAAAATTGAGTGCGATTTTGCAGGAATTTCAACAAGCTACTACCTGATACGGATTCGACAGTCGTATTTGAAATTCAATTGGAAAAAAACTGAGTTATTAGTGGGTCAGACCTGGCATCCATTGTATAACAATTTGCAACCTGTTACTCCAGCTTTAAGTGTAGGAACGCCATTTCAACCCTTCAACCGTAGTCCGCAAATCAGAGTTAAACAAAATTTAAGCGATCAAATTTCATTTCTTGCCGCTGCATCGTATCAGATGCAATACCTCACACAGGGACCTAACGGAGCGAGTGCAAACTATATGAAAAACGGATTATTGCCAAGTCTTCATGTTGCATTAGATTTTAAATCGAAAAACTTTTTGGCAGGGGTTGGTGTAGATGGAAAATCGCTTCTAATAAACCATGTACGATTAAATTCGGGTGCTGCTGTGGCTTATGCAGCATATACGAATAAGAAATTTCAGGTACGTGCTAAAACAATATTGGGTCAGAATATGAGCGAATACTTAATGATTGGCGGTTATGGTGTGAGTGGAACGAAGAAAATAAATGAAAATAGTTTAGCAAATACATATACTAATTTCAACACTTCAACTTCGTGGCTAAGTTTTGCATATGGTACGAAAGTACAGATTGGACTGTATGGCGGTTTTTCAAAAAATCTGGGAACAAATAAAGATTTATTAGCTGACGAAAATGACAAGTTAACTGCTTATGGTTATGGTTTTTATCAGGGGAGTCAATTACAAATGGATCAACTTTACAGAGTATCTCCACATATCACTTATAATCTGCCAAATTTCAAATTAGGTTGTGAATACGAATATACAGCGGCAAAATATGGTACATTACAAAACAATGGGGACGTAACAAGCCCATATATTGTTGATAATCATCGCATTTCAGCAACTATAAGTTATATATTCTAAAAAAAACACGTTTGTAAATAAACTGAATCGGGATTGAAAATTAAATTCAATCCCGATTTATTTTTATTTATTAAAACCTATTCAATCAGCCTGTTGAATATACTCACTTGGTGACATTCCGTAGAATTTCTTAAATGCGGTATAAAAATTTGTTTGGTTTGTAAATCCTACAGCAAAGGCAATTTGAGTTATGTTAATTTTTTTCTCAAGCAGCAAAATGGCAGCTTGTTTTAATCGAAGATTTCGTATAAATTCACCCGTTGCAATCCCTGTCATTTCTTTAATTTTCCGGTGCAAATGTGCCCGGCTAAGTCCCACAGTTTGTGCCAACATTTCTACATTCAACTCCGAATTACTGATATTATTATTAACAAAATTCATAATATTATCCATCAAAATCTCATCACTCGATTTGAATTCCACCGGTTTAATTTTGTCAACCTGATCCTGAACTCCCGAGAATTTATTTTTCAAAAGTTTTCGGTTTGCAATTAAATTACTCACAATTACCTGTAATTCGTCGGTATTAAATGGTTTCGAAAGATAGGCATCAGCTCCTCCTTCGAGGCCCTCCATTCTGTCCTGATGTTCGATTTTTGAGGTCAATAAAATGACCGGAATGTGACTTATGTTGGCATTGCTCCTTATTTTTTTCAACAGTGTAAAACCATCCATTTCGGGCATCATTATATCACTGATAATTACATCGGGTTGATGAATATGAATAAGTCGTAGCGCCTCATTTCCGTTGCCACAAGTTATAAGCTTATACATTTCTTCAAGCTCATCACACAAAAATTCTCTTATTTCAGGTTCGTCATCCGCAATTAAAATTTTGTAATTTGTTTTACTTTTCACCTTTTTTCGTTGCAATTCAGGAACATTCGAATCGCTGAAATTCTGTAATGCAGGTCTGAAATCGGTAACTGTGGTTGCAATTTCATTTTTGTGCAAATGATCTTTCGCTAAAGGAATACGAATGGTAAACTTGCTTCCACGGGTATCAACGCGATTGGATGCTGTAATCACTCCATGATGCAGTTCAACTAAAATTCGACATAAATTCAGACCAATACCGGTGCCGATGGAAGAAAATGTAACATCATTTCCTATTTGATAAAAGCGATCAAATATCTTGTCAATTTTATCATTTTCCAAACCTATTCCTGAATCCAAAATTCTAATTTCAATATAATTATGCAATGCTCCATAAGATTTCTCATCAATTCCGGTAGTTAGAATAAGTGAAATATTGCCTGAATTGGGAGTATATTTAAATGAATTTGATAATAAGTTGATTAGTACTTTATCAAAATTATTCCTATCAATCCAAACAGGTAACTTTTTCATATTGTGTTCGAACGAAAGATTAATATTTCTGCTTTTTGCCTGATATTCAAATACTTTAAGCACTTCTTCAATAAATTCAACCAGATCGGTTTCGGAACATTTGATTTGCATTTGTCCCTTGTCAAATTTTCGCACATCCAGCAATTGGTTAATCAGACCAAGTACGCGGTTGGCGTTACGATGTATAGTTTGGAGTGCCTTAGTGGTGTTTTCGTCATAAGTCTCTTTCAACAGTTTTTCGAGCGGACTTATGATAAGTGTCATTGGAGATCGAATTTCGTGTGAGATATTGATAAAATATTGAAATTTTGCTTCATTGATCTGCTTATCGCGTTTCTGACGTAGAAATTTGATGAGTAAGAATACCATAGCACTGAATATCAGAGCATAAAGAATATATGCAAAAAATGATTTATACCATGGATACGAAATATAAATATCGTAAACGCTTACAGGCGAGTACGAACCATTTTTCGAAGCTTTCACTTCGAGCGTATAATTTCCAGACTGCAAATAATTGAATGTTACCCTGTTAACTCCAGGCAAGGTTGTTTGCCAGTTTTTATTTAATTGCTTTAACCGATATGCGTAAATAATATTTTCCTGATCAACAAAATCCATGGTGGAAAATTCGACAGTAAACGTATTGTCGGTATATGAAAGTTTGAATTTGTGTGTGTCAGACACCGTAGTATCAATAACTTTCTTTCTGTTGGAAAGTGTCGTTTTGTTAACCGGCTCACCCTGAAGATAAAAGTTAGCAATAATAACTTTTCGCTCGTAGTTGCGTTGTGTAATATTTTGTGGTGCAAA
>CAYNHC010000264.1:0-3606 GCA_964396705.1 uncultured Paludibacter sp.
AAAAAGGATTGACTAACGTTGCCTTTCTGCGAACAAATATTGAAATGATTCATCACTTCTTTGTATCAAATGAAGTAAGCGAGATTTGGCTTACTTTCCCCGACCCTCAAATGAAAAAAGTAACTAAACGACTCACAGCTACAAATTTCATGAACTCCTATCAACAATTTGTAAAACCTGATGGTATAATTCATCTGAAAACCGACAGTAATTTTATGTTTACTTACACGAGCCTTATGGTGAAGTCTAACGAATATCCCGTGCTCTTTTCGTCTGATAATTTGTATGCTTCCGACTTAAATGACCCAATTTTACAAATTAAAACCTACTACGAACAACAATGGCTCAACCGTGGTTTGACCATAAAATATATCAAATGGACACTTGAACCACGCAAAAGCTTTGTAGAACCTGATGTTGAAATTGAACACGACAGTTACCGAAGCTTCGGAAGAAATCAAAGACAAGACAATTCATAATTCATAATTGATAATTCATAATTGATGAAAAACTTTTTCAGATGAAATCTGTTTTACCTAAACTATTAAACTTTCAAACTTTACAAACTTCTTAAAATGACTCTATATCCACAACTAATTCTCGATGCTCTCGTACATGTACGTTACCCCGGTACAGGAAAAGATATTGTATCATCAGGTATGGTACAGGACAATATCCGAATCGATGGCAATAAAATTTCATTTTCAATCATTTTTGAAAAACATAACGACCCATTTGCTAAATCAGTTATTAAAGCTGCCGAACAAGCTATCCTGACCTATATAGGAGAAGACATTGACATTCGCGGCAACATAACTGCCGAAATGAAAGAAGCACCCAAACCAAAAGTAACATCTGTTTTACCCGGCGTAAAAAATATTATCGCTGTTTTTTCGGGTAAAGGTGGTGTTGGAAAATCAACTGTTTCATCCAATCTGGCCATTTCGCTTGCAAAATTGGGTTACAAAGTAGGTTTGCTCGATGCAGACATTCACGGACCTTCGATGCCAAAAATGTTTGGCGTGGAAGATGCCCGACCGGAAATGCAGGAAATTGATGGCAAACAAATGTTAACACCCATCGAAAAATATGGTGTTAAACTTCTCTCCATTGGCTTTTTTGTTGACCCCAACAATGCACTGGTATGGCGTGGCAGCATGGCAAGTAATGCACTGAAACAATTAATTACAGACGCCTATTGGGGCGATCTTGACTTTTTCATCATGGATCTTCCGCCCGGAACAAGCGATATACACCTTACACTGGTACAAACTATGGGAATCACCGGTGCCATAGTAGTTACAACCCCACAGGATGTGGCTCTTGCCGATGCACGCAAAGGTGTAAATATGTTTACCGGCGATAAGGTGAATGTACCCGTACTCGGATTAGTAGAGAACATGTCGTGGTTTACTCCTGCTGAACTACCCGAAAACAAGTATTATATTTTCGGGAAAGATGGTGGAAAACGATTAGCCGAAGAACTGGATATTCCATTGCTCGGTCAAATTCCGTTGGTACAAAGTATTCGTGAGCAGGGCGATGCAGGAAAACCTGTTGCTGTTACAAGCGATACTATTTCAGGAATGGCTTTCAGGGATCTCGCACTGAGAGTTGTAGAAAAAGTTGAATACAGAAACAACAATATGGAAGCAACAAAAAAAGTTGAAATAACAAAGCAATAGATAATTGCAAAAAAAATTAAAGAGCTTCTTCAACGTAAGCAATCATTAAAAAGTTTTCCCATTTTACTGTTTAAAACACATTAGCTTAATTATATTATAGTCATTTTTTGAGTTTTGTAACACTTTTGTAACATTTTTGAAACATATATTTAATTCATTTGTTGATTGTATTACAAGTGTTTATAAGTAATTTTGCGCCAAATTAAAAAAACGTTAAAATGGATACTATTTACATTGTAATTGTGCTCACATTGTTGGGTTTAGCAGCATTGGATTTGGTGGTTGGGGTTGCCAACGATGCCGTTAATTTTCTGAATTCGAGTATAGGATCTAAAGTTGCTCCACTTTGGGTCATTCTTACTGTTGCCTCTGTGGGAGTATTAATTGGGTCATTATTCTCAAGCGGAATGATGGAAATTGCCCGAAGTGGTGTTTTTCACCCCGGCATGTTTACTTTCCCGCAAATAATGATGTTGTTTCTGGCGGTAATGGTAACCGATGTAATTCTTCTGGATGTTTTTAATACTTTTGGTTTACCAACATCAACAACTGTATCATTAATTTTCGAATTGTTGGGTGCTGCTGTAGCGGTTGCATTGGTTGATATTTGGAGAACCGACACAGGTGTTTTGATTGAATATATCAACTCGGCCAAAGCACTGACAATTATTTCCGGAATTCTTATCTCTGTAGTTATTGCGTTTGTATTTGGATCGGGCATTATGTGGTTGTCGAGGCTTTTGTTTTCGTTCAAATACAAAAAAAACTTCAAATACATTGGCTCAATCTGGGCCGGACTTGCACTTACAGCCATTTCGTACTTTGCCATTTTCAAAGGACTGAAAGGAACCACACTTATTTCGAAAGACACAATACATGCAATTTCCGATAACCTTGGCATGGTTCTGCTTTACACAATGTTGGGCTGGACAGTAATTATGGCTGCATTACAACATATTTTCAAAGTTAATATTCTTAAAATCATAATTCTTGCCGGCACCTCTGCTCTGGCACTTTCATTTGCAGGTAACGACTTAGTAAACTTTATTGGTGTGTTTATGGCCGGATTAAGTTCATTTGAGATAGCATCAGGAGTTGCAGCCTCAGGTGGATCTGTTGACACATTAATGATGACTCAATTATCAGAACCTGTTAATGTTGACTGGAGATATTTATTTGGTGCAGGTGTAATAATGGTGTTGGCTTTATGGTTTTCAAAAAAAGCAAAGACTGTTACCAAAACAGAAGTTAATCTCTCTCGTCAAAGCGATGGTATCGAACGTTTCTCCTCCACGGGCGCTTCACGCTCACTAGTTCGAAATGCAATTGGTATAAGCAAATTAGTTGACAAAATTACCCCGAAAAAAGTTTTAGATTTCATTGAGAGTCGTTTCAAACCTTTATCGGAAAACGAAGTGGGTGATGCTTCTTTCGATCTCATACGTGCTTCAGTAAATCTTACTGTATCAGCATTACTAATTTCAGCCGGAACCTCATTAAAACTTCCATTATCTACCACATATGTAACTTTTATGGTTGCCATGGGATCATCGCTTGCCGATCGCGCCTGGGGACGTGAAAGTGCTGTTTACCGCATAACAGGAGTACTTACCGTAATAAGTGGATGGTTTATTACAGCCTTTGTTGCATTTACAGTAGCTGCATTAGTTGCTTTTGCTCTGATGTATGGAGGTATATATGCTGTTATTGGATCCATTGCTTTAGTCATATTTTTATTTTTACAGTTCACTCGCATTCATAAAAAACGCGAGAAAAAGGATAAGGAAGTTGAATGTGAGATTACAAATGAACATGATGTTGTTGTGAATTGTACGCATCAAATAGAAGAATCGATAAATACAACCATTCAGATTTATCAGGGTGTACTTGATGGACTTTTCAAAGAAGACAGAAAAAGCTT
>CAYNHC010000264.1:3706-5047 GCA_964396705.1 uncultured Paludibacter sp.
ATAGAAAGAATTAAAGAGCGTCGTGCAGAAATTCTCGACCTATATGCTGAGCTTGTAAAAAATCAGATTAAACGAACAAAAAACAAAGATACCGGAACACGTAATAGTATTTTGTACCTAAATATTTTGAATGAGACCAAAGTAATGGCAATGAAATCAGTTAATCTTATGCGTGCTCAAATGAATATGTTTTATTCTGATACACATATCTAAATATTTTTTTCGATTCGAAAAATTCATGTATTCAATAATATTATAAGAGCGAAAAAGAGATTTTTCGCTCTTATAATATTTATTACACTATCAATTTATAACAAAGTAGCTTATAATTTCAAATTTTAAAGGCGATATAAACAAAATTTAAGCAATAGCCATAAACAAAACCAATCTGTGTAGTGTTATGAGATAGAACTTTTTACTTTTTTATTTTTTTTAAGACAGCAATTAATCGTAAATTTGCAACTTTAAAAAACTCACTACTTCATAAATAGTAAATTACACAACAACTTAATGAAGTATGTATAAACTTATATTCGAAAAATTTCGAAACTGAGCAATTGAATTTATGGCAGAAAATATATTACATGAAGTAACCCAGGCTGATTATAAATACGGTTTCACCACTGATATTGAAACCGACATTATCCCTATTGGGTTAAACGAAGACGTTGTGCGGTTGATTTCGGCAAAAAAGAACGAACCGGAATGGATGCTCGAATACCGATTGAAAGCATACCGCCACTGGCTGACGATGAAAATGCCCGAATGGGCGCATCTCGATATTCCTCATATCGATTACCAAAGTATATCCTATTACGCTGCTCCGCGTAAAAATTCACCTAAAAGTCTCGACGAAGTAGATCCTGAATTGCTGAAAACATTCAACAAACTGGGTATTCCGCTCGAAGAACAAATGGCGCTTTCGGGAATTGCTGTGGATGCGGTAATGGACTCGGTTTCGGTAAAAACCACTTTCAAAGAAACGCTGGCAGAAAAAGGAATCATCTTCTGTTCGTTCAGCGAAGCAGTGGAACATCACCCCGATTTGATTAAGAAATACATGTCGTCGGTGGTTCCTGTGAATGATAATTTTTTTGCAACATTAAACTCGGCCGTTTTCAGCGATGGTTCGTTTGTATATATTCCCAAAGGAGTTCGTTGCCCCATGGAACTTTCGACTTATTTCCGTATCAATGCAGTGAATACAGGACAGTTTGAGCGCACGCTGATTGTGGCCGATGAAGATAGCTACGTTTCGTACCTCGAAGGCTGTACAGCTCCAAGTCGCGACGAAAATCAGCTTCACGCAGCTATTGTGGAAATTGTGGTAATGAAAAATGC
>CAYNHC010000265.1:0-1421 GCA_964396705.1 uncultured Paludibacter sp.
TGTGTTTCGACTTTAGCAGTAGTAAAACCGGGTGAAGATGCTTCTATGCGGATTTTATCACCTGATTTTGGTCTGATTTGTGATTTGAAAATTGAACCCCCAAAAATACTATCTACACGTATTAAATCCATTTCTCCTTTATTATCTCCATTGATATAAAGAATTAGTTTAGCATTGGGTAAAATACTGGGAACTATGGTATCCGGTGTGACACTATTCTCATAACTAATATTCTCAAAGAAATCATTGTAATACGAATAACTTTTAGAAACATAAATTGTAATCAGTGAGTCAGGCTCAAGTATTCCATTCATCACTATTTTAGGCTTGGTATCCGATACATCTATGTCAAGCGTTTCGACACAACCTGACGATAGAAATACGAAAAATACAATTGATAAGATATTTATTCTCATTTGAACATATAAGATAGCGAGATGTTAGTAAAATCGTAATTGCCATATCCCCCACCCGTCCAGCGATGTCCTAATCCAACTTGAAACTTAGAATTAATTCGTAAACCTGTCATAGCTTCAAGTCCCGAAGTGTGTACACTACTAATGTACTGAAAATTATCAGACTCTTGCTCTCTATTTTCATTATAAAATGTAATACCAAGAGCTGCTCCACCTTTGATATACCAACTTAATTTATTCGTGATAGGAATATTATAACCTATAAGCAGTGGAATATCAACACTTATACTTTTTTCGTCGGAATAATATGATTGAGCAGTTGTTTCTGAAGCCATATAAATAAGATTAAACTGTGTTTCCCAGAAAAAGTTCTTGATGGTGTTGGGTTTGCTGAACTCTGCTTTAAGTCCTAAATGATACCCTAATTTCGGATTGAAATCATAATAAGAGTTGTACGAATTAAATTGAGGAATATTTATACCCAACGAAAGTCCGGTATTTGTTACCGTTTTTTCAGTTGGTTCTTCAGGTTCATTGTAAACATTTTCTTCCACTAATGGTTCAGCTTCGCCGGGTTGATAAAACTCTATAATATAAGCAGATACAATATAGCGGACTTCTGTATAAATAAGAACTGCTTTTGTCTTCATTTCAACTGTTTCGTTAATTACAGCGCGCGATTTACCGATTAAACCGGCATTTTTAAGCATTTTTTCTCGTGCTTTGGCTATCATTCCACCTTTTCCGGCGCCACCAATACCCAAAATATACCGGGCTGTTGATTCACCTTCGACATACTTGATTATTTTGTAATTTTTCTGACTGAGTACTACCTCGGTTTGGTGATTGTTATTGTTACGTGTGAGTCCAATCGAAGAACTGCATGCTGATAAAAGAAAACCTGCGGCAACTAATACCATAAAGAAATAAAATGTTCGTTTCATCGAGATAAATTTATTAATTTGTATATATATTATTGATTTATAAAAAGTTAAATTAAAATTT
>CAYNHC010000265.1:1521-5042 GCA_964396705.1 uncultured Paludibacter sp.
TAAAATTTAAAAGTATAAGAAAATGATGGAATTATTGGAAATACACTCACTTGTTTGTAAACACTTTTTTGCTCAATTACTTTTCCCCAGTTTCCCCCACCCTCGTAAACCATATCTGTTGAGGGAAATATCATAAACGCATTTTTCCGGAAATATGTATTATAAATACTTACATTCCAGATACCCATTTTTCCGTTTTTTCGTGGTCGATAAAAGTTGAAACTTAAATCTAACCGGTGATAATCAGGCATTTTGAAGTTATTTCGTTCCTGAATATAATTTTCGTCGTACTCAATATTTTGATATTTTTCCATGGGAATTGTTGCTCTGTTACCCGAAGCAAATATCCACGACAGACTCAGATCAGTTTTTTTGCTCAATTTATGTACAACTACAACATTGATTTTGTGCCTGTTATCGTAAGTTGCAAAGTAAGGTTTTCCGCCATTTATCTCTCCATTGGGAAAATGTCGTTTTGCCCAAGCTAATGTATATCCAATCCAACCAGTAGTATTACCTGTTTTTTTATTGATCATCCATTCAAGTCCATACGATTTTCCCAACCCCTGCACTACCCTATCCTGCCAGTTTTTACCTACCGAGAGCAATTCAGCGCCTTCTTTATATTCAATCTGGTTTTGCGAAGTTTTGTAATATCCTTCCATCGAAATCTCAAAATTCCGATAGTCGTGATAAATACCTGCTGATACCTGATGCGAAATCAACGGTTTTATGTTTTTGGTTATCGGAACCCACAAATCGTTAGGCAGACTGATAATGCTGCTTTGCAACAGATGGAGATACTGATTCATTTTAGCATAAGATGCTTTCAGTGAGGTTTTTTCGTTTATCAGATAGCGGGACGAAAAACGGGGTTGCAAACTAAAATATGATTTTCCCTGAACAAAAAAACCGGAAAAATGTAAACCGGCATTTATTTTTAAACGAGAAGATAAATTCATTTCATCTTCAATATAAAAGGAAGCGTCCTGAATTCGGACGCTGTCGTTGGCATAAATAATTTTCTTTTCAGCTTTTATTCCATCGCTTGTTTCATTCATAAGTACCTGATTGTGTTCAGGATGAAATAAGTGATTCAGAAAAGATGAACCAAAACGAATGTAATGATTATTGAAGGGTGAAAAATCAAAATCAGTACGTAATCCTACATCCTCGATGCCTGAACCATAAACCGATGAATTGGTTTTATTTTTTTCATAAATTACCTCTTTACTTGAAATTTGGTATTTATTCAAATCCCACTCGGCATTAGTTGAAGTAATATCGGACAAATACTTGCTATAAACCAACGTAGTATTGGCAAACAGTTTATGATTAAACTGATATGCCCAGTTCAGAGAGGCGAGTTGCGTTCCCCAATTCATTTTAATAGATTGTGATTGAGTGCTTTCCGAGTAATACGGCTCATCTGTATTTACTGATTGTTCATGCGAATATTTAAAATAATTCCCATATTTTCCAAATAAATTATCCTTGCCGGAGTAAAGACTAAGATAAAGTCGGCTTTTTTCTGAAAACTTATGACTTATTTTCCCGTTAAAATCGTAAAAATCATAAGCAATATCCACAGTTTCGTAATTGTTAGATTCTTTTTTTTTAATTGAATTGATAATGGCTAAAGTTGGTCTTGTAAGCAAATCAAAGTAAGTTCTTCGCAGCGAAACACTAAAGGAAGTTTTATCTTTTATGATGGGTCCCTGATAGTTGATACGCGAAGAAAGTAACCCGATTGAAAATGTGCCGCTGTACTTCTTCATATCGCCGTCGTTCATACGTAAATCAACCACCGACGAAAGTCTTCCTCCATAACGGGCAGGAAAACTACCTTTGTAAAAGTTCATTATTTTAACTGCATCGGGATTAAAAGTAGAAAAAATTCCCATCAAATGGTTGACATGATAAATTGGATTTCCATCCACCATGTAAAGATTTTCATCGATATTTCCTCCCCGCACGTACATTCCTGCCACGCCCTCGGTTCCAGCTGCAACTCCTGGGGTAAGTTGCAGGGTTTTAATCACATCGCTCTCGCCAAGAAATGCAGGAACTGACTTTAGTTCTGCTGAATTCATACTTAATTTCCCTGTTTCAGTACTTGTTATTTGGGTGTTTTCTTTCCCTTTTACAACAATTTCGTGTAGTTGCGACGATGGTTCAAGGCGAATTGACAAAATAGTGTCATTAAGCGTATTTACAGATATTAATTTTGTTTTATATCCTACATAACTCACATACAAACGGGCTGTTTCAAGCGGAATTGATAAGCTGTAAAACCCGAAATTATTGCTTACAGTGCCTTTTCCTGATTGGGAATCGAATATATTTGCAGCAATAAGTGTTTCAGACGATTGATCATCATAAAGATAACCACTGATTGTCCTTGTTTTACTTCGCTTTTTAAGAATAATAAAATTGTCAACGAATATAAATTGTATGTCCGTTTTCTGAAAAATAATATCCAATACCGAAGCAAGATTTTTAATTTGGATATGGCAGGTCACAGGTGGAATTCCTTTTAAAATCACAGGATTATAGGAGAATTTATATCCCGATTGTTCCTCAATTTGTTTAAAAACCTGCTCTATTGAAATATTGTCAGCATTTACAATAATGTTTTTTTGACAAAAAAGAGGAGTTTGAAGTGTAATAAACAGAAACAGAATAAATAATTTAAGTCTCATAAATATTAATTTTCTATCGAGATATGAGTATCCAGCGTTAAGTTAATGATTTTGATTATGTCTAAAGCCGATTTGTTTTCGAAAGATGACGTAAGAGTTAGATCTGATTCATTGGTCTTTAGATTAACATTGATTTTGAAATAATCTTCAATTAAATTACAAACTTCATCCAATTGGGTATTGCTGAAAGTAAGCTGATTGCTTGAGCGGTTGATAGAATATAACGAATGAGCTTTTGTAACTGTAATTAAGTTTTCAGAGGCTTTGTAGGCTGCATTTTCATCTTTTACATAGATGAACGACATATCCCAACCGGTTGGTGTAAACTGAACTTTGCCGGTATGAACTGATAATGTAACACCTTCGATGGTTTGATTTACATCAAAAGTAGTCCCCAATACTTTAATATTTGCATCCGAAGTGTGAACGATAAAAGGCTTTTGCACATCGCGAGCTACTCTGAATGAGACATTTCCGGTAATTTTAACCTCGCGGGTTGATTTGCCAAAATTTTTATCGTAAGCTAAAGTCGCGCCTGGTTGTAATTTAATTTCCGATTGATCGGGTAAAATTGAGATAGTAGGATTTCCTTTTGCGATGATCATTTCGCCATTGTTCCTGTATATAAAAACAATTCCCACAACAACCAAAATTATAGCTATTGCTGCAACCCGGCTTAAAATAGCTGGTTGTATATAATATCGGTTCTTTCCAGTAATTTTTGCTAATTTATTTTCCGGATTAAAAATGCCTTTTTTGTAGTGCTTCGCTACAAAACGCAGGCTTTCATCTATTTCTATTTTTTTTGAAATCATAGAT
>CAYNHC010000266.1:0-4903 GCA_964396705.1 uncultured Paludibacter sp.
GAATGACCACAATTCGCTAAAGAAACCCGAACGTCATCTTTTCAATGGTAAATGTTTAGCGATTATTCAGAACAATGGCACTAAAGGCGAAATTAAACTTAAAGCTTCTATAGAAGGATTTAAAGATGAAATCATAACTATTATTTGTAAATAGCCGAGTATTTCAAATCCCATTTCAAGAATAAAACCCCGTCCGGTTTCACAACCGGGCGGGGTTTGTCTTTTTTCTAATTTGCTATTTATGAAAAAACTGAAAAACTATAATGTAAATTGTTATTGTTGAGAACAACAAATATCTTCAATAAATTAGGTTTTGCTATTCTATTCTGTAATACCTTGAATCAATGCATTTAATGATTGCTGGTCAGCGACTGTATTTGTATTTCTGTTGAATACACCTGTTGAACCACCGGCATCCCAATAAAATGGCATTAACCCGCTTGCAATTGCTTTTTTTGTAACGTATTTAAGGTAGAAAGCACGCGATGCTAAATGTAATGTTAATGCACTTCCGGTCAGATAATCTCTGCGAATGGCGCCATATTCACCTACAATAACCGGTATTCCTTTGTCCACAAATTTCTTTTTCATTAAATCAAAGAAACTATCCACTGTACTTTCTTCGCCCCAGGTAGAGTTATGAGCAGTGTCGGTTGTTGAATGGTAGTCTTTTCCCCAATAATATGCCATTTTACCCCAGCTTTCATCCTTTTCCATACCGCAGAAATTCCATGGCGTATAATAATGTATTTCAGCCATCAAACGGTTGGGCACATTGTCTGTTGGCATAGTATTCATTAGCGAATTTGTTTTTTCGATGTCGGTACTTGGCCCCTGAACCACCAACACCCGATATGCATTTCGACCACCCGTTGAGCGAACTGCATTGATAAAAGTTTGATGGTAAGAAAGTAAAACACCCATTTCTGTTGCATTGGCAACATTCGGTTCGTTGGCACTTGCAAAGAGAACATGCTCGTCAAAATCGCGCAATGTAACAGCAATTTGCTCCCAGTAGGCTTTTTGCTTTATATTGTTTTCAGCTTCCTTGGCAACGGTGCAGTTGTTTTCGAGCCAACCACCATCCCAATGGGTATTTACCATCACGTATATATCGTTTTTTACACAATACTGAACTACTTCTTTTACACGTGCCAACCAACTGGGCCGAATTATATGGGTTGTTTGATCGGCATATTGATTCCACGAACAGGGCAAACGTACTGCATTGTAACCACTTTTTTTGATTAGTTTAATATAGTCTTCGGTAATATTTGGATTACCCCAGGCATTTTCACTTCCGATTGCTTCAAGCGTATTCCCAATATTAAAACCTGCTTTTATTTTTGCGGCAAGTTGCACAGCTGTACTGCTCATACCTGTTGCATCGGCAGGAATACTGATTGTATTTCCGGTTTGAATTACCTTCACTGAATCGGAAATGATACCCGAAGTGAATTTTATAAAACCTTCACGGGTATTCGTTCCATTATTTTCAGCAACTGTGAAAGTTAACATTTTACTATCAGATGACGTGGATTTCAATGTTATCCAATCGGGTCGGATGGTGGTGCTGTAGGCTTGTGAAGCTTGAATATTAACTACAATATCTGTTTGTGGTGAACTTAGTTTATACTCCTTAGTTTCAATGGTAATTTTAATAAGTTCCTGAGTCACTTTAATTTGCTTGACTAACTCGCCGACACTAATTGTCACAATGGCTTCACGGGGTGCATAGGTGTTATTTTCTGAAACTGCGATATTAATTTTCATTGTTCCGGCTTCGCCCGATGCAGGAGTTATTGCACACCACGACTGTGAACTTGTACCAGTCCACGGCAAATTTGTTTTAATGGCAACCTGATTTGCACCACTTGTCTGAGCAAAAACAATCTCTTCTTTTGCCAAGAGTATTTCAGGAACTATTTCGACTTCAGGTTTACACGAAGTAAGAAATAACGAAAAGAGGATGAGAAAATATAAACTATAATGTTTTATGAATGCCTTCATTTAACTTGAAAGTTATATGTTTTATTGAGATTATTGTTGACAAAGTTCATCAAATTTTTTCTTTTCAGTCGGGTTTAAATTTATTTTTTTTATCATTTGCTGGTATTCACGTACTTTATCTGCTTTTGCCTGCGTTTTTTCGAGAAAAGACAGATCTTTCGTTAGTTTAGGATTTTGTTTTAGAAGTTCAGTGTTCTGTTTTAAACTTTTAAGAGCAAGTTCAAACTCAAGTAAAAGTTTATCTGACTGATTCAGACCATGGGTGTTTTTAGCCATTTCGATAGCGGCTCTTTCCATTTGTTTGCTGTATTCTTTCGATTTTGCAAACTCAGGATTTTTAGAAGCTTCCTCTTTCAACTTTTCTGATTGATTGAAGGCTTCTTCGTATTGATCTTGTTTCTCAGAAATTGAATTTTGTTTATTATTGTTGCATGATAACATTATGCAGCAACATAAAACTAAAATAAGCGAAATCGGTTTCATAAAATTTAATAATGAGAAGGAGATTGTCATTGTAACAGACAATCTCCTTCTTAAAAAAGACAGTTAATTAATTAGCCTTAACAAAATGGAATCCCAATATTTCATCTTTGCTATCACCTCCGGCAACTGAATTTGCTACACAACCCAGCCAAAATCCATCGGCATCAACAGTTGTAAGGGTAGCATTTCCATAAGGTAAATATAACCATTCGTTTTCTGCAAGTGGACTTGCCCAATTTGCACCTTTTGGATTTGTCTTATTCATCCATGCTCCGGGACATCCGGTATAGTCAACAAGCGGGAATTCAAATTTGATGGAAGGAATATCAGGGTTAATAGTAACTTTTCCTGACACAGTATAACCTGCTGTAACAATGATACCATCAGCTCCGTAAATGTCCTGAGTCAAAGTAGCTTTAATATCGGCACCATTTGCCTCGAATTTAATACTTGCACTTTCGGCAATCGTCCGTGTTGCTAATGTCCACACCCAATTGTTAGAAGTATAATCAGTTCCAAAAGTAGCAGCACTTGTCCATCCACCGGTAAAACCAAAGTTCATCCAATCGATAAACCAACCTGTATCAGGTTTAAATGTTTTGCCTACCAATGCTTTTTTCCATGCAGCCAACGGATCAACAGGAGCACTTCCTAACTGAGGAATCAAATGATAAACCATGTATTCAGCTTTTGCAGGATCTCGTTTACCAACCCACATACCTGTAACATTACCGGCTGGATCTTTTTCAATTTTAGTGATGCGCCATTGATTTGCATCCGTTGTACCAAGTGTTACCCAACCACCGCAAATTACAAAGTTCGGTTTAACATCAGTGAAAGTGTAAATCCCTTTTTCGTCAAGCGTATAAGTACCTTTGGTAGAAGTTCCATCAGGAGCAACATAAGTGACAGTATTATCATCCGAATTCAAAGTCAATGAGAAGTTGGCATAATTGGCCGCAGCTGCTGCATTGAAACCTGTCCAACCATCATATTTATCGGCAGCAGTCCATCCAGCATTCATCAACGAACCATCAAGGTTTGCCCAGTTAAATGGAGTCGAAGGTGAAAGTACCCATTTAATACTTTTCGAAACTGTTTGCGAAACATCATCTTTCCAACCATCAGGTAATGTTGGCTCCGGCTCTACAGTCACTGGAGGTGTCCAGTTATCTTTGTAGTCTTTCGAAATAAAATTATATACCAAAAGACAAGCACCTTCACCAGAAAGGGCAGCATCACGAAGCACAGCTAACTGCATAGTGGTTTCGGTTAATGAGAGGATTTTAATATCACCCCAGTTCAACACTACACCATTGCGTCCGGTATCATGAAGAATCCCTGCATCCTGCATTTTCATAGTATGATTTTCAGTATCAATAAGGTATTTACCTGTTTGTGTACCAAGGCTTGGTATAGATTTGTGCTCGACAATTATATTCGCTCCACCTTTCAGATTAAATGTCATTGAACCAAAATCAACAGCGCTCATTAACCATGAATTACCTTTGTAATCAGGATTCCAGTTCCATGAATCACCACCAACTTTAACGCCATTTGTTACCGATTCCCAGCTGTCGTTAGTACCATAAAAGTAAAGTGGGCCCAAGAAATATCTACTTACTGAATTTTCATCTAAATCGAGGTACCATGTTTTTTCTTTACCTGCACCACCGGAAAGTAATGTCCACAATGGATCACTTACAAAATCGGCATACATATTATCAACTTTAAATGTAACCGTATCACCATAAACGACTCCTCCACGCGTCATTACACCAAACTGAACATTGTAAGTTCCAGCGAATGGAATTTTTAATGTTACCTTTTTTTCCTGACTACGTCCCTGCGGATGATTCCAAAGAGGAGTGTAAGAATTATCCATCAAACTCGTCAAATAAACGATATTTGGATTGGTAGCATCATGTTCAATTTTGAAAGCAATGCCTTCCACTAAGTCTGTCTTTTTTACATCCGCTTCACCCATAGCAAATTCCTCGGGCGAACAAGACGTAAACATTATTGCCATTACGAACAATAAAGAAAATAATTTAAATATTTTGTTCATTTTTGTATCGTTTTAAAGTTAATTACCAAGTTGTATTTTGCTTCAATACATTGTTTGAAAGCGTAATCTGTGTATTCGGAATCTGCATAAAACCTCTTGTTGCAGTGATCTTTGCAGATGAAATTGTAACCACATCGGCAGCATTTCCGCTCAATACATTTTGAGTTTGAGCAATTGTATTTGCAGCAGTGTTCAATCCCTGACGAAGTAAATCCCAGTAACGCAAACCTTCGAAAGCAAATTCAAACTTGCGTTCAGTTAAAATGTCAGCAGCAGTTATGGCGTTTTTAGGCGACAATCCGGCTCGTGTGTGTACATTGTTATAATAATTCAATGCATTTG
>CAYNHC010000267.1:0-2158 GCA_964396705.1 uncultured Paludibacter sp.
AGCAACCGCCGCATCCGACATAAACGCCATTTTCTCTTTCCTTGCGTGCATAGATTCTACAATTATCAGTTCGGTTATACCTCTGTGATCCCATTCTTCATCGCACATAAACTGAGGAATGATTCCGGTGATTTTACCTCCTGCATTTAAAATACTATCGGCAAAACAACCCATCAATCCGACAGAACCACCACCATATACTGCTGATATGCCGGCATCAACAAATAATTTCCCCAATCTTTCAGCTGCTTTAAAATAGCTGTCTTTTACACGAGTACTTGATGCACAGTAAACACAAATGTTTTGCATGATATATTGTTTTTAATCGAAAAGATTACAAAAATACTGTTTTCTTTCTGTATTTTTGAAATTCAAATTAAATTAAAAATTCAAATATGATTTTAGTTACGGGAGCAACGGGTTTAGTCGGCGGACATCTTGTCTGGCATTTGCTGCAAGAGAACAAACGTGTTAAAGCCATTAAACGTAAAACAAGCAATATTGAGACTCTAAAAAAAATATTTGAATTTTACACTTCTGCTCCTGAATCGTTTCTCGAAAGAATTGACTGGGTTATTGCTGATGTCCTCGACAAAGACACTATAAAGAATGCGATGTTGGGTGTTGAAGATGTATATCATTGTGCGGCAGTGGTCTCACTTGGCAATGGATCAGATGCCCTTAAGGAAACTAATATCATTGGCACAAGAAACCTCGTGGAAGTATCAATGAACTCAAATGTTCGGAAATTTTGTTTTGTTAGTTCAATTGCAGCTTGTGGACGGAACACAAATAATGAGCCAATTGATGAAAATACAATATTAAATGATGCTGTAGCCCGATCTGCATATTCTCAAAGTAAGTTTTATTCCGAAGAAGTAGTGTGGGAGAAGATTGGCAAGGGTTTGAATGCAGTAATTGTTAATCCGGGTGTGATTTTAGGATTTTCGGGGACTGAAACAGGCAGTTCAAAACTATTTTCACAAGTTAGGAAAGGTTTGAAATTTTACACAGATGGAGGATCAGGATATGTTGATGTTCAGGACGTGGTAAAGGCGATGATATTGTTAATGAAAAGCGATATCTCGGCTGAACGTTTCGTATTGGTCGCTGAAAATTGTTCGAACAAGGAAATATTGTCGTGGATGGCTGATGGATTTCAAAAGCCACGTCCCGTAATTAAACTGGGAAAGAAATTTCTTCTTGCCATAGGTTATGTTTCTGAAATTTCAGGAAAAGTTTTTGGCTTTCAACCACTCATCGACAGAGGAATGGCGAAAGCAGCGACAAACAGGGAGTATTATTCGGGAAAGAAAATACTGGAAAAATTGCAATTTGATTATTCTTCAATTGAGAATTGCATTTCAGAAGTTTGTCGATTCATTAGTAATCAGTCGGTTAAAATGTAATATTTAAAATTGAAATCCAATTTTAGCGCCCAAATCAAGCATTGATGAATTTCCTTTGTAAATAAACTCATCTGAATTAATTGTTTCGGTTAGTTTTCCTGAAAAGCTCTGAACACGAGCGTATAACCCTCCGAAAACGGCCATTTTATATGAAATTTTGTGAATTACTCCGGTTGATAGTTTTGCAAATGTTCCACCTCCATAATTCAAATCTGTTGAAAAAGCGTAACCTGCATCAAATGACAAATAAGGAGCAGTTCGTTTCTTTTTTAAATTATAGCTTTGTAACCTGATATAAACGGGCACATAACTTATCATTGCGGATGTTGAACTTACTGAAACAACATAATAGCCTATTCCCAATCCGGCGAACAGCGTTTCGTTGAATATTTTTTTTGTCCCAAAACTCAACGATGCATCACCTACAAAAGACGATGGATAGCTCAGTTTGCCTTTGCTTATTCCCGGAGAAAAATCCACTAATAAGCATAAATTTTCATTCAATAAATTATTGTGGTTATCGATTGAATCTTTATCAACTATTTCGGATTTGTTAAATGTTCCCTTTTCTATAGTTTTAACTGAAGCTACAGGAAACTGAAATCTGGCTCCTTCAATCGTCTTTATTAATACTATTTCAGGTGTTTGGATTAAAATTTCACCAATATATACTTCGCCTGTTTTCAAAATAATTTTATCTGCAACAATTTCCTGAGCCCTTAAATCTAAATTAAATACACTCAGAAAAC
>CAYNHC010000267.1:2258-4900 GCA_964396705.1 uncultured Paludibacter sp.
GGACGAATGTCAGCGTGTTGATGAGCAAAGAATTTCCCGCTCCTTCCGTATCCCGACTGTACTTCATCTAAAATAAGCATTGTCCCTGTTTCTTTGCAGGCTTTACTTAAATCCTGCAAAAACGTTACATCCGGAACCTTGATTCCTCCAACTCCCTGAATGCCTTCAATAATTACGGCGCATACATCATTGTTATTCAGCGATTGACGAACAGCATCTATATCATTAAGTGGCAGGAATTCAACTTCGAAACCTTCATTAATTGGCGCAACTATTTTTGGATTATCAGTTACACGCACCGATGCTGAAGTACGACCGTGAAAGCTTTTATTAAAAGCAATTACCTTACGGCGACCATTGTGAAAAGAAGCAAGTTTAAGTGCGTTTTCGTTGGCTTCGGCTCCGGAGTTGACTAAAAATAAAGCATAATCGTCGTAACCGGAAATCTTTCCAAGTTTTTGAGCCAATTCCTGTTGTAGTTTATTTACAACCGAATTGGAGTAAAAAACTAATTTTTCTGTTTGCTGAATCAGTTTTTGTACATAATACGGATGTGAATGACCTATTGAAATAACGGCATGACCGCCATACAAATCCAAATATTCTATTCCTTCCTTGTCGTAAGTTCTGCAACCTATTCCTTTTGTAATTTCTATATTGAAAAGTGGATAAACATTGAATAAATTCATAATACTGAGTTATTAAAATTTTCTGTTATAATTAAAAGCCTGAAATCATCCAGATTAAATAAACTGTATAAATGGCAATAAGCAAACCTCCCTGCCAACGTTTTATTTTATGTTGTTTATTGGTATAAACAAAAACCAACACCAAAAAGCTAGCTAAAGTTGCAATTATAAGATCAATATCCATTCCTTTATATGCAGGTAAAGGCTGGATTGTTGCGCTTAATCCCAAAACAAAGAAAACATTGAAGATGTTTGAACCGATAACATTACCCAGTGCAATATCCGAATTCTTTTTGAATGCTGCAACTACTGAGGTTGCAAGTTCCGGTAACGAAGTTCCTAATGCAACGATGGTTAGTCCAATGACAGCTTGACTTATACCTAACGATACCGCAATTCGTGTTGCACTCGGCACTATCAGTTGTGCTCCACCAATTAATGCCGCTAATCCGCCCAAAATCATAACCAAAGCAAGCCAAATTTTCATGGGTTTAAAATCTTCTTCGTCCGATTTTTTTGGGTGGCTTATTGTATTTCGAACCATTACTATCATGAACCACGAAAAAAATATCAGCAACACAAAGCCATCGGCTCTTGATAGAACGCCATCACCTATGGTCAACAATAAAACTATAAGAGGAGCAAATACACTGAGTGGAATGCTAAATCTGCGTGAACTTCTGAGGGAAGTTATGGGGAAAATTAAAGCTGCAACTCCTAAAATGATATATACATTAATTGTATTGCTTCCAATAATATTTGTCAGAGCAATATCAGTAGATGCGGGATCGAAAGCTGCAACCAAATTGACAACCATTTCGGGTGCAGATGTGCCAAATGCAACAACTGTAAGCCCGATTATAATATTGGGAACATTGAATCTTTTTGCTAATCCTGAAGCACCATCCACTAAAAAGTGAGCTCCAAGGATAAGAATTACAAAACCTATAATTATTAAAATATAATCCAATTTATAAAGTATTTATAATTTGTTATTTGGGGAAAATTATGATTTTTTTGTGGTTGCTTCATTCAGGGCTTCTACAACATTAATAATATAGTCACCCATTTTTTCACATTCAACAATTAAATCCATATAAGTAACGCTGGCCTGATAGTCATATTTTTGAGCATTCACATCATTAATATTTTGAAATTTCAATTGATTTCTGAAATTGTTGATTTCCTGTTCCAGATTAACTGATAAATTTAGTTCTTCGTTATCAACAATATCGTTGTGCATACCCATTTTCATCTGATGAATAGCTCCTTCAACAAGGTTCATCATTAAATCGATATTATCGTCCATGTCTTTGATATATTGAGATTTATCTTCCCGTTTGCGCATTATAATCCTTGAAAGATTATAACATCCATCTGCAATACTTTCAATTTCAGAAATAACCCGCAACATGGTTTGTATCTGTCGTTTGCTGTCTTCGCTTAATCGTCCTTCAGCAACTTTAGTCAGATATTTTGCAATCTCAACTTCCATATTATCGCTGATACTTTCATATTTTTGGATTCGCGAATATTTTTTTACAAATTCATTTTCATTCTTTTCGTAATAAAGTTCCCGAACCATTTTGAACATTTTCTCTGTACGATCAACATAGGCTTTAATTTCTTTCCACGCCTGTAAAACCGACAATTCGGAAGTTGACAACATACCGGTTGAAATATATTGTAGTTGAAATTCTTCATCGGTAGCTTTTTTCTTTATTACAAACGATACGATTTTGGCAATGATGTTTACAAACCAAATCATTATGAAAGTATTAATAAAATTAAATAACGTATGAAACAGAGATAAGCCAAACGATGTGGCAATCTGTAGCGTTACCAATTTATCCTTAATACCAATCTGTCCGGGGGTTAAATCCTGATTTGAAGAAATAGCATTCATTGTTTGTGAATCGATAGAATGGGCGAAAGCAGTTATTTCAGTAGGAT
>CAYNHC010000268.1:0-4841 GCA_964396705.1 uncultured Paludibacter sp.
AAACAACTGCTTTTTTTACGTCATCATAAGTTTCAAATTTGTATTCTGTTTCGTTCGTTGTTTCTTCAGATTCCAAATTTAAAATCTCATTTGTATTTGTGAATTTTGATGTTATTACAACCTGCTTCTGGGCTTTTAATTTCGAAAAATCGGTTGCTGTATCAAAGCTGAGAGGTTGATAAATCGTTTCATTGCTTTTTGCAGTTTTAATATCTTGAAAAAATGGTTCTTCCATTTCATCCATTTCATCCATTTCGGGCATAGTAGTCTGAGGAACAGTTTTCGGTTTATTCTTTTTAAATATGCCGCTCAATGCTGCTATTATAATTATAATCAAATATATATAATCTCCAATACTATCCATGATGCCTTATTTATAGTGTTTACAAAGGTAAATATTCTATTCAGAATAGAAAACTATTTTCGAAAAAAAACACAAAAAAACAATGGGTAACTTCACAGCCACCCATTGTACATTTTAACCTAAACCTTAACTATGAAAAATTTATCTGTTTGTTTACTCTGCAAATATATATACGCTTTGTGTTATTTCCAAATGTTTTTCAATTTATTTTTCGATTAACTTGAAGATTTAACTTTTGAAAAATTTTAATTGCTGATTTATAGGTATTTATCTATAATGAAAAGTGATTTTTAATTTCAGTAGAGAGCTGATTTTACTTAATTACATTTTTCTTTGGTAATTAAAGAAGTGAAGAGGAATGAATTCTAAATTTAAGAGAAAATTTCGTGCATAGTAGTAAAAAAAACAATGGGTAACTTCACAGCCACCCATTGCACATTTTAACCTAAACCTTAACTATGAAAAATTTATCTGTTTGTTTACTCTGCAAAATTGCACACTTTTTTTATTCTGTGCAAATGTTTTTTTAAAATAAATATTTACTTTTTCTTGTTTTATGCAAACTGTATTATTTATCTTTGTTTTAAATAACTCATTATTAATCTGGTGTTTCTTCTGAAATATAAATATTAAAAAAAGTTAATTTAGTTGACTTTTATATTTTGAATAGAAAATGTACCTTTGTGTATTATTTAATACATAAACATAAAGAATATGAATGAA
Organism: uncultured Paludibacter sp.; assembly: GCA_964396705.1. Classification (GTDB taxonomy): domain Bacteria; phylum Bacteroidota; class Bacteroidia; order Bacteroidales; family Paludibacteraceae; genus Paludibacter. Next base: position 1,088 of record CAYNHC010000268.1, read on the forward strand.
CAAACAGTTGCTTCACCGGACTCTAAATCCGCATTGAGCGACAAAAAACTTTTTTTGGAGACTTACGGTTGTCAAATGAATGTAGCCGATAGCGAAGTGGTTGCATCGATCATGGAAATGGATGGATTTGAATTGACCGATAAAATTACTGAAGCAGATGCTATATTTGTAAATACTTGTTCGGTGCGTGATAATGCTGAACAGAGAGTTGTACAACGTCTTAAATACTACCAGTCTTTAAAACGAAAAAATAAAAAACTGATTATTGGTGTAATTGGTTGTATGGCCGAGCGTGTAAAAGATGAACTGATTACCGATCATGGTGTCAATATTGTCGTTGGGCCTGATGCTTACCTGGACATTCCAAACCTTATTAATTCGGTGGAGAGTGGTGAAAAAGCCATCAACGTTGAATTATCGAAAACCGAAACCTATAAAGATGTACTTCCAACCCGTATTGGTGTGTCGATTTCCGGTTTTGTGTCCATCATGCGGGGCTGTGATAAGTTTTGCACTTATTGTATTGTGCCTTATACCCGAGGTCGGGAACGTAGTCGTGATTTGGAAAGTATTCTGAACGAAATAAACGACCTGAAATCCAAAAATTATAAGGAAGTTACTTTGCTTGGTCAAACGGTTAACTCCTATAAATATACTTCCGAAGACGGAAAAGTGATTGAGTTTCCGGAGTTACTCAGCATTATTGCCGAAATGGTTCCTGATATGCGCATTCGTTTTACATCTCCACATCCAAAAGATATGACCGACGAAACGTTGGAAGTAATTGCAAAATATCCTAATATTTGCCGGTTTATACATTTGCCGGTGCAGTCAGGGAGCAATAAGATTCTCCAACTTATGAACAGAAAATATACGCGTGAATGGTATCTCGATCGTGTAGCTGCCATGCGTCGCATTATTCCCGAAATTTCAATCGGAACAGATATTTTTTGTGGATTCTCTGACGAAACAGAAGAAGATCATCAGGATTCATTGTCGTTGATGCGCGAAGTGCGTTTCGATATGGCATTTATGTTTAAATATTCCGAGCGTCCGGGAACTGTAGCTGCTAAACGCATGCCCGATAATGTGCCCGAAGATGTGAAAATTCGTCGGTTAAATGAAATAATCGCAGTACAAAACGAAATTTCGCTTGAAAGTAATTTGAGCGACATTGGAAAAGTGTTTGAAGTAATGGTTGAGGGTTTCTCGAAGCGCTCTAAGGAACAACTTTTTGGACGGACTTCGCAAAATAAAGTGGTAATATTTCCGAGACAAGGGCGACATATAGGTGAATTTATACAGGTAAAAATTTTATCGGCATCTTCAGCTACATTAATAGGAGAAGTTGTTGAATAAAATACCTTTATTCATTGTCAGAGTAGGACTAATAGATTCATTATAAGCAATATATTTATTATTAAAGAAATTTTTCCGTATTATTTGTCATGTTCATTTAAATGATTAATTTTGCATTCAAATTGAAATGAGCCGTTAAATAATTTATGTTTCTGAATATCAGATAAATATATTTTTAAATATTTAAAAAAGGTGAGTCTGCTCCGAAAAGTCGGATTTGGAAAAAATGTCCTGAAAGGACTAAATAAAAATAACCGTGGGTGAAGCCCACGGGCAAATGAAACTCTCGATATTCAGCCCTGAAAGGGTTGAATAAAAACTATATAACTTGTTCAGCCCTTTCAGGGCAGCAGTTTAGTCATTCATTTTTGCCACCGGTTTTACCGGTGGTTATTATAATTTTCCCCCTTCGGGGTATTAATCTGACTTTTCGGAGTGCACTCAAAATGCATTTTTCTAGATTATTTTACAATTGAATTTCAAACAAACAACTATATATACTAACTAAAACAAAATTCTATGTGGTTAATTGATTCCTCTATCGGAAGAAAGCTGATTATGAGTATCACGGGGGTATTCCTTGTGCTGTTTTTGCTGTTTCACAGTATTATGAACTTTGTGGTGATCATCTCGCCTGAAGCTTATAACATGATCTGTGAATTTTTAGGCGCAAACTGGTATGCCCTGGTGGCAACAATGATTTTGGCTGGCGGATTTGTAGTACACATCATTTATGCATTGTATCTGACTTTACAGAACATGCGTGCTCGTGGAAAAGAACGTTATGCTGTAAGCAAAAAACAAGAAGGTGTTTCGTGGGCATCGCAAAACATGTTAGTGCTTGGTGCAATTGTATTGGGTTTTCTTGGATTACACCTTTACCAGTTCTGGAGCAAGATGCAATTTGTTGAATTGACGCATTTGGGAGATGTTGAAAAGGCTGCTGATGGCGCTTTTTGGATCGACTATTATTTCAGTCAACCGGTTTATGCAATATTATATATTGTGTGGCTAAGTGCATTATGGATTCACCTTACACATGGTGTGTGGAGTGCATTGCAAACTACAGGTTTGAATAATAAAACTTGGTTGCCACGTGTGAAAGCAATTTCAAATGTAGTATCAACAATAATTATTTTATTGTTCTTATCAGTTCCTGTGTACTATTTATTAGGTTGTGGCTCAGGGTGCTAGTTTTGTAAATCATAAAATTGAAAAATAAATTATGGCAAAGAAAGAAGAATCTACAAAAGTAGAAGGAACTAAAATAGATGCTAAGATTCCTGCGGGACCATTAGCCGAAAAATGGAGCAATTATAAAGCTCACCAAAAATTAGTAAATCCGGCCAATAAACGTCGTTTGGATATTATTGTGGTTGGTACTGGTTTGGCCGGAGCTTCGGCAGCTGCATCACTTGCAGAACTTGGTTTCAATGTGTTGAATTTCTGTATTCAGGATTCACCACGTCGTGCTCACTCAATTGCAGCGCAGGGTGGTATCAATGCAGCAAAAAATTATCAAAATGATGGTGACTCTGTTTACCGTCTTTTTTACGATACAATCAAAGGTGGTGACTACCGTGCCCGCGAAGCCAATGTGTATCGTTTGGCTGAAGTATCAAACAGTATCATTGATCAATGTGTGGCTCAGGGTGTTCCTTTTGCACGCGAATACGGCGGTTTATTAGATAACCGTTCGTTTGGTGGAGCTCAGGTATCACGTACATTCTATGCAAAAGGTCAAACAGGACAACAATTATTACTGGGTGCTTACTCAGCATTGAGTCGTCAGATTGGCAAAGGTTCAGTGAAATTGTATTCACGTTACGAAATGTTGGATGTTGTAGTTGTTGAAGGTCGTGCACGTGGTATTATTGCCCGTAACCTTGTTACCGGAAAAACGGAACGTTTCTTTGCTCATGCGGTAGTTGTTGGTACAGGTGGATACGGAAATACTTTCTTCCTTTCGACCAATGCAATGACTTCGAATGCTTCGGCTGCTGTTCAGATGTATAAAAAAGGAGCTTATTTTGCAAATCCTGCTTATGCTCAGATTCACCCAACCTGTATCCCTGTTCACGGAGATTTTCAGTCAAAATTAACTTTGATGTCAGAATCGCTTCGTAACGACGGACGTATTTGGGTTCCAAAGAAAAAAGAAGATGCTGAAGCTATCCGTGCCGGAAAGAAAAAAGCAACTGATTTGAAAGAAGATGAACGCGATTATTATTTGGAACGTCGTTACCCTGCTTTCGGTAACCTTGTTCCCCGCGACGTAGCTTCGCGTGCAGCCAAAGAACGTTGCGATGCCGGTTTTGGTGTGGGTAATACAGGTTTGGCAGTATATCTCGACTTCTCGTCGGCTATCGAACGTCTTGGCGAAAATGTGATTCGT
>CAYNHC010000269.1:0-4836 GCA_964396705.1 uncultured Paludibacter sp.
AGTGGAATGTGCATACGGTAGCACCAGAAATTACGCGGATTGCTTGGTACATTTATTCTTTCGGCAAATGGATGTTCATGACTTAATTTTGCATCTAATGCAATCCAATCCTGCCACGGAAGTATTATCCACATGGCTTTCGATTCAAGATGTTGCTGAATAATGCGTTCTGCAATCCATTGTTCGCATTTTTCGGGAGCAATACCCTGCATTCCTAAAGCCCGGTTATAAAAGCGTTGCGTTATGTTCGGGTCTTCTTCCCACCACGCTCTGATTGGATTCATATCGTGCGTTGATGTGGTACAAACCGAACGATAAGGAGCATCTGCCGGCATGGCAAATTCCGTATTCGGTTTTTTTGGCATACGTTGAATCTCGAGGCTGAGAATTTCCAGTTCGTTCATTACGTCCGGAACCGAATCGGGAACCATGCCAAGATCTTCGCCGCAAACAAGCATTTTGGTTGAAGAGATTAGCGTAGGCAATTTCTTTAATGCTTCCTTTTTCCAGAATTCATTGTGTCGGTGATAATAATAATCGATATAAATTTTGTCGAGTAATCTACGTGTTTCATCCGATAAATCGCGAAATGTAGCCGAACTGTACATCGAAATTCGAGGATGAAACTTGTCCGGTTCGCGAATGTCGCGTATGAAAAGTACTTCGCAATGAAGCATATACAATCCATCACGAATTATTACATCTTTATTGCTGAAACTATAACCCAGACGTGCAAAATGTGCCTCTATCTTTTTCTGAGTATCGTATTCGGGTTTAAATTTATAGTTTTGCCAGCCGTCTTGCAACAAATATTCACGAATCACATCATCGGTATATTTTCCGAAAATTGAATACAATACATGTGATTTCATGTATGGTTTTAAAAATCGGTCTTCATCAAACCAAAGTCCGAGGTTTTCAAGTTCATTTTTTGTGAATGGCAAAGAAGGGTTGAAGCTACCTGTAAGCCCCCAAACATCATTTTCGGGAATTTCCCAGATGCGGAAAAAGCCCAGAATGTGGTCAATTCGATATGCATCGAAATATTCCGCCATTTTGCAAAACCGTTTTTTCCACCACTGAAAATTGTCTTTTGCCATCATTTCCCAATTGTAAGTTGGAAAACCCCAGTTTTGACCGGTGGCCGAAAAATCGTCGGGTGGCGCTCCGGCCTGTGCGTTTAAGTTGAAAAGCTGAGGATCAACCCAGGCATCCACGCTGCGTGAACTTACGCCAATGGGGATATCTCCTTTTATCACAATTCCTTTTTCTCTGGCATAATCATGCACTTCCGATAACTGTTTGTGAAGCAGATATTGAAGAAAATAAAATATTGCAATTTCATGATAATGAGTGCTTTTAGGAGACAAAAGTAGCTCTATTTCATTTTTATTGTAAATGTTGTGTTCCGGCCAGTTTGCAAATTCGGGTGTACCATACAAGTCGCGCAAATACGAAAAAACAGCATAAGGTACAAGCCATTCTTTGTTGTTCTCGAAAAAAGTAAGGTATTCTTTCGATGCAAATACTTTTTTACTTTCCTGTGGATATATTTCGCGAAAAAATTCCCATTTTACGTTCATCACATTTTGATAATCGGAAAAAGATTTTTCGTTCAGCTCTTTTTTCTTCGATTCATAATAGGCCTTGCGTTCGGCATTTTTAATTTTTCCAATTTTATCTAAATGTAAATAAATCGGGTGTAAGGCATTTACCGAAACTGCATTGTAAGGATACGAGTCAAAATTGGTGTGATAAAGAATGGTATCGTTGATGGGTAAAGTCTGAATTAGTTTCTGTCCGGTTTTAACAGCCCAGTCAATCATCAGTTTCAAATCATTAAATTCACCTGTTCCGAAACTTTTTTTGCTCCGAAGCGAAAAAATCGGAATGGCTACTCCAGTACTTTTCCACGAGTCAATGGTTCGCAGAAAATTCTCATCATTAACTATATTAAATGCTTCGGAATCTGCTTTTTCTAATTTTCTATTCGGTCCGCCACCCCAGGCAAGTACTTCATCAGTCGCAGTTTCTACAATCAGGTATTTGTATTCCAACGGAAAAGTTAATTCAGAAGTGTTGAGTGCAATTTTCCAAAATGGGAAATCTGATTCATCGAGCCTGACTTTCTTTTTAACGTCCCAATTTCCTAAAGCATCCTGATTTCCCACGATGGCAAAATGACGATCGGATTCAATTTGAGGACAATTAATACTTAAAATCAGATTTTTATTATTGTTTAAATCGATTTTTTCAGCCTTTTCTCTTTTAAAAAAACAGTCTGAGAAAACCGACGAAAGGAATGGAGCATCACCGTTTGGTATTCTCCAACTGTCAACAATGTTCAGTTGATTCCAACCATTCGGAATTTCGATAGTACGTAAACCACCAAAAGCATTTGCTATAGAAAAATCGGAGTTAACTATATAATACTGATAGGTTATGTTTTTTGTATCAAATTCAATGTCAGTTTCAGCAATCCATTCAGATAAATTATAACAATGCATTGGTAAACTGAAAGTTGTATTGTTCGGTTGATTCAATACAAGTTGCAATGATTGTCCCCATTGCGTTTTATAGTAAATTGTAAAACGGATTTTCATTCTATTCTTGAGTCAAATTTAACAGGATGCAAATTTACAAAAATTATATTCACATTAGAACAGTTTTGTGCACAATGGGGTCTAATTAATTGTAAATCATAAAAAAACCTTCTTAGTTCCCATTAAGGTAAACTAAGAAGGTTATTCAATTTTGAGGTTCGTGGCGGATTCGAACCGCCGTAAACGGTTTTGCAGACCGGCGCCTAGCCACTCGGCCAACGAACCAAAATTTTGGTCTGCAAAGATAGTATTTTTTCGCTTTATTCCAAAGAATTTAATTGTAAAAGCACAAAAATTGTTTAATGTGTTGTAAGTCAATTGTTTCTTTGTTTGTGTTTTCCCTGCCAGTCTTTAACAAGATCTTTTCTGAATGATCGTTCAGCTCCGCCCATTTTAAAAATAGTTTCAGCAGAGATTACTTTTTCTAATTTTTGGTAGTAAATTTTGAGTAACTGAGCCTTTTGTATTTCAATGTTTATGAAACGATCATTCATTTCTTTGAAGTTTGGTTTAGTGTTTTCATCGGCTTTTTTCTTGTTCATAAAAAACGGTCGATTTTTCTCCATTAACTTCCATACTGCTTGCTCATATTCCATGAAAATAGGTTGCGCTTTTTCCGCTTCCTGAGCAGTTAAGTTCGCTTTTTCAACAATATATTCCCATTTTCGGGCATGCATATCTTTAATTTTGGGTCTGTCATTTTGATCCTGTGCTTGCAAAAAGAAGGTTGCAAATAACATTAATAAAAAAATATTTCTTTTCATTTTGTGCAATTTTAGAGTTTTATTTTGAATTATCGTTATTTACGTAATAATCGTACACAACCGATTCGTCCAATTGCGACATTACGTACATTTCGTAATTTTCATTATTGTTGTTTTGAGAGCCACTGAAAACAGTATAAGTTACACGTGACAATAATAAAACGCCGATAAATGCCGCAGCCATATACATCCATGGTTTTAAAAGTCGTTTAACAGGTACAGTGGTCTCACTAGTTTGACTCTCAATATTTAAAGCAAACTGTTCGAAATAGTTTTCGGGTACAGTAAATGGTATTCTATTCCCGATTTCGTTGAGCGATATGTTTTTATTGTCTTTCATACTTTTGTATTTTTTTTGACTATATAAAAAGTAATAGGTTTAATTGGTAACGTTAGATTTAACTTTTAAATTATCTTTTTTTGAAATATCAGTCATTAAAGTTTTCTTCGTTCAAAAATTTTTCAATTTTTTTTACCGCATGATGGTAGGATGCTTTCAACGCACCGGTTGAAGTGCCAAGTATTGTTTCCATTTGATCATACGTTAAATCATCAAAGTATTTCATGTTAAAAACCAATCTTTGCTTGTCAGGCAATGTTAAAATGGCTTTTTGTAATTTCATTTCTACTTCGCTACCAGAGAAATAGGTATCAGACTGCAAATTTTTCAAAAGATTATCTTCAACCTCGTCAATTCCCGAGAATGACCTCATCTTTTTATTGGAAAGAAAAGTAAGTGTTTCGTTAGTGGCAATTCGATATAACCAGGTCGATATTTGTGAGTCGCCCCTAAATCCATCGAGTCCGTTCCAAGCTTTCAAAAAGGTATTTTGTAATACATCGTTGGCGTCTTCATGCGAAAGTACCATTTTACGAATATGCCAGTAAATCCGTTCCTGATAAGAGCGTACAATCGAAGAAAATGCCTTTGCCCTTTGCGAAGGTTGACTCAATTGAAGTAGTAATTCTGTCTCGGGATTACTCATATATTTATTACCGGTCTATACATTTTTTATTCACTTAACTGACAAATATAAAAAGGAAAGGTTTAATTTATGCATTAATTTTATGTTGAAAAATTAAATTTGAGCGCATATCATTCTATCATTACCAAACATGTCTTTTCTCAATTCTACATTAGCAAAACCTGAATTTTTCAACATTTCAATGCACCTGATTCCTGCATCGCGATGAATTTCAAAATATAATTTACCATTCTCGTCCAAATGTTTTAATGCGAAATCAGCAATTCGTTTGTAAAAAATTAATGGATCGTTATCCGGAACAAATAAAGCCAAATGAGGTTCATGATTCAATACATTTGGTTCAATTAACTCCTTTTCTTTTGTTGGAATATAGGGCGGATTGCTTACAATTATATTCCATTTATCAGAAGTTTCAGTTTTGTCCAAAATATCGACTTGTTTAAATAAAACGTTCAGATTATTTAACCTTGCGTTTTTTTCTGC
>CAYNHC010000270.1:0-4827 GCA_964396705.1 uncultured Paludibacter sp.
TAATTTTTAAAATGTTGTTGACTACGACCTATTTATCTCACTTCGGTCGGAGTTCAGTCATTCTATAGGATCTAACTTATATAAATTTATCAGAAATTCTGTAAAAACTCTGTCAAATTAATCTCGCGTTCGAGCATAAGTTTTTTTCGCAATCGGTATCGACTCATTTCCACACTCCGAAACGACATGTTGAGCAATGGTGCAATGTCTTTTGAACTTAAATCCATTTTCAGGTATGCACATAACTTTTTATCACTCACAGTGAGAATTGGGAACTGTTCGCCCAATCTTTTTAGGTAGTTTTCATACACCAGGTCGAAGTTTTCCTGAAATTTCTTCCAGTTATTATCATGTTCAATATTTCTTTTTATTTCGTCCTGCATTTTCTGTATTCGTTTCACAATGGTATTTGGATCCGTTTTATCCGAAATGTTTTCCCCTATTTTTTCGAGTTTATTATTTATTTCGAATAATATTTCATTTTTACGTATCAGGTTCATGGTCGAACTTGCCAAATCCTGCGATTTATGTCGGAGCTCGTATTGAAGTTTTTGATTTTTAAGCGCAACAATTTCATTCTCTTTTTCCTTAGCATCAGCTTTATACACTTTTTCCTTCTCCTTCATTTCAAATTCTTTTTTCGCTTCCATTTCACGGGCACCTTGTTCTGACCTAAACTGAATGTATCTGAGAAGCAAATATAGAGCGATAGCAAAAAATAAAATATAGAAAATAATTGCTGATGTACTTTGGTACCAGGGTGGTAAAATAATGAAGGGGAAACTTGTTTCAATAATTTGTGCATTATAAAGATTTTTAGCCCTGACTCTGAAAACGTACGAACCACTTGGAAGTTTAGTAAATTCCTTCATGTTTGTTGCTGAAAAATCCGACCATTCGGTATTGAAGTTTTCGAGTAAAAAGCTGTATAGTATCGAATTTTCGTTGCGGTATTCGGTACCAACATACTCGAAGCGTATCGAATTGTGATGCGAATCGAACTCAGGAATATCGCTACTATCCTGATACTCTATATCGGCATTTGAATAATCATCTGATGTATTTGTAAAGCTGACATTTCGTATTGAAAGTTTAAATGTATCAGCCTTACGATTCCTTTTTGAAGTTTTAATTACCGAAAAACCATCTTCAGTTGCTATAATATTATTGGTATCGTTCAAAAAACTAATGTGTTCAAATCCGGGAATCAATTTGTCTTTTAACGAAAAAAACGAAGCAGAATCCATTTGGTACTTTCCTGCACCACGGTTATAAGCAACTTTAATTTGTGACCCGGACAAACACCAAATATCATTTGAATTTGAAAAATACACTTTCATTGAATGGCGTGGATTTCCAAAAAGACTTTCTAATAATAATGATTTTTCTATACGATTGGTTTTCCCATTGAACTTATAAAAACCGCCTTCAGTTGAAAATCCGACCCAATTGTCGTGTTTGAATATTGTGTTGTTTTGCGTTGTTGGAAAACCATTTTGCGTACCATAAAAATCTGTTTTAATTACACTATCCATTTTTTCATTCAATGTAAGTCTGAAAATGCCTTTCATCCAATGGCTAAACCAAATTTTGCCCTCAGCATCCTCTTCAAACATCCCGCCCGATTCATTAAAACCTTTAATTAAATTTGAGAATTGCCACTTTTCGTTTAATTTTTTTACAATGAAAAAACCCTGATAAGATGCTCCAATAATACAGCCGGGTTTGGTTTGCAGTGCTTTAAATCCCCAGGTTCCTGAAAGTCCGCTAATTTGCAATGCTTGATTTTTGTTAATCACGAATGCTCCACGATCGCTTCCACAAAACAAAGTTCCGTCAATTTCGGTCAAACTCCACACTTGCCCCTGCACTTTATCGATCAACTGTACATTCGAAGGATTTGCTGAGTTTAGTAATGGGTAAGAAGTTAGGTATAATCCCTGATTAGTACCCAAATATAGTAAATTGTCGCGTACAATGGAAGTATAACCGGCACCAAAAAGATTTGAATTCCCAAATAGATCGTAAATAGGCGAATTAATCATCACATAATCAATGCCTTTATCAAGTCCAAGCCACAAGTTATCGAGGCGATCGAATGAAATACTAAGAATTGTGTTATTCTGCAATCCTGTTAATGTGTTGGCAAAGATGGAAGTATTGTCATTCAGATTTTTCACTACAATGCCGTTTCTGACCGTTCCAATCGCAAGTTGATTGTTTTTAATTGTAGCACAAAATACCTGATTGTGTTTAATAAAATCGTCTATATCAGTTTTGAATATTTCTATTTTTTCACCGTTGAAAACGAAGATTCCATCGAAATCAGTTACAAATAATATTTGATTGTTTTTATAGGGTAAAATAGCGCATACTTTAATGTTTTTCAGGATATCAGCGTTCGGAAAAGGCAAAAACATATCTCCATTCAACACAGCAACCCCGGTTTTAAAACTTGAAACAATAAATGAATTGTGCACTACTGCAGAACAACTGATTTTTTCGTTGAACCTGAAATGTTTTACCTGATGGTCATTAAACCTGAACACATCATTGTCCGCTTGAAAAAAAACTGAATTTTCCTGCGTATGAATTTTCCATATCTCTGTGAAATTCTTTTCATTAGCTTTTAACTTTTCACTCAACGATGTGAAATTTAATTGCCCCATTTTATTTCTTGAATAATATCCGAATTCGTTAAATGCACCGGCATAAATTCGTTCGTTTTGGGGGTCGTAACAAATTGATCGTACATTCGTGTAGTTTCTTATCGGGTATTTTGACCAACGAAAACCATCGTATTCAAGCAAACCGCTGTTATTTGCAAAATACATCCAATCATTTTTGCATTGAACTATATCCCAGTTTTGTACACCAGCATTTGATTCCTTTTTCGAAAAGTTTCGCACTACAGGATGTGTAGCATTAACTGAAAATTCAAAAAAAATTCCGGTAACGAGCATCAAATAAATTATAAGTCTTTTCATTATTTGGAGTTGGATGATTAAACAAGAATCTTTTAAATTTCTATTGATAAAATTTGAAATTGAAGGTGAAAAACTCATCAATTTTAATATTTTTATTTGGTAGGAAGATGTGTTGAAATATGTTTTACAACATATATTAAATTATATATTTGAAATTCAAGCTTATAAATAAGTAAATGTTGTGGTAATGTTGTAGTTCATATTATAAGTTGTTGATTTTATGTGTGGCAAAAAATTATTATACACAATGTACAATAACTAAATTTGCAATATCCAATAATTAAAAAAAATCTCAATCAACAAAACACATAAATGTATTTTATAAAACTTATTTCACAATGACAAAAAAAACAGCAATAATTTTGATGCTTACAACTATTTTATTTGCCTGTCAGAAAACCAAAGATTCTACTGAAATCAAGATCGACAAATTGATTTCAGAAATGACACTGGATGAAAAAATAGGGCAAATGAATCAACTTACTGGAATGGGGTTGTCGGACGACATGAAGGAACAGTTAAAAAAAGGTTGTGTAGGTTCAATTCTCAATGAGATTGACGTAAATATAATAAACGAACTTCAACGAATTGCTGTAGAAGAATCGCGTTTGCATATTCCGCTTATATTTGGTCGAGATGTTATTCACGGATACAAAACTATATTCCCAATTCCTCTTGGTCAGGCTGCAAGCTGGAATCCTAAGATTGCAGAAACCGGAGCCAGAATAGCTGCAGAAGAAGCAACATCGGTTGGAATTCGATGGACTTTTGCGCCAATGGTTGATGTAAGTCGTGATCCTCGCTGGGGACGTATTGCAGAATCTTGCGGCGAAGATCCATACCTCACCTCTGTTTTTGGTGCTGCAATGGTCAAAGGTTTTCAGGGTGATAAACTATCGGATTCAAACTCAATGGCAGCTTGTGCAAAACATTTTGCAGGTTATGGAGCTGCCGAAGCAGGTAAAGATTATAATACCACATGGATACCGGATGTACAACTACGAGATGTGTATTTGCCTTCGTTCAAAGCGGCTGTTGATGCCGGAGCTGCTTCGTTAATGTGTTCATTTAACGATATAAACGGAGTGCCATCATCAGGAAATAAATACCTGAACAGAGATATTTTGCGCGATGAATGGAAATTTGATGGTATGTTGGTGAGCGATTGGGGTTCAATAGACCAAATGATTTCGCACGGGGTAAGTGCCAATTTAAAAGATGCTGCTGCAAAAGCTGTAGAAGCTGGTGTGGATATGGATATGATGGCTCTTGCTTATATAACTCATATGAAAAAGCTTGTAGAAGAAGGAGTAATTTCTGAAAAAATGATTGATGAATCGGTTAGAAATATTTTACGTGTTAAATTCAGACTGGGACTTTTCGAAAATCCCTACGTGAAACCCGATTCCAACGCATTTTATAAACCTGAAGCATTAGCAGCTGCAAAATACGCCGCCGAAGAAAGTGCAGTATTGTTGAAAAATAATCAGTTACTTCCGCTTGACAATCGTTTCAAGACAATTGCCGTAGTTGGTCCGTTGGCCGATGCTGCATTGGAACAATTTGGAACCTGGAGTTTTGATGCTGAGCCGGCTCATGCAGTTACTCCTTTGAAAGCAATTACTGAAATGTACGGAAAACAATATAAAATTATTGGAGAACCCGGACTTGTTTTTAGTCGCGATAGTAATGCGACTGGAATAACCAAAGCTGTAGCAGCAGCCAAAAAAGCGGATGTGGTGTTGGTTTTTGCGGGCGAAGAAGCTATTCTTTCTGGTGAAGCGCATTGTCGTGCTGATATTAGTTTACCTGGTTTGCAAAATCAACTGATTAGCGAACT
>CAYNHC010000271.1:0-4827 GCA_964396705.1 uncultured Paludibacter sp.
TTTTTCTCCATTTCCCATTTGTGGGCATGGGACGAGATGTTCAGATTTAAACATTTGACCATTGATGACGGTTTGCCGAGTAACACCATTCACTCCATTATTAAAGATAAACATGGATTTATGTGGTTCGCCACAATGAATGGTTTGGCACGGTACGATGGTTATTCATTCAAAACTTTCAGAAGCATAGCCCACTCACCCGACAGACCAATAAGTAACCGACCTGTTTCTCTTGCCCTTGATAAAGACAGTAATATCTGGATCTCCTTCTTGCGGGAATATAATGAGGTTTGTAAGTTCAATTATTCCGATGAAAAATTCAGCCGTATTAAAATAAAGAATGCTGACAAAGATATTCTGCAAAGGCTAGAGAGAAATTCATTAGGAAATGTTACAAAACTGGAAAATGACTCCTTTAGGATGGAGATTGGCCCCTTGAATTTAATTCAGACCAACAAACGTACCGGGAAGAAGCTAATTTACAAAACCGATCCAACTTCTCAGTGGTCTATTTCCGACGAATTTGTTTTGACCATGTATGTGGATGATAGTGATATACTTTGGATTGGCACAGACAAAGGAGGAGTCAATTTTGTTCAACTGAACACTCCGGTCTTTGATTTCGTCGAGTTCAATAGTTTATCCTCCAGCAATTTCAAAGAAAGCATCATCAGATCCATTTTGAAAGATAGTGAAGGGAATGTTTGGCTGGGAACCAGAAACGATGGTCTTATAAGAATTGATAAATCTGGCAAGAAGAAGCATTTCCGCAATACAAATTCACCGGGATCAATCAACGACAACAGGATTAGAAGACTTCTGGAAGACAGCAGAGGTAATTTATGGATCGGTGTTAAGGGTGGACTGTGCAGGTATCTTCCTAAAACAGGCACCTTCAAAACTTACACCTTTGATCCTGACAAATCAAGAAAAGAGGATTGGGTATTTTCGTTATTTGAAGATTCAAAAGGGAACCTTTGGGCTGGTACATGGTTTGGACCTGCTATATATGATATAAAAAACGACAAATTCAATCCTTTCTTCAGTGATGACAAGAAAACTCTGATTCGAATCAGAGACATCGTGGAAGATCTTAACAAAAACATCTGGATTGCAACCGAAGACAACGGACTTTACAAAGTAAGACTTATTGACACTGAAAACGGGAAAGAGATTAAATCTGATCGTTTTACAAATGAGAAAGATAGCACAAATTCATTGCTGGATAACAAATTATACTGCCTGGCTGTTGACATGGCTGGCAAAATATGGATTGGTACAGAAAACGGTCTGGAAATTCTCGACCCTAAAAACATGAAATTAACTCATTTTGAAGAAAATCCGCTTCTCAGGGAAATGTTGATTCTGGGATTAGTGAGCAAAGACAGTAGCTTGTGGGTAAGTCACGAACATGGAGTTTCGCAGATTAATTGCAAAACATGGCATTCCCGGGATTTTAGGAAAAACAATGATTTTCTGGGAGTTGAGATGTCGGATGGAGCCTATTTTATGGATAAAACCGGCATTATTTATTTTGGGGGCAACAGAGGATATTTCACAATTAATCCAAATCAAACCCCTAAAAATCCGGAAATTTCCAAAATCATGTTGACTAATCTGGAGATTTCCAATAAAGTAATAAATGTCAATAAAGAATACAACAACCGTATCATTCTTGAGAAACCACTTTATTTGTCTGAATCCATAGTACTGAATTGGGATGAACGCAATATCCAGATTGAATTTTCTGCCATGTTCTTTTCCGATCCGGGCAGTGTACGGTACGCCTACAGATTAAAAGGCCTTAATAACGAGTGGATTTATCAGGATGCAAAAATAAGAAAAGCCTATTTCCAGAATTTGAACCCAGGAAAATATACTTTCGAAGTAAAGGCTGCTAATTCAAACGGACAATGGACTGATGTTTCCACACTTCAAATTGTGGTGTTGACTCCCTGGTGGTTAAGCTGGTGGGCTTATTTAATTTACATATCAATTGTTGCTACTATTATATTGCTTGTTTTCAGGTATTTTCTCGATAGGCAGAAATATATGCATGAGATTAAGAATGAAAAAGAAAAAGCCGAAAAGTTCAGGGAGGTTGATGAACTAAAAACGAAGTTAGTAACCAATATCTCGCACGAATTCAGAACTCCACTCACGTTAATCATCGACCCTGTTGAAAAATTAATGGTGAAGTTCAGGGAGGATGAAGGTGCAAACAAATATCTGAGAGTTATCTCTAAAAACTCGCAAAAATTACTCGAATTGGTGAATCAATTTCTGGATCTGAAAAAATTGGAATCAGGTAATTTGAAGTTAAATCCGGAATACAGGGATTTCATTCAGTTCCTGAAAAGTTTGACTGAATACTTTGAGATACAGGCAAAGCTGCATCGTATTAAATTCGTTTTTACTACGTCAGAAAAAAAGCTACACATGATGTTCGATCCTGGCAAAATGGATAAAGTCATCCTCAATTTACTGAACAATGCATTTAAACATACCGCTGAAGGTGGAGTAATCTTGCTTGATTTGAAAGTGACTGATGAAAATGTGAAAATTTGTGTATCTGACACAGGTGAGGGAATTCCTGAGAACCAGTTGAACTATATTTTTGAACCTTATTATCAGGTAAATCAGGGAGAAAAGAATAGTTCGGGTATTGGCCTGACCTTTGCGAAGGAATTAGTAGAACTGCATAATGGTACAATCAGTGTTGAAAGCACCTTAGGAACCGGAACGAAGTTTACGGTACTCATTCCGATAATGAGACCTTCAAAACCAGATCTGCTACCGATAGTCGAACCTTATAATTCGAATTCCATCCCTGAAGCTGAAAGCAGAATACCAATAAAACAAGTTAAAACTAAAATTCTTGACAAATCAAAACCAATTGTTCTTGTAGCGGAAGATAATAGTGATGTACGGGAATATATAGTAACAACACTTAAAGATAAATACAACGTAATTGAGGCCGTTAATGGATTGGAAGGTTATGAAAACGCAGTAGAAATTATTCCGGATCTAATCATCAGCGACCTTATGATGCCGGAAATGGACGGAATGGAATTCTGCCGGAAAGCAAAAACGGATGAAAGAACCAGTCATATTCCATTTATCCTGTTATCGGCACAGCACAGTGAGGAAGTTATTTTCAATAGCTACGAAACAGGTGCCGACGCTTATATAACAAAACCATTTAGTTCAAACTTATTACTCGTGAGAGTAGAAAACATGATTGAAACCCGAAAAAAGCTACGTTCGCTTTTTAATATGAATACCGGTTTCGATACAAAACTAATTTCAGTGAACGGAATTGATAAAATTTTTATGGACAAACTTAAAAACTTAATCCACGACAGACTTTCTGAACCGGATTTTGATGTTGAGGTTCTCGCGGATAAAATGAATTTAAGCAGAACACAACTCTATAGAAAAGTAAAAGGGATGACAGATATGAGTGTAAAGGAATTTATCACTACCATTAAAATGAATAAAGCTGCAGAACTGATATTAATAGGAGAACAAAATATAGGACAGGTGGCTGAGATGGTTGGTGAAAGTGAATTAAGTAATTTTAGCCGGAGTTTCACAAAACAATTCGGCATATCACCCAGTAAATACCGCGATTTTTACCTGAAAAAGTAATAAATAAAAACTTTAACGAAAAGACTATCTCAAATAAAATTGAGATAGTCTTTTTTTTTAAGCAAATTATTTTTGCACATGACAAAAAAACAGGATATCCAGTATTAAGAGCCTGAAAGGCTATATTTTCATAACCGAATGCAAGTGTAACGCAGCTTTCGGATACAAATAGAATGAACTTAATTTTGCCTGAAAGGCAAGATTTTGGGTTTTGTCTTACCTTTCAGGTAAAATTTTTTATTTACTTGTTCCATAGGTCGCTGACCTATGGTTACGAAAATTAGGCTTTTCAAGCCATTTTTGGAAATACATTGAGTAAAAATATAATGTATTGATACCATATTAGTTATATCGAATAAATTTTTGTCATGTACTAAGGGAAATTATATCAAAAGTATATAGGTTATCTGCGCGTAATAAATCACAAAATTCTATATTTCCATTAAAAGAGCTTTCAATCCTTGATAAAACTCATTCTTGCAACATTCTGAGGTTATTTCGCAACATTCTGATAACAGTTTCCTGTCCAATAGAAAATATATTTGCAGCGTTAACTGAATTGATTGTCAGGAAAAAAATCTAATAAGTCCAAGATTATAATTAATAAGTAAAAATGAAAAGAATCACTAAATTTATTGTAACATCAATATTATTATCGTCGTGCATTTTTTCTTCTTATGCACAAACCATGGTTAGTGGGGTAGTAAGAGATTTGAATGGAAATGCAACTTTACCATTTGCAAATGTTGTAGTAAAAGGAACTTCAACCGGGACAGCAACTGATCTAAACGGGGAATATCGTTTACCTCTGAAACCGGGCACATACACCATTGTTGCAACTTTTATGGGATACACAAGTAAGGAACAATTGGTCGTAGTTGGAGAAAAAAAGGATGTAATTGTCAACTTCAGTTTAGAAGCTGAAACAATATTAGGTCAAGAAATTACTGTTACTGCAATGATGCTGGGCCAAAAGGCGGCCATTAGTTCCCAGTTAAATGCTATGGGTATAGTTAATACTGTTTCAGAAAAGCAAATTCAGGAACTTCCCGATGCCAATGCCGGTGATGCATTAGGACGTTTACCGGGCATTTCTTTAAAACGTTCAGGAGGAGAAGCACAGAATATTGTATTGCGCGGATTGAATGAGAAATTCAGCAGTATTCAATTGAATGG
>CAYNHC010000272.1:0-2094 GCA_964396705.1 uncultured Paludibacter sp.
TATCCAATTGATTTTTTAAAAAGTCCTCATTCATATCTCTAATTAAATGAACTAAACATTTTTGCTGTTCGCATTCAATTCCGTCATAACCAGTATAAAAATCAGTAATTAATACTCCTTTGAAGCCAGATAGAAGATCTTTTAAAAAATCAGTTTCTCTAGTTTCTCTAAATTCGTAATATACATATCCATAATTGGCAAAAACCCACACATAGCCATCTATTTGTTTAATTCTTGCAATGGTTTCATCAGCATGTATTAAATCACTTTTTTTTGATTTGTGTGATTATCTCTTTATATGTAGAAATGTATTTTTGTGCAATAATTTCTTTGAAAAGTGTCAATTGAGTTGCTGATACTTGGATTCTAAATGAATCCTTTAGCAGATTAATGATTTGGTCAGTGCTTTGCTTGTATTGAATTTTCTGGTTAACAGCCCACAACATTAAGTTTTCGCCATAGTGCGGAGTCGTCCTCATATTTTGAGTTTCAATTCTTTTTTTACAACTGGTGCAGATTAGCACACCACCTGTGTATAATGTTGCACACTTTTTAATTCCTTGTTTCATAAAAACTAGGTCAACTGTAAGTTTTTGTGAATATCGCAATTTTTGAAAATGTGTGCCTTTACAATAAGGACAAGCTTCTGGAAAGAGATTTACCTTTTTATCTGGAATATTATACGATTTAGTATTTGACTTTTGTTTATTAATCGCACGAAAAACTTTCTTCTCTGTTCTTAAATATATGTGTTCACGTTGATAATCAAAATAAGCTCTTGAATTTATTTCTTCAAAATTTTTCTCAATGTAATTTGTAATGCCCCATTTGAATATGTTTTCTGATTTTAAATTAGAGGTAAATTGCTTTGGTTCATTACCCTTATCAATTCCAATCAACCAATCTTTAACTCTGGCTAAAGCTTTACAATCTTCAATATTGTATTGAAGTATCTTGTGTTTCAAATTCTTATCTCTTGACATTTCCCATTTATATCTCCAAACTGTGCTTTGTAGTCCAGAAGCATCTATTTCAGTCCATTCAAATTTAATAAAACGTGCAATTACTTTGAGGCTATTTGAATAGGTTGGAGGATAAACGTAATGTGTAAAGATATTTAGAAGGTTATATGAATTTTCAATAATCTTATCTAGCACAACTTTGTATTCTTCTGGTATTCTTTTTGCGATTTTTTGTAAAGCTAGTATTTCGTATGAGCCATAATGATATACAATATAATCGTCAAAAGATTTTAGTAATTCAAATAACTGTATAAAAATATTCTCTTCTTCAGAGGAGTCATCTGCCCAAAACGAATAATTAGTTTCTCCATCTTTAGTTTTCAGAATAACTCCTATTAGATAATTTGAACCTCGATCAATAATACCTTCAAAATCAATGAATACCTCAGTGGCAACTTCTTTTAAAACTGGAATTTCTTGAATAAATGTTTTCTCTTCTCTAATTGCTAAAGCCTTTAATTCAGGCAAGAATTTTCTTTTACGATATGGGTTTTTCTTCGGTTTAAAAGTATATGACAATTGCTTGACTGAAAAAAGCCCTCTGTTATTCTTTTGGAGAATTTCTTTTGGTTTTAGTCCAGCTAAAAGACTTAAATCATCTCGTTCTTTTAGTTTTTCTAAACAACTGTTCTGAAATTCGCAAATCTGACAATGGGTAACTCTATGAAAAACAGGAGAATTAGATTGACTGAGAATTTTATTAAGCTCAACAGTACTTTTCTTTGTAACTTTTGAAAAAGTAGTTAATCGAAATTTAGTTTCTTTGAGGTTTTTGCCATAAACAATTTTACAATGTTCAATTTGAAAATGAAATTCAACTTGAAGGTATGTGGCTTGAAGAGAGAGAAATAACTTGTCTGTTTTTGAAATCTTTTCAAATGGAGTTATCAAAATAGGGATTATTCTATTTTTATCAATGAGCTCAATGCCATCAAGTACTAATTCAACATTTGTATTAGATAATTTCTGATTAACAATAACACCATTTGTAACCTTGAAGTCAGTATCTGTCAATAAACTTCTGATTAACTTATTTTCCGTGGATAGCTTCTCTGCAAATAATACTTTTTGA
>CAYNHC010000272.1:2104-4826 GCA_964396705.1 uncultured Paludibacter sp.
GTCAGATAGCTTTCCGTTTTCTGAACTCCATTTTCTATATGCCTTATAAGGGCAATTTAGAAAGCTTAAAAGTATTTCATTTGTAATTTGCATTTGTCTTTATTTGTAAAGTGCAATTATAAAGGAATGTACTTGTCACTTCGTCCTTTTTTTTTCGCTTGTGCATAACGACCGA
Organism: uncultured Paludibacter sp.; assembly: GCA_964396705.1. Classification (GTDB taxonomy): domain Bacteria; phylum Bacteroidota; class Bacteroidia; order Bacteroidales; family Paludibacteraceae; genus Paludibacter. Next base: position 2,280 of record CAYNHC010000272.1, read on the forward strand.
GGCTATGGGCATTGGCGGTTTGCGGGCGGTTTCACTGTCGCACTGCGATGAAGCTTATGCGGGCGATGAACTACCTAATTGCACGTCAGCCAGCCAATGCGCATAGGCGTGTGTTACCAGCTGGCCATTGGTTGTATATTGTTGTTTTCATGTCGAGAGAATTTGTCGATTTATAATTATTCAGTCACTGTTGTAAGTCAATTTTCTTGTTTTGTTCTTTTATTTTCAGCCATGTAAGTATGAGCTAAATTGTTGTCTAAATGCACAAAACTAAAATAATCAACTCTACACAGTTCATTGTTTTTTTTTCTTACAAAACGCACTTCAACTGTCTAACCGAGCAAAAAAACAATGTACTGTGACCGCTCTGCCTATTATCAAAAAGCTATAAAAGCCACTGCAAGGCGTTTGTTAATAACACTGACTTGTTGTGGCTTTTTTTTGCTTTTTGGGCGCTTAATTTGTCAATAAGCTAGTTAATTTGCATAATGTTATCTTACGCTTGCATAATCTCTTTCACGTTTTTCTTTAAAAAGTAATAGCTGTTGTTCTTGTTCCTTATACACTTTATATTGTTCGCTTTTTTCTTTTCTCTGCTCTGGGAAAGTTAATGAAAATGCATCTAAATCATTTGTCAGTATAGAACTCATAGGAACTACCTCTTTAATTTTTTCTAAAGCACTCAAGTAATAAGTCTCACTTATTTCGCAAGCAGTCAAACTTATGCCTGCATTGTAACAAGCAATAGCAATTGTACCACTTCCTAAATGTGTGTCTAATACTTTGTCACCTTGATTGACGTACATTTTTAAAAGCCATTCATACAATTCAACTGGTTTTTGTGTGGGATGAATCTTGTTTCTATTTTTTCTAACACTATAACGAAAAATTTTTGAAGGTTTGTCTAATGATGACCAAGCCATTTCTGCCATAGAAAAGTTATTTAATGTTTCAGGTTGGTTTTTGTCCCAAATAATAAATCCTTTGTTATATTCGCTTCTTGTCCAAAGTTGTCCAAAATAATTTCCACCCCAAATAATCTGATTCTTAGATACACGAAACAACTCGTTAAAATACTCATTATTCGGCTTTACGTCCCATTGACTATATTCTTTCATGTTAAATTTATGGTCTCCGCCTCTTTTGGTTTTGTTTAGAATACCATAAGGCGGATCAACTATAGCGAGGTCGAAATATTTGTCTGGATATCTTGCCATTAATTCCATATTATCTTCTCTTGTAATTGTAATCATAGCAATTATTAATTTTTAGCTGCGAATCTTGAAATTGTCAAGTCCGAAATGTTTTTACTTATATCTTTCCCTAAATTATTAACAATAATGCTGTCAAAGTCTTCATAATCAATTTCTCTTATATCATTATCAATACAATTATACAAGTACTCTGAAAAAGTATTTGCACGGATTATAACAATTGGACTTGTTCGAATATCTTGGAGAACAGCAGGAACATATCTTGGTGTAACAACTATTGTATATGCTCCGCCAACTTTTTCTCGATGCCCCTCTAATCTACCTGCATTAATTCCTGATAATTTATTTTTGGTTGATTTTGCATCAACAGCAAATTTCTTTTGCTTAGGAATATAAATACACTCTAAATCGGTGTTACCAGCACCTCCAATTTTTTGAGCTTCTACATTATAGAACATATTAAAACCATTTGTCAATGCATCTTCAAAAAGATATGCTTCTGCTCCTTCGTTGTTATTGGCATATTGCTCAATTAATATGGGCAGATTAAGTAGTTCGTATTTAAAGTCGTCAACAAGTTCTCCGATTTCCGTTAAAAGTATTTTCGGATAGAAACTGTAGATTTCTTTTATAACGTCAATTGTTAATCGCTCAGGGTCGTTAAGTAATAGTGGGTTTTCTGAAAATGGATATTCTATTTGTAGCCTATCAACTAACACTTTAATAGTATCTGGTATTGAAACTTCGTTTCTTGTTACTTTTCTAAAAGTATTTGTAATTCCATGTTGTAATTTGCAAATTACAACTCCATCTTTTTTATCTAGAACTCCTGCACTTTCAAAAAGAGTTGAAACATAGTAATCCCATTCGTATGCAGAATTTACAAAAGCATGTCTGTCTTCTTGGAATTTATGTGCGAGTTCATCATCCGAAAGATTTCTTAATTCTAACAATTCAGTTACTAACTTATCATAAATATTTTCGTTTACTTTTTTGAGAAATACAACAGAATATGCAACCTCAAAAGCATACAGTTTATTTGAAAGTCTTGGCTCTGACAATAACTTGTAAATCAAACGAAAAGGATAAAGTTGAAATTCTGAATCTGTACCGCTGTGAGGATGTTGGTATTGAACAGACCAAAGCATAGTAATGAAAATCTTAGCAGTTTTTTCCTTATCATCAACGTGTTTTAAAAATAAGTTGCCAAGTGGACTAAATAGAAATCTGGCTTCACCTTCAATTTTTGTTTGATAACCAAACATATAATAAGAAAGTTGATTGATTTTGTGATTTATCGCATCAAGTGGAAGCTCTGGATTCCTTTCATTAT
>CAYNHC010000273.1:0-4824 GCA_964396705.1 uncultured Paludibacter sp.
TGAGCCGAAAAACAAGTGAGATAGGCGGTTAAGAATCGTCCTTGTTTGAGCACCGTCGTATTTCGACGGTGTGAGTTTGGACGATTTGAGCCTATCGAGCGCAAGTTTTTCGAGTGAAGCAGGCACAGTCTTGATTTTTTTTGCTTACTTTTTTGCATCAAGGCAAAAAAGTAAGTCGGGTTTTAGGGGTGAAACCCCTATTGGTTTTGTTTAGGTCTTTATGAGGATAATCATTATAAAAATCAACAAATAGAAATTAAAATTCCTTTATTCTGATTTATAATTCGTAAATTAGCATTATTTTATTAAATCCAATATTATCTTTGCTTCCGTATGAAAACAAGTGGGATACTGATATTCATTTTTACAATAGCTTTTTGGACATCATGCAAACACCAACAAGCAGATACTACGCGTACTCCTATACTCGAAGTGGAAGGTAAATTTTTATATCTTAATGATGTACAAGATATTATACCACCTAATGTAAATGCTAAGGACAGTGCTGAAATAGCTGAAAGTTTTATTCGTAAATGGGTGACCGATGTATTGTTATATGAAAATGCCAAACGAAATGTAAATGATAAAGCTGTGATTGACCGTTTGCTTGAAGATTACAAAAAATCGCTGATAATACATCAATATCAGCAAAAATTAATTGAAGAACGATTGCCAAAAGAACCCTCTGAAGAAGAAATACAACTTTTTTACGAGAAATACAGCGATCAATTACAGTTAAAAGAAAATATTATTAAGGGAATCCTGCTAATTGTGCCTGCAAATGCACCACAACTATCAAGTGTAAGAGGCTGGATGCAATCCGGAAACACAAAATCGTTGGAAAGTATTGAAAAATACAGCATTAAAAATGCTATTAGCTACGATTATTTTGCCAATAAATGGATTCCACTGTCTGAAGTTTTAAGAAAAATTCCTATTCAGATTGAGAATCCGGCTACTTTTGTTTCATCACATCGCTTATTTGAAAAATCGGATAGTACGAAACATTATTTCCTGAGAATTGAATCCTTTCGAACTTCAGGTCAAACTGAACCTTTGGAAATGGCGAAAGATAAAATATCAAATTTGATTCTGAATAAACTAAAAGCAGAATTTATTTCTAATTTTGAAACAGAATTATATAACGATGCAATTAAAAGCGAATCAGTAACCTATTTTGAAAATACGAAGTAATTATTGGAATAAACCACTAACAACTTCATTAAAACTCTAAACTAAATTCATTCTTTTTTTATGAAACAAAATATTCTATTCATTTCATTCTTACTTATCTCTTTCTCAATTAAATTATCAGCTCAAACCAATATAATTGACGAAGTAATTTGGATTGTAGGCGACGAAGCCATTTTACGATCGGAAGTTGAAGAACAAAAATTGCGTGCTCAATATGAAGGAACTCCTATTCAGGGAGATCCATATTGTGTTATTCCTGAGCAAATTGCTATTCAAAAACTCTATTTGCATCAGGCTGTACTCGATAGTATTGAGGTGAGTGAGAGCAATGTAACCAATCAGGTCGAAAGCAGATTGAGTTATTTTATATCTCAAATTGGTTCAAAGGAAAAGATGGAAGAATATTTTGGGAAAAGTACTATCGCTTTACGTGAAGATCTCCGAAACATGTTTCGGGATAATATGATTATTCAACAAATGCAACAGAAACTGATAGGTAATATTAAATCGACACCGGCGGAGATACGTCGCTTTTTCAATCAATTGCCTAAAGACAGCATACCTACAATACCAGCTCAGGTAGAATTACAGGTTATCAGCTTTGAACCGCCGGTTCCAGTTGAAGAAACCAACCGAATAAAAGAACGCTTACGCGATTTTACCGAAAGAGTTAATTCCGGCTCAGGCGATTTTTCATTGTTGGCCCGATTGTATTCAGAAGATACTGAAAGTGCGAAACGTGGCGGTGAACTCGGCTTTATGGGACGTGGTCAGCTAGTGCCTGAATTTGCAGCAGTAGCTTTCAATATGACTGATCCTAAAAAAGTGTCACGTATTATACAAACAGAATTCGGTTTTCATATAATTCAATTAATAGAAAAAAGAGGTGACCGTATCAATTGCCGCCATATACTGTTAAAACCACGTATTTCGTTAGTAGATAAAAATAACGGTATCCATAAACTTGACTCTATCACAGAATTGATTCGTACCAGTAAAATGACTTTCGAACAGGCAGTAATTTACTTTTCGCAGGATAAAAATACAGCCATGAATGCAGGTTTAATGCTGAACGAAAAATCAGGAACTTCAAAATTCGAATATCAGGATTTACCACAAGAAGTTGCTAAAGTAGTTTATGGGATGGGTATTGGTGAAATTTCAAAACCATTTACCATGATTAGTCCTACTACCAACAAAGAGGTAGTGGCAGTAGTAAAAGTAAAATCAAAAATTGATAATCATAAAGCCAATCTGACTGACGATTATCAAATGCTGAAAAACTATTACGAAGGCATTGAGAAAGAAAAATTCCTGAAAAACTGGATTGTCCGGAAACAAAAAGAAACCTATATCAGCATAGATCCTGCCTGGCAAAACTGCAAATTTGAATACTCAGGTTGGATAAAAAAATAACAAACCTCTCCTCCCTGTCAAAAGGGAATTATTAAAATATAAGGTTTGCAAATGAAAAGCAAAGTTCATCGAAATACTTTTACAAACAGCAGCAAAATAGTAATCAGGCACATCATATTATTTGGTGTGCTCTGTTTATTTATCGGGGCAACAGATGCCCAAATACGTCCGCGACAGTTGAGAAATCAAATATTGCAAAGCCAAAATCCTGTAAACAAGACCACTCCTAAAAAGGAAACACGAAAACGAAGAGCAAAATCAATTAGTGCATCCAAACCCGGATCGCTTGCTCCAATTGTAAATCCGCTTGCCAATAGTAGAGCCACATTGGTTTATCTTGAGGATTCGGAAACCATGAATTTCGATCAGGAAGTAAATCCAGATGTTCAGTTGCTAAAGGGAAATGTTCGTTTCCGACATGACAACACCTTATTGTATTGCGATAGCGCTTATTTCTATGCAAAAGCGAACTCACTCGATGCTTTCGGGAACGTACGTATTGTACAAGGCGACACTCTATTCGTTTACGGCGATTTGCTTTTTTACGATGGAAACCTGAAATTAGCCCGTTTGCGAAAAAATGTGCGCATGGAAAACCGAAAAACCACCCTTACCACCGATAGTTTGAATTATGACAGAATTACAAATTTTGCGTATTATTACACCGGCGGCAAGATTGTTGACTCACAAAACACACTAACTTCAATTTGGGGACAATATTCACCTACAACAAATGCAGCGTTGTTCAAAAATTCGGTACATCTGGTGAATGATAATTTTATAATGGATGCCGATTCGCTGCGTTATAATACAAAAACGAACATAGCTAATTTAATTTGCCCAACTCACATTGTATATGATAAAGAAACCGATATTGATTCGAAAAACGGATGGTATAATACCAATTCGGAACAAATGATGTTACTCGATCGCTCCGTTATCAAACAAAAGGATGGGAAAACAATTGTTGGTGATACAGTATTTTATGATAAAAATCTTAACTACGGTGAGGCATTTTCGAAGGTTATATTGAATGATACTGTGCAAAAAACAACACTTTACGGCAACTATCTTTATTACAACGATTCCACGGAAATTGGTATAGCAAGTGATTCGGCATTACTGGTCGATTGGTCAAGTACCGATACAGTCTATGTCCATGCTGATACTTTATTCACTTCTAAAGATTCCGTTTTTGATGTGATGAGGGGTTTCTACAATGTCAGATTTTTCAGGAACGATGTACAGGGAATTTGTGATTCTCTGGTGTACTCTTCGCGTGATTCGATAATGAATATGTACAGAGAGCCGGTACTATGGTCTGAAAAAAACCAACTTTCAGGTGATTTTATCAATGTGATAATGAAAAACGAGAAAGTTGAAAAAATTAATGTCAATAATAACTCAATGGTGGTACAACGTGAAGACAGTGCTTTCTTTAATCAGATTTCGGGGAAAGAAATTGTGGCACAAGTTGATAGCGGTCAGTTAAAAAGAGTAGATGTAAGCGGTAATGCCGAAACTATTTATTTCCCGAGAGACGACAAAGATTCAACCTTTATCGGTATAAACAAAACCGAGAGTAGTTATGTGGTCATGCATTTCAAAAATAAAAAAATTGAACGCGTAGTGCTTACTGCGGCATCAAGCGGAACAATGTATCCTATCAATCAGTTAACGGGAGGTGATTTAATTCTTAAAAACTTTTTCTGGATAGAAGAACAAAGGCCTAAAAATAAAAAGGATGTTCTAACTACTTATCCTAAAATACCCCGTGAGAATACAATTCCCACTTCCAAATCAGACTCAAAAACTATGAATGACGAGTTAAAAATGGAGAAAAGTACATTGTAAAGTGAACTTTAAAAACTTATAAACCACGAAATTTGTTAATTAAGATAGAGTCTTAAACTTAAATATGATTTACAATTAAGTAATTATTTTTATATTATTATCCGTTTTGACACCTAATTAATAATTGCAATGCTCGCTACCGACCGACCTCGTCCGGTGAGCCGAAAAATGGAGTGAAGTAGGCGTAGAAAACTTTTCTGTTTGAGTCTCGACGTATTTCGTCGAGGCGAGTTTAAAAGTTTTCAGCCTACAAACGACTAATTTTTCGAGTGAAGCGGGCGAAGTCTTGACTTTTTTTGCTTACTTTTTTGTGTTAAGACAAAAAAGTATGTGGGGTTTTAGGGGCAAAGCCCCTGTTAT
>CAYNHC010000274.1:0-1116 GCA_964396705.1 uncultured Paludibacter sp.
TCATATTGCAACGTATCAGAAATTGATTGAAGGAAAAGAAATCAGGAAGCCGAAAGACAAATCTTTCGATTTGGTTTTAAGTGGTCTGGAACATCTTGAAATAAAGAGCCTTCCAACATCTGCGTACATTGACCTCTCCCCTAACCCCTCTCCCGAGGAGAGGGGAACATCGCAGCGCGAACGTCCAGAGTATTATACAACTTCAGTTGATAATTGGAGAATTCTCCAACCAATTGCAAAAGAAATGCGCAAAAATCCAACAGAAGCTGAGAACACTCTTTGGCAATTATTGAGAAGAAAAAGCACCGGATTCAAAATTAAAAGACAACAAGTTGTTGATGGTTATATCGCTGATTTTATTTGTATAGAAAAAAGAGTAATTATTGAAGTTGATGGGGGCATTCATTTGTCGAAAGAGAATAAACAACGGGATGAAGAAAGAACTCGGATTCTGAATACACAAGGATACGAAGTTTTGAGATTTACAAATGATGAAGTAATTGAGAATTCCCTCAATGTTTTTTCTAAAATAAAAAAAATCCTAGTCGAAAAACCTACGCCTCCCCGTCGAACCGATATTCCCCTCTCCTCGGGAGAGGGGGCAGGGGGAGAGGTTACATCTCCTGATTTCGCAGAAACTCCTCTAACAGAACCAACTCTCCCCTCTCCTCAAGGAGAGGGGTCGGGGGTGAGGTCTCTCTTCACCAACATTGGTGAACGCTGCAACGTAGCCGGTTCACGCATGTTTTTGCGTTTAATTAACGAGAAAAAATACGAAGAAGCGCTTGCCATTGCCCGCAAACAAGTGGAAGAAGGTGCTCAAATAATTGACATCAATATGGACGATGCCATGTTGGATGCGACCAGTGAAATGGAAACATTCCTTCATTATCTGGCTTCCGAACCTGAAATTTCGCGTGTGCCGATAATGATTGATTCATCTAAATGGGAAGTAATTGAAACCGGACTTAAATGTGTTCAGGGTAAATGCATTGTGAATTCCATTAGTTTGAAAGAAGGTGAAGAAGATTTTCTGGCAAAAGCCCGCAAGATTCGGGCGTATGGAGCTGCTGCGGTAGTGATGGCTTTCGATGAAAAAGGTCAGGCTGATAGTTT
>CAYNHC010000274.1:1216-2704 GCA_964396705.1 uncultured Paludibacter sp.
TTGATTAAAGGTATCAGTGAGTTTTTGGAAGAAGATTTAGCCGAAGCACTGACGCAATATGACACCGCTATCGAAATTATCGAAAAACCGTTGATGAGTGGAATGAACATTGTTGGCGATTTGTTTGGCGAAGGGAAAATGTTTCTTCCTCAGGTAGTTAAAACTGCCCGAACCATGAAAAAAGCTGTAGCCATTCTTCAACCGGAAATAGAAAAGCAAAAAGTACCCGGACAAAGTTCGTCGGCGGGTAAATTTCTTATTGCTACCGTTAAAGGAGATGTACATGATATCGGTAAAAATATTGTATCCGTTATTTTAGCCTGTAATAATTTCGAAGTGATTGACTTAGGGGTAATGACTCCAACTGAGAAAATTATCGAAACCGCTATCCGCGAAAAAGTGGATATCGTAGGTTTGAGTGGTTTAATCACGCCTTCGCTCGAAGAAATGGCACATGTAGCCCGTGAAATGGAAAAGGCCGGACTGAAAGTACCTTTATTGATTGGTGGTGCAACTACCTCAAAAATTCATACGGCAGTAAAAATTTCTCCCAACTACAGTGGTCCAGTGGTTTATGTAAAAGATGCTTCGGTAAATACCAATGTGGTAGCTCAACTAATGAGCGACAAACAACGTCCCGAATTTATGGAGATTATCAATGCCGAATATCAGGCTTTGCGCGATAAACAAACCAAAAAAGTGGAGTTGCTGAGTTTGGATGAAGCCAAGAAAAGAAAACCGAACTTATTTTAAGTGATTTTCTTTGTTTTGAAAAAAATAAAAATGCATTCGGCTGAATTTCAATTATGAAGTTCAGCCGATTTTCTTTTACAAATGGTTTTGTAACTGATTTCTTTTGTTAGTTAATAGATTTTCGACTGAATCTTTCAATAAAGTCCTTTCAACATTAATTTTTATTCTAAGTTGAATGAAATTTATCCCTGTAATTATTCAGGGATATCTATTTTTGTGAAAATCATTTTATTCAACAATCATGAAAAGAGTCATTCAATTATCAAGGTATTTCTTTACCCTAATTCTTTTTTTAAGCGCAATAACAACTCAAAACAAACTGTATGCACAAACTGATATTATGGTTAATGGACAGGAATTGACTGATACACAGGGAAATATTATTAACGCACATGGAGGTGGTTTTTTGAAAGTTGGAGATTATTATTACTGGATTGGCGAAAACCGACGAAATGGAGTTTTCGTATCGTGTTATCGGTCAAAAGATCTGGTTAGTTGGGAATTCAGAGGTGATTTATTGACCCGCCAATCTCATCCTGAACTTTCAAAGGCAAATATTGAACGACCGAAAGTGATTTACAATGAGCAAACTAAACAATTTGTAATGTGGATGCATTACGAATATGGTCGCGATTACAGTTATGCCCGTGCCGCCGTAGCCTATTCTTCCGATATCGAAAAACCATTTACTTTCGTTAAAAGTTTCCGACCTTTTGGCAATATGTCGCGCGATTG
>CAYNHC010000274.1:2804-4812 GCA_964396705.1 uncultured Paludibacter sp.
TTTATTTTACCGGTCGAAAGTAATCACAAAACAACCTATCTTTATGTGGGCGACCGTTGGGATGGTGGTAATTATTTCAATTCGAAGTATGTGTTTTTGCCTCTCACTTTCCCCAATGATTCAACTATGAAATTGGATTTGAGATTGAAATAATAAATTGTTATCATCGAACCTAATTATAAGGTTTCTTTTCTTATTAACAACCGTTTGATCAAGTGAAACAGTATTTTTTAAGTGCAATTTCAACTTTAGCATTATTTATAATAAGTTAAATTGAAATCATTTGTAAAACAACTAAAAGAATAAAGAAATATTTCTTTATTCATATAATTTATTGCTATCTTTGCGCTCAAATTCAAAAAAATAAAAAATCAAATATATAATTTTTAAAACATGAAGAAAGTAACCGTTGTAGGCGCAGGAAACGTAGGCGCAACCTGTGCAAATGTATTAGCATTTCAAGAAATAGCTGACGAAGTAGTAATGCTTGATGTAAAAGAAGGCATTTCAGAAGGTAAGGCTTTAGATATGATGCAAACTGCCACTTTATTAGGTTTTGACTCATCAATTGTTGGTTGTACAAGCGACTATGCAAAAACTGCAGGTTCAGATGTTGTTGTAATCACATCAGGTATTCCACGTAAACCGGGAATGACACGCGAAGAACTTATCGGCGTAAATGCCGGAATTGTGAAAACTGTAGCTGAAAATATTCTGAAATATTCTCCTGATACTATTATTGTAGTTGTTAGTAACCCAATGGATACAATGACTTATCTTGCCCTTAAAGCAACCGGACTTCCAAAAAATAAAATTATTGGAATGGGTGGAACATTAGACAGTTCACGTTTTAAATGCTATTTAAGCAAAGCCCTTAATGCAAATCCAAACGAAATTGATGGTATGGTTATCGGAGGACATGGCGATACAACAATGATTCCATTAACCCGTTTTGCAACTTACAAAGGTCGTTTGGTAAGCGAAATTCTTGATGCAGACTCTCTAAACAAAGTTGCTGCCGAAACAATGGTTGGTGGTGCAACATTGACAGGTTTGTTAGGAACTTCAGCATGGTATGCTCCCGGAGCTGCTGCTGCTTACCTTGTGGATGCAATTATTCATAACAAAAAACGCATTATTCCTTGTAGTGTAATGTTAGATGGCGAATACGGACAAAGCGATATTTGTATCGGAGTTCCATGTTTAATTGGCGAAAATGGAATTGAAGAAATTCTGGATTACAAACTTAATGCTGAAGAACAAGCATTATTTAGCAAAAGCGCCGATGCAGTAAGAGCAACCAACGATGTTTTAAAAGAAATTAACGTCATTTAAAAAGCCGATTTGTTACAGCAAAAAAGTTGCGGATTTTAATTCGCAACTTTTTTATTTTTTAAAAAATATATGCAAAATAAAGAATTATTTTATTGAATTTGTTCTATCTTTGCAATCAATATAATTAAACATCAATTATAATTATGAATTCCTATATTCAAACCCATCAATTCTTAATTCAGAAAAATATAAAACCATCGGTTCAAAGAACTGCTGTAATGGAGTTTTTATTGAATAACAGAATTCACGCTACTGTCGATGAGATTTTCGTAGCACTAAGTCCTGATATGCCTACTTTGTCAAAAACCACTGTTTATAATACATTGGACTTATTAGTTAAAAAAGGTGCAGTTCAAATGCTGTTAATTGACGAAAAGAATGCACGTTACGATGCTGATACGTCGAAGCACGGTCATTTTTACTGTAATTCTTGTGGAAAAGTATATGATGTATTCAATTTAAATCCGGATCTTTTTAAAATCCCATTTAATCCACAGTTTACCATAACTAATGTAGAAATCTCATATACAGGAATTTGCAATGAATGCAAAGAAAGTTAATATAAAAGTTATGACCATAAATTAAAGCACACTATTTAGTGTGCTTTTTTTATTTAGCTTTTTTCATATCTTTGAGCCAATTAATTTAAAGTAGAAGAATCTCCTGTAAATTT
>CAYNHC010000275.1:0-4801 GCA_964396705.1 uncultured Paludibacter sp.
TGTCAGTTTCGTCAATATTCATGATTTATATTTTTAGTGAAATTTTCTTTTACAGTTAAGCTAAAAGGCAATTAAAAGAAATATTTTTTGCAAATATATATTTTTATATTAATATTTTCTTATTATATTATCTATTAAACAATATTTTTCCATTTCATTTATATTTGTACTGTTATATAAATACCTTTGAAACAGTTAAACATTTAAATTTTTAAATAATAATATTATGAAAATCGGAGTTCCAAAAGAAATTAAAAACAATGAAAGTCGCGTTGCACTAACTCCGGGAGGTGTGCAAACCATGTTAAAAAACGGTCATACAGTTTATGTAGAAACCAATGCCGGAATAAACAGCGGTTTTAGTGATAATCAATACCTGGTAGCAGGTGCACAAATACTTTCGACACCCAAAGAAGTTTTTGACATTGCCGATATGATCATGAAGGTAAAAGAACCGATTGCTCAGGAATACGATTTAATCCGTCCCAATCAGTTGCTTTTTACCTATTTCCATTTTGCTTCAAACGAGGAATTGACACATGCCATGATAAAAAGCAATGCGATTTGTTTGGCTTACGAGACTGTTGAAGTAAATAATACTTTACCACTTCTTATTCCAATGTCGGAAGTGGCCGGTCGCATGTCTATTCAGGAAGGAGCTAAATACCTTGAAAAACCCAAAGGCGGAAAAGGAATTTTACTGGGTGGCGTTCCCGGTGTAAAACCTGCAAATGTATTGGTTATCGGTGGCGGTATTGTAGGAACTCAGGCTGCTTTGATGGCTGCCGGTTTGGGAGCAAATGTAACAATAGCCGACATTTCATTGCCAAGGTTACGCTATTTGAGCGAAATAATGCCTGCCAATGTCAATACACTTATGTCTTCACAATATAATATCGAACAACTCATTCCGCTTACTGATCTGGTAATTGGGGCAGTATTGATTCCCGGGGCAAAAGCACCTTATGTAATTACCAAAGAGATGCTTAAAGCTATGCAACCGGGTTCAGTATTAGTTGATGTGGCCATCGATCAGGGTGGATGTTTCGAAACTTCTGTGCCAACTACGCATGCCAATCCTGTTTATCAGGTTGATGGTATTCAACATTATTGTGTAGCCAATATTCCGGGTGCAGTCCCATTTACATCAACATTAGCATTAACAAATGCCACATTACCTTATGCAGTGAAACTTGCTAATTTGGGTTGGGAAAATGCTTGTGAAGAATTCGAAGATTTACGCAAAGGCCTGAATATAGTGAATGGAAAAGTAGTTTGCCAGGCTGTTGCCGATACTTTTGGTTTGTAATTCAAATTCATTTTTTTGCAGAATGTAAGCGTCCGTTAAAAATACGGGCGCTTTATTTTTATACTAAATAATTAGATACCTTTGCATATAACATTTGTATTTGATTCGATAGCAACAATTAAAAAGATGAATAATTCAATCATATTCCGAATAACTCTATTGGCATTTCTTATTTTCATTGCATTCACAAGTAATGTTTGGTCGCAAAAAAATGCAAATCAAATCAATTATCCTGAAATTAATCTGTCGAAATTTGCTTCCAGTGCAAATCATTGGTACGGCATAAAAGACAAAAGCAATATTATCAATTTTTTGCCCGAAAAACCTCGCTACAAAACCAATGAAATAACTAAAATTGCTGATAATATTCTGCTTTTTCAGCGGAACAATGGCGGTTGGCTCAAAAACTATGATATGCAGGCCATTCTTACTCCTGAACAAGTTGACAGTGTAGTAAAAACAAAAGCATCAACACATACAACGTTCGACAATTCAACTACTTACACTCAAATCGAATACTTAGCTAAGGTTTATTCCATTACTCATACCGCCAAATACAAAAATGCATGTTTACGTGGCATTCAGTTTTGCTTGGATGCACAATATCGAAATGGAGGTTGGCCGCAATATTTCCCGATTGAGCCAAAAGATTACAGTCGGAGAATTACATTTAATGATGGCGCATATATAGGTATTATGGAACTTCTGCAGAAAATTGTAAACAAAGATTCCGATTTCAATTTTGTAAGCGAACCAATTCGGAATAAAGTACTCACGGCTTACAACAAAGGGCTCGAATGCATTTTAAACACACAAATTGTGGAGAATGGACGAATGACTGTTTGGTGCCAGCAACACGATGAAATTACGTTGCAACCGGCTTGGGCAAGAGCTTTTGAGCCTCCATCAATTTGTAATGGTGAAAGTGCGCAGATTGTTCTTTTCTTAATGAAAATCAAAAATCCCAATGATAGAATTATTAAATCAATTCAAAGCGCCGTAAAGTGGTTCGACGAGTCAAAAATACTTTACACGCGGGTTGAAACAATAAAATCTGAAACTGAAGATACGAAATACCAAACAATCACAACCGACAATATCGTTGTGACAGATTCACTTGCTAAACCTATCTGGACTCGTTATTATGAGTTGGGCACTCATCGTCCGCTATTTTGCAACCGCGATAGTAAGTTTGTTTATTCGTTGGCTGAAGTAAGTCGTGAAAGACGTGTTGGCTACGGTTGGTACATTTATGCTCCTCAATCAGTGCTCAATAAATATCCGTCATGGCAAAAGAAATGGGCACCAAATGAGAATGTGCTGAAGTAAAAGTTTATATAATTACTTTTTAAAATTCCACTCAACTTTTGAATATTTGCTATCCACTAAAAATTGTATTTCAAATGGATTTGAGAGATTCTGTTTTTGAGTGTTGTAATAAATTTCAAATTGGTTTATCAGATTTTGCTTAAAATCATTCATATTTAAATCCTGATTTTTTTCACAAAGATATTCTCTGATATTTTTCACCTTACTTGGTACTGATGCTGTTCCTTTTAACGACAAATCCTTATCGTGAGACTGTAGCGATTTATTCAGATGATCAAGATTGGTTTCAAAAAGCAATGTACCATGATGTAATACCCTGTTTTTACTTATATGCGAAGCAGTTCCGGAAATTTTAAAACCGCCCGGCAACCATAAATCTTTTCTTTTGCCAATTTCTACCGGAATATTTAATACTTTCAAAACTTTGACAACCGGCAATAAAAATTCAGCACTTAATGCTGATTGACCCACTTTATTGTTAGAAATAAAACTGTAATTCAAATTTCCAATATCGTGATATACAGCTCCACCCCCCGACATTCTTCTCACAATTTGAATATTGTTTTCTTTGCAAAATTCCAAATTTACTTCGTTCCGCATCACCTGATTGGAACCAATAATCACACTTGGTTCATTCACATACAAAAACAACAAATCATCCATCCGCTCCGCGAAAAGAAATTCCTCGGCAGCAAGATTAAATGTGGGTGAAGTAGATTGAGAATGAATGATTTGCATAAATCAATTGCCTTCAGCTTTAGCCGGAGGAGTACAAAGGTATATAATAAATATTGGCTTTAGCCAAAGACTGAAAAATTTGGCTAAAGCCAATTTCAGGCTTCATTTCAATTACCTCCAGCTAAAGCTGAAGGCAATTAATTTATTTCACATTAAACGCCACCCGCAACTCATCAATTTCCTTGTCGCCCATAGGTTGAAGCGGTCCGATAGACGAAGCCATTACCAATGAATTTGCCGAAAACTCAGCTACTTCGAGGTAATCGAATGTATTAATCAGTTTATTACCGGTTACAATAACACAGTCATTTTCAACAATTACCACTCGGTTTTTTGCAAACATTTCAGCAATAACCTCGGTATCATTATACAAACTTTCGAACGGGATTGAAGGCACATCCTGCAAGAAAATCCAGCTTTCTGGAATGGTACGAACATCAAATTTCTGATGACTTACCGCGTGAGCCATTAAGTTAGTAGGCTGCGTAGTAATAATAGAATTGATATGCGGATATAACTGATAAATGCGGTGGTGAAGTGCCACCGAACGACTTGGTTCTTTGCCGGCTTCGGTCGTGCCATTTTTAACCTGTACAATATCTTTGGATAGAATATCCCAACGAGCCACATCACGCGGTGTAATCAAAAAGTCATTATCCCTCCAACGCACCGAAACAGTACCGTAAGTAGAAATCATCAATCCCTGGTCGCAGGCACGACGGATAATATTCACCATTTCTGTACGAATTTCACGCTCGTCCGAAGGATATTCCACATCCATAAACGGTGTGATATTTTTTGGAAAATGATTGACATATTTCGAAATTTGCTCATCGGTCAAGGTATTGATTTTACCGATACGACCTGCATTCACAATAGTTCGACAGCAGAATTCGAGTGTTTCGAAACGTTGGTAAGCATCCATCATATCTGTTCCACCCAACACAACGCCGTGGTTTTCCATTATTACCGCTTTGTACTTTTTATTTTGAAACTCTTTGGCAATTTTCTCACCTAACTCTACGCTACCAGGGCAACCGTAAGGTGCGAAACCAATTTCGCCACAAATTTTGCGAGCTTGCGGTACAATACTGGTATCAGGAACAACGCGTGCAATACTGAAAGCAACCAATCCAGGCGGATGCGCGTGAATGATAGCAGTCAATTCAGGACGTGCTTCAAAAATGGCCTTATGAAATGGAAATTCTGACGATGGTTTGTGTTGTCCAATCACCGTTCCGTCCTTTTTTACACACACAATGTCCTTCACCGTCAGCGATCCTTTGTCAACTGCCGAAGGCGTTATCCAAATATCACCGTTTCCATCTTTAATGGAAATGTTACCACCTGAAGTAGTAGTCATACCACTTCGGTAAATACGTCCGATAATCACATTAATCTGTTCTTTCGGATGCATCAGTTTTA
>CAYNHC010000276.1:0-4785 GCA_964396705.1 uncultured Paludibacter sp.
GGTAAAATTGTACTTGCCGGAAACAATGGTGTTAGTATTGCTTCTGCCTTGTATTATTATCTTAATGAATATTGTCATTGCCAGATAACATGGAATGGTGTAAACCTTAATTTGCCAAAGAAACTTCCGTTGATTTCGGGAAAAATCGAAAAATCATCGCCTTACGAACATCGTTATTATCTGAACTACTGCACATTTAGCTATAGCATGAGTTGGTGGGACTGGCAACGCTGGGAAAAAGAAATTGATTGGATGGCTTTGCACGGCATAAATTTACCATTGGCAATCACAGGTCAGGAATATATCTGGAGCGAAGTTTACAAAGAAATGGGTTTTACCAATGAAGAATTGGCAGGTTTCTTCACAGGGCCGGCTTATTTTGGTTGGTTTTGGATGGGGAATATCGATGGTTGGGGTGGTCCTTTACCTCAATCGTGGATGCAAAGAAATAAAGATTTACAACTCAAAATTCTGAATCGTCAACGACAGTTGGGCATGAAGCCCGTGCTTCCGGCCTTTACAGGACATGTTCCCGCTGCATTTAAAACAAAATTTCCGTCAGCTAAACTCAAGCAAACGAATTGGAACAACGGTTTCGCCGATACTTATATTCTCGATTCGGAAGATCCGCTTTTCGCTGAAATCGGCAAAAAGTACCTGCAAAAACAAACCGAAATTTACGGTACCGATCATTATTATTCGGCTGATACGTTCAACGAAAATGAGCCGCCATCCGACGAGCCTGAATATTTGTCGAAACTAAGTGCGCGTGTGTACGAAGGAATGCGTCAGGCCGATCCCGATGCTGTTTGGGTTATGCAGGGCTGGTTGTTTTTCAGTGATCGTAAATTTTGGCATGCTCCGCAAATTAAAGCATTGCTCGATGCAGTTCCCGACGATAAAATGATTATTCTGGACCTGATAACCGAATACGAACCCGTTTGGAAACGTACAGAAGCTTATTACGGGAAACCCTGGATTTGGAATATGTTGCTCAATTTTGGCGGAAATATCAGCCTTTTCGGACAAATGGAAAACGTAGCCACACAACCTTCGGCAGCGTTAAATGATCCTGCATCGAAAAAAATGAAAGGAATCGGGCTCACCATGGAAGCTATCGAGCAAACGCCGGTGATGTACGAACTGATGATGGAAAATACCTGGCGTACCACTCCAATCGATTTGAAAGAATGGTTACCTAAGTACATTCGTAACCGATACGGAAAAGGCACAAAATCGTCCAGCGAAAAAATGTTACAAGCCTGGCAGGTACTAAAAAATACCGTTTACAACGGAAAAGAAATTCGTGATGGCGCTGAATCTATTCTCACCGGACGACCAACGATGGATTCGGCTACTAAATGGACCAAAACCAAACTCAATTATCAGCGTAGAGATTTACTTCCGGCATGGGATTTATTTATTCAATCAACGGCTACTTATGCCAAAAGTGATGGTTTCAGGTACGACTTGGTGGATGTAACTCGTCAGATTTTGGCAAATTACGGCAGACCATTGCAACTTAAATGGGCAAAAGCTTATCAGGATAAAAATGTGGAAGTATTCAGAAAATACAGCCACGAATATCTACAACTCATTGATGATATGGACAGACTGTTAGCGACAAGAACTGATTTTCTGCTCGGAAAATGGATTGCCGATGCGCGCAGTTGTGGCACAACGAATGCAGAAAAAGCACTGTACGAAAAAAATGCCCGTAACCTGATAACACTTTGGGGCGATGCTGATAGTCCTTTGCACGAATACTCAAATCGCCAGTGGAGTGGTTTGATGACTGATTTTTACAAAGTGCGTTGGGAAAGATATTTTATTGCGATGGAAAAATCAATGACCGATGGAAATGAATTTGATGTTACTGCTTTCGACAAAGAAATAGCGCAATGGGAATGGAAATGGGTGAATACACAGAAAAACTTTCCGGTGGAAGCAAGCGGAAACAGCATTTCTGTAACCAAAGAACTCTATAAAAAGTACAGAAAGCAAATGCAGATTGATTTTTAAAGCGTTATTCCACGCAAAGGCGCAAAGTCGCCAAGAAAGGATTATTTCTTTGTTTTTCTTATTGTTTAAATGCCCATATTAAGTTGAAAATGTGTAAAATAGAATATCAAAAAGTTATATTTAAACTTTGCGGCTTAGCGACTTTGCGTGCAAAAACTAAAATGCGAAAACACTTTCTACAGATACTTATAATCACAATATTTCTTCCATTTTTAGGAATTGAAATATCGCAGGTAAATGCACAGTTACTTTTCGACAAAACTGCTTACCGCTTTTTTATTGTTTCCGATATTGGTCAGAATGGCTATTACGAGCAAAAAATAGTGGCGGAAACGCTGGGTAAAGTGGCTGAACAAGTGCGACCTAAATTTGTGATTTCGAGTGGAGATACCTTTCATTACAATGGCGTTCGGAGCACTTCCGATCCGTTGTGGATTTCAAATTTTGAAAATATTTACAGTAACCCATGGTTATTGGTCGATTGGTTTCCGATACTTGGTAATCACGAATATCGTGGCAATACGCAGGCTGTGATTGATTATTCTGAAATTAGCAGACGGTGGAATATGAAGGCACGATATTACACTTTTGCCGTGAAAACTGACTCGGTAAACAGCGTGCGGTTTTTTATGATAGATACGCCTCCTTTTATAAGTGAATATAAAAACCTGCCGGATCAATATCCCGATATTCAGTTTCAAAACACAAGATATCAACTAAACTGGCTTGATAGAGTTTTGTCCAA
The DNA here is from genome assembly GCA_964396705.1 of uncultured Paludibacter sp. GTDB lineage: Bacteria > Bacteroidota > Bacteroidia > Bacteroidales > Paludibacteraceae > Paludibacter. Next base: position 2,768 of record CAYNHC010000276.1, read on the forward strand.
ATCAACCGAAAAATGGAAAATTGTGGTTGGTCATCATCCGATTTATTCTGCTGACACTTACCGAGGAAATAACAATGAGTTGATAAAGAGTATCGAACCAATTCTGAAAAAACACAAGGTAGATTTTTATTTTTCGGGACATATTCACATTGCGCAGCATATTCAAAAAAACGGAATCGAGTATGTGGTCAGTCCTTCGGGCTCGCTGGGAGTAAGTACTGCTACCAATAACGAAGCAAGTTTTGTAAGTCATACTGAAGGGTTTACTCTTTGTTTGGTAAAAGAAAATTATTTCGAATTTATGTTTATTGATAAGAATGGAAATGAAATATATCGATACAAAAAAAATAAATAAAGCTAATAATATGAAGAAGAGTTTTTTAATTGTCCTTGCAGCATGCATTTCGTTGGGGACTTTTGCACAAAAAGTAGTGAATATTAAAGACATGGGTGCTCGGTCGAGCGACCAGACCGGCAATACAGCCATTATTCAAAAAGCCATCGACGAGGTTTCAGCTGCCGGAGGTGGTACAGTTATTATACCCGCCGGCCGGTTTGTTACCGCGATACTTACCCTGAAATCGAATGTGAATTTGCATCTCGATAAATATGCTGTATTGGCCGGTAGCACCAAACGTGCTGACTACGGACCATCGTCGCAGGTTTCGGCATTGATAGTAGCCAATAAAGCCACCAATATTTCCATTACCGGCGAAGGAATGATCGACGGTCAGGGTGAAGCACTGCTGAAAGATATTTATGTAATGCTCAATGCCGGAACATTACAGGACAAAGAGTGGAAAACTGAAAATCCATGGCATCAGGTGCGTCCCGAAGAGGAAAACCGTCCGAAAATCATCGATTTTGATTTTTGTAAAAATGTAACCATTAAAGGAATTACGCTTCGCAATGCACTTTGCTGGGTACAACGGTACAATCAATGCGAAAATCTGACTGTTGACAGCATTTATGTGGAAAGCAATATTTTCTGGAATAACGACGGCATTGATTTGGTGGACTGCAAAAATGCGACAATTACCAATAGTTTTTTCAATTGCGACGATGATGGTATTTGTTTTAAATCGTCGGATCGTAATAGCCTTTGTGAAAACATCTTGGTATCGAATTGCGTGGTTCGCTCCAGCGCAAGTGCCGTAAAATTTGGAACAGCTTCGTGGGGTGGGTTTAAAAACATCACAGTAAAAGATATTTTTGTGTACGACACTTTCCGATCGGCCGTGGCTCTCGAGGCTGTTGATGGTGGTGTAATGGATAATGTTACTATTGAAAATATCAAAGCGGTGAATACCGGCAATGCATTGGTTGTACGGTTAGGACACCGCAACAAAGACGAAGTGGTGAGTTCGATGCGCAATGTTACTATCCGCAACCTGGATGTGGAAGTGCCACGCATCAAACCCGATATTGGCTACAATATGGAAGGACCTGCAAAACGTTATCCGCACAATGTATTCCCATCGTCGGTAACAGGAATTCCGGGGCACGCTGTTGAAAATGTGCTGATTGAAAACGTAAAAATCAGCTATAAAGGTGGCGCTGATAAAAATGTGGCCTGCTTCGGACTGGACTCGCTCGACCGTGTTCCCGAGAAAATTTCAGATTATCCTGAATTCTCTATGTTTGGCGAATTGCCTTCGTGGGGTTTTTATGTACGTCATGTAAATGACATTCAGTTTAAAAACGTAACTATTGGTAGTGACGGATCTGATTTCCGACCGGCCTATGTTTTCGATGATGTAACCGGTTTACAATTGAAAAATGTAGAGGTGAAATCGGTTACTGAAATGCCGGTAATTGTTCTGAAAAACACGAATAAACCTCTTATTGAAGGATTAAAACTACCTTTACAGGACAAAAAAGCAATTCGTTATATCAAGAAATAGATTTTATTTAATTCAACACAGAGACACTAAGTGTTGGACAAAATATAATGTCGTATAAATTAAAAAGAATAGAACGCGGATTTTACGGATTAAGCAGATAAAAACGGATATCAT
>CAYNHC010000277.1:0-4769 GCA_964396705.1 uncultured Paludibacter sp.
CGTAAAGACGATCAAATTCCGACCGAAAAACTCGAAGGACTTTGTCGTACCTTATTTGTGGCAGTTCCGTTATTGAAAGAAAATCCTGAATTGGAAATCAGAAGCATCAAAGTGGCTGATTATTACCGCTATCAAATTGGACTTTTAATCAATCCCGAAAGTCCTTCGTATATTAAACACCGTGCCAAAAACGGAGGCCCACATCAGAATCTGGTTGAATTTGGCGCATTGGCCATTTCATTAACAGCTATTCCTGAAGTGCTCTGGAAGCCACTCCGACAAAGTCAGAAAGATTCGCTGGCAGCTGTTATGCTCAGTTATGGCGATGGCCCAACCGTGGATTCGAACTGGAAATTCTTTAATATTTTCGTGTTGAGTTTTTTCAAAGAGCAAGGTTATAAAGTGAACGAAAAACTGTTGAAAGAATATCTCGATAAATCATTGGCTCATTACAGGGGCGAAGGTTGGTACAACGATAGTCCTGCTTTCGACTATTATAGTATGTGGGCTTTTCAGATGTACGGCATGATTTGGTCAGAATATTATGGTAAATATTTTCCTGAACAGGCTAATAAGTTCAAACAGAATTTTGCCGATTTAAAGGATAATTATCCCTTTTTGTTTAGTCGCGATGGTAAAATGGTGATGTGGGGACGCAGTATTTCGTATCGGTATGCTTCGGTTACACCCTTTCCATTGATGGGGTATCTGAATGATCCTGAGACCAATTGGGGATGGATGCGCCAAATTGCGTCAAGTACGTTGATGCAGTTTCTCGAACATCCCGATTTTATGAGCGATGGCGTTCCAACTTTAGGATTCTACGGACCTTTTGAGCCTGCTGTTCAAATGTATAGTTGTAGAGGTAGTGTTTATTGGGGCGGTAAAGTATTTCTTGGTTTGCTGATTCCTGAAAATAATCCGTTTTGGACAACCAAAGAAAATAAAGGACCATGGGAAAATGAAATGAAATCCGACTCAGTATATAACCGGTTTTCAAAAGGTACTAATATCATGATTACAAACTATCCGGGCATTGGAGCATCCGAAATTCGCGCCTGGTGTCACGAAACGGTGAAAGGCGACTGGCAGAAATTTCGCAGTACCGAAAATTATAATCGTTTGTCGTACAATTCTGCATTTCCGTGGCAAGCTGATGGTGAGCGAGGTGAAGTAGCTATGAATTATGTGGTGAAAAATGATTCCGGCAAATGGGAAGCGTTACGTTTATATACATTCAAAAAATTTGAAAATGGTATTTATTACCGCGATGCAGTGCTCGAAACGAACAGTAAAATTCAGTTTAAATTAGCTGATATTCCTTTGTCTAATGGCATTTTGCGGATAGATAAATTAATCTATAACTATAATGAAGATAAAGCTACGCAAAACGCGGAACCTGAAACACGAAACCTGAAACCTGAAACGAGGAATATAGAAATCCGTCTCGGGCATTATGCTTTGCCTCAATTAAACAGATTAATGAAAGACAGAACGTATGATATTGGAATCAATCGTATCAAAACAATAGATAATGGTGAATATCAATTAGCTCTGATTCCCTGGAAAAAATGGGGAAGTATGCAGTTTGTTCATGCGGGAGGACTTCATCCGCAAAGCAAAGCCAGTGCAGTAATCAATGCATTCGATACATTTACGACGGGGAAAAAGAATGAAAAGATTTACATAACCCTACAGCTTTGGAAAATTGCCGGTAAGGAATTTACCAATCAGGAACTAACTCCGGTGAAAAAGGTGAAAATTGCAAAAGATGGAAAATCAGTTGAAGTAACTTTCAGAGACAAAACTGTAAAAACAATTATTTTTTAACAATTAAATTTTTATTATTACGCGTACTTAAAAATTAATAGTTCGGTATGAAATATTTATTTTCACGCAAAGACGCTAAGTCGCCAAGAAAACTGTTAAGTTTTCTCTTTGCGTCAAATTTTATTGAAATTGATTGTCAGAGAGTTGCATTTGTAATTTGCGCCTTCGCGCCTTTGCGTGAGTATTAATACGCAAAGAATATCGAAAATCGATATTTATTATCTAAACAGATATTAACCAGTTATATACTTGTTTTTATAACGAAGTATTGTAAAAATATTGAGTGCCATGTTATTGCCAAATATTTGAGATCAATTAACCCCACAATTTGCCTTTTTAAAAAATAATTTAATCGAGTTAAATGTTTTTTTTAGGAATTTCCGTTTTGTCATTTTTATCTGACAAAACGGAAATTTTTATTTTTCTGTCAGTCTATTTTTATTTAACAAATCAAAATGTATTCATGAGATGAATTTTGCTTACAAATAACAAAAAAATTGATGGTGATTAATATGGGGATATGAGTTAAAATAGTGAAAGATTGTAATTTATATGCTTAAAATAATTACAATCTGTTTGTTTTTATGCCTGTAAAATACTACTTTTGCACCCGAAACAATAAAACTAAAAAACATATTTATGAATGCATTAGAGGTCTTGGACGGTCTGAAAAGACGGTTTCCAAACGAGCCTGAGTACCATCAGGCAGTACACGAAGTATTAGAATCAATCGAAGACGTGTACAATGAACATCCCGAATTTGAAAAACAGAATTTAATCGAACGTCTGTGTATTCCTGAGCGTATCTTATCTTTCAAAGTAACCTGGGTTGATGACAAAGGCAATGTGAAAACCAACATGGGCTACCGTGTTCAGCACAACAATGCTATCGGACCTTACAAAGGGGGTCTTCGATTCCACGCTTCGGTTTATCCGGGTATCCTTAAGTTCTTAGCTTTCGAACAAACTTTTAAAAATGCACTGACAACATTGCCAATGGGTGGTGGTAAAGGTGGTTCCGATTTTAGTGCCAAAGGAAAATCAGACGGTGAAATTATGCGTTTCTGTCAGGCTTTTATGATTGAATTGAACCGGATTATTGGTCCTGATACCGATGTTCCTGCCGGAGATATTGGTGTGGGAGGTCGCGAAATTGGTTACATGTTCGGTATGTACAGAAAACTAAGAAATGAAGTTACAGGCGTACTTACCGGTAAAGGACTTGAATTTGGCGGTTCACTTATTCGCCCTGAAGCTACAGGTTACGGAAATATTTATTTCCTGATGAACATGTTGAAACGCAAAGGAATAACAGATCTTAAAGGTCAGGTAGTTTCTATTTCCGGTTCGGGAAATGTGGCAACTTATACTGCTGAAAAAGTGCTTGAATTGGGAGGAAAAGTAATAACACTTTCCGATAGTGATGGTTATATTTACGATCCCGATGGCATTGACAGCGAAAAATTAGCGTACATTTTCGAACTTAAAAATATTTATCGTGGTCGCATCCGCGAATATGCCGATAAATATGGTTGCAAATTCGTGGATGGCGGTCGTCCGTGGAATGAAAAATGTACCATTGCATTGCCATCGGCTACTCAGAACGAATTGAATGGAGATGATGCTGAAATTCTTGTAAAGAATGGATGTATTGCCGTTTCGGAAGGAGCCAACATGCCTTCAACTCCAGAAGCCATAGAAGTATTCCTGAAAAATAAAATTCTTTATGCTCCGGGTAAAGCTGCCAATGCAGGTGGAGTATCTGTTTCGGGATTAGAAATGACTCAAAATTCCATGCGTATAAGCTGGACCAAAGAAGAAGTGGACGAAAAACTGAAACGAATTATGAGCGACATTCACGAATCGTGTGTAAAATATGGTACCGAAGCCGATGGTTATGTTAACTATGTAAAAGGTGCAAATATTGCCGGATTTATGAAAGTTGCAAAAGCAATGATGGCTCAGGGAATTGTATAGTCATATTTATTCAATTAAAAAAAAGAAACCTCAAAACGTCGAAGACTTTTGAGCGTTTCTTTTTTTTTGCGTACAGTTAACCTCAAAACGTCGATCCCTGATAGCTATCGGGATTTGAGCGTTTCTTCAAATTTTATTAAGAAACGTTTTCGAGTCTTCGACGTCGAAAAGTTTTTTGCAGAAATACTTATTTTCATGTAATCAAATTCATTTTCTCCATTTTTGACTTTTTTTTTATCCTGTGACTTAATTCTAACAATGTATATTTGCATAATAAAATTTTGAAAACAAATTTTAAATATCAATATTCAATTATTAATCTTTTAAAAATTTAATTTATCATGAAAAAAACTTACGTATTATTTGTTGCTATTTTTACTTTAGCTTTCATGGCTAATGTAAATGCAGTTACGATTCCGTATTTACCCCCATTACAAAGCTTTGGAGGTACATCTGCGGATTTAGGAACCTTTCTTCCCGTTAGTGCTGATTATACACTTGAGGTTCAGGGAACGGTAGGTGTTGAAATTTCTGTTGCAGGTGGTGTATTAACTTATACTCCTACAACTAATGGTGTAGTTCGTTTTTCACAAAAAAACGGAATTGTGTATGTTTATGAAGGGAATGTATATAAAACTACTTTAACACCCGTTTGGAGTACCACTTATCCAGTTATAGCCGATGCAACAGCGCATACTGATCCTAATAACCTTTTGCAAAATGCAGGTTTTGAAATTTCTGGATCATTGGTAGGAGGTACAAATTACAATTTTGGGACACCTTGGGTATCAAATGCTACTATTACAAGTTCAGGTGGAATCAGAACACAAAGTGGTACAGTAGGAAATGTAAATGGAACTTGGGAATGTGTTTGGAGAGGAACTGGAAATACAACGTATTTTTCACAACCATTATCTCCAACTATAAAACCCAACACTGCTTACAAAATTATAATTAATCAG
>CAYNHC010000278.1:0-4769 GCA_964396705.1 uncultured Paludibacter sp.
ATCCTAATCCAAGCATATAATGACAGTGAATTTTATTGCGGAAAGTCAAATCATCGTCCCAAATCAGCAAATCGGGTAATGAAACGGCGAAATAGTCAAGTTTAATCTGCTCATCTATATGTTTTTCGCCAAAGGCTATCAGTTTATCGAAACGAACTTTTGCATCATCCTTCCTACCAAGTTTTAGCAATGCCAATCCCTGATAGAAAATTTTATCGGGCTTTTGGTCGTTGTAGAAAATTGCAGCAGCGGGTTCGCTGCTTCCACTTTTTGCAAGCTCCCAGTAATTTCGAGCTTTTTCCAAGTCGCCCAATCCCTCGTAAGCACATCCCAACCAATAATGAAAATCGTTTTCCTGCGCTCCATGTAGTTTTCCTTCGCCCAAATTATGAGGATATTCGAGGCATTCGTTCAATAAATTTATTGCTTGTTCGTATTCTTTTTTTGCCAAAAGGTGTTTGACCAGTTCCACCCGTGCCAACTGAAATTGCGCAGGAACTTTACCTTCACCACCTTCCCAAGGGTGGAAAATCCGGTTGTCAATTAACTCGATAGCTTTCGCATAATTTCCCAATTGATTATTCAATGTCACATATTCCAAATATACATCGTCGCGCTGTTCTACCAGATCGAAGTGTTTATCCAGAAATACCAATCGTTCTACATGTGGGCGGCAAAGGCGTTTGTACAATTGGTCTAGTTCCATCAGGATACGCGCATCAGTAGTGTCCAGAGCAAATGCTTTTTCAAGGTATTCCAATGCTTTTTCCTCCTTTTGGAGCTTGTTGAAGTAAGCCAGCGAAAGGTTTCTTAGCACTGTCGGAAACTTATCGTCAACTTCAGCTGATTTCTCCCAACATGCTACAGCTTCGGAATACTGACGTTTATCGTACCAAAGATTACCCAGATAATATGGGGCTTTTGAATCAGTTGGATTAGCCTTCTGGGCACATTCCAATGCGAGTATTGCCTCTAAACGATTTGGGAAGCAGTATTCAGGTGCATGTAAAGCTGCATTCTCAAAAGCTATTTTTGCATTTTCTCCTGCAAGCGTCAAAGCCCAGCCCATATAATAATAGGTCATTGGAGTAGTTGGACAGACTTTGATACCTTGTTCCAAGAATCGAACCGCTTCATCATACATTCCGGCAGCAATATAATCCAATGCAACAATCTCATAATTATGAATTTCGCCATGCATCAATTCGTTTAATTCAGCTAAAACTTCTGCGTCTTCTGTCAATAAATACTTTTCAAATCTACAGCCAAAGTTGAATAAGTCAATTTTCAAAGAATCTTCAATTAAAGCTAATGCTTCTTGCTCACGACCCTGTTTCCGGAGAATAGCCGCTTTCAAAACGCGCGCTTTGTGATTATGCCAGTTGCGAATAAGCGATTTATCTACTTCGTACAATGCCTCCGTCAGGTTATCGTTCGCACAGGAAATTTGTGCACAGCCAAAATAGCCGGCATCCTGCATGGCTCCATTCCAGCACGATTTGTAAAAAGCATCGTAGGCTTCTTTCGTTTTGCCCTGATATTGCAAAGCCAGACCGAGATTGTAGCGTGGTTCCCCATCATAAGGATTTGGGTTACGTTGCAATTGGGTTTCAATAGCCGTTTGAAAATATTGCTCTGATTCAGCAAATTTCCCGCGGCGCAACAGCCAAAGTCCCATGGCGTTGTTGTTGCGTACATCCGACGGATCGCGGCGTAATGCTTCGAGGTAATAATCGGTAGCCGTATAAGTGGCATGACGATATTGTTCCAAATGTAATCCGGTCAGGTACAATTGCTCGCAAGTTGGTGTTTCCTCTGGCGAGAATGCCGGTTTGGCGGCTTCGGGAGTCTGTTTTTCTTCTTTTTCCTCAGATTTAATGCTCAATAATTCACGACCGTTTGAGGAATAAACAACCAGTTTCAAGTCTGAAAAAGGAATTTTGCCAACTGTTATTTCGCGTTCAAATACTATTTCAGGGCTTAAATCAATCACTTCATCCAATAGTTGGACGCAGTTCCCCTCTCCCAAAGGAGAGGGGTTAGGGGTGAGGTGTATTCTTGCATCTTTTTGTTTCGAAGTTGCAAACACTTTCACAATAGCTTTGTCCCCAATTTTATCCAAATTCATCAAAATATCCTTCGATGCATTTTTCACAACGCCTAATTCACGATAAGGCAAAAAGTATTGTGTAAATGTCTTTTCTTCATAAGGTTGCATCCAACTAAAATCGGGCTGATTGTCGGTAAACACACCCGCCATCAACTCAATATAAGGCCCATCTTCGTCGGTGAGATTTCTATCCCATGCTTTCCCAAAATCACCATTTCCCCATGTCCATTGTTTTTTACCGGGCGAGATATGGTGATTAGCTACGTGAAGTACACCCGCCTGAGTGTCGTTTTCGTAGCCACCCACAAAGTTAAACTCCGAATTGATAGCCATATACGAAGTTGGCACAGGAATATTCTTGTAGTTGGAAATATCCACACCAGCCGAATAATCAATTTTATAATAGGTTCCGGTAGCAATGGGGAAAGTAGAAACATCTCGTTTGCCATGATCGAAAACAGCGTGTACATCAGGTGGAAATACCGACTGATAATGCTCATTCACAGCCACAGCAGGATTTGCCCACCACAAGAAAGTCTGCGGAACAGGGGTAGGATTGTACAGTTTACCTTTGATTTCCAGATAAGCTTTTCCCGGATGCAGCGTAAATCCAGCCATTCCTTTTTGGTGAAACATCTTTTCGTTTTCGCTTACCCAAACCGTAACGCTACCATCAGCATTGTTTTCGATGGTATGATCCACAGGCAAAAAAGTGCTCGGACGATGGTGCTGTGGCCAGTTAAACTCAATACCACCCGAAATCCACGGACCGGTAAGTCCAACCAATGCAGGCTTAATCACCTGATTGTAATAGATAAAATGACGTTGTTTGATTTTGTCGTAAGCCATTTGCACGCGACCGCCTAACTCGGGCAAAATCATTATTTTGATATATTCATTCTCTAGAAAAACAACATGATAGATTTTGTCGTGCTTCTCATCTTCAATTTTTTCAATTACCGGGTAAGGATAAACCACACCACTACTTCCCTGATAAACACGTTTTTCCAGAAAAATCGGATTTTTTTCTGGTTTGCCGATTTCGTAGGTTGGAATAGATACTTCTTCGCTCCAACATAAAACCCCTAACCCCTGAAGGGGAACTGAGTTAGTTTCGTTTTCTATATTGTTTTTACTCTTCATATAAATATTGTAATAATCAGTTGTAATATTTCTTATTCCCCTTTAGGGGCTAGGGGTTATTTTTGGGTTAATTCTGTTTCAATTTCTTCCAACGATTTTCCTTTCGTTTCGGGTAATTTAAGTGCTATAAATGCAAAGCCTGCCAAACAAATTCCGGCATATACCCAAAAAGTTCCGGCAGCTCCAAGTCCGGCATTGAGCAACGGAAATGTGTAAGTTAGAATAAAGCAAGCAACCCATAAGGCAAAAGTGGCCAACGCCATAGCTGCTCCACGAATTCGGGTCGGAAAGATTTCGGAAAGGATAACCCACACAATGGGTGCCAACGACATCGCGTAAATAGCGATAGCAATTACCACCAACGAAAGCACTGCAATTCCTTTTAATTCGAAATAAAAAGCTCCGCCCAATAAGATATAAGTGATTCCTAAACCTACAGAACCAAGAACCATTAGCTTCTTACGCCCCCATTTATCTACTGTAAACATAGCTACAAGTGTAAATATCAGGTTTACACTTCCGGTAATCACAATATTGAATAATGTATCACTAACGCCATATCCGGCGGCAGTAAAAATTTCTTCAGCATAATTAAATACTGTGTTTATTCCACACCATTGTTGAAAAACAGCCAGCACAATTCCAATAACTAAAACAGTTTTGAATTTTGGATTAAATAATGATTTGAAATCAATTTTTTCAGACACATCGTCCAATGTTGCCTGTATATTTGCCATTTCTTCGCGGGCGTATGCTTCGCCTCCAATTTTCACAAGCGTTGGAAACGCTTTGTCACCTTTGCCGGCTTTTATAAGCCAACGCGGACTTTCGGGCAGAAAAAAAGTAAGAAAAAGGAATAAAACTGAAGGAACTGCGCAAGCGTAAAACATCCAGCGCCAGCCTATTTGTCCATTCCACGAGGCACGAATAAATTCGTCGGTAGCACCATCCGGAACAGAATCAGCAATAAGCAAATTGATAACCTGAGCACCCAGAATACCGATAACGATTGTCATTTGATTAAGTGAAACAAATTTTCCCCGCATCGACGATGGAGCAACTTCGGCAATGTACATGGGCGAAAGCGCCGAGGCCAACCCTATGCCGATACCGCCTATCATTCTGAAAATAATAAAAGTAGTATAATCAACGGCGAGTCCGGTACCAACAGACGCTAGTGTAAATAAAAATGCGGATAGCAGCAAAGGTCGTTTTCGACCAAATTTATCACTTACAACTCCTGATACCACTGCTCCAACAACACAACCAATCAATGCTGAACTCATGGCCCAAGCTTGCAGGTTAGCTGAAGTGGTTATATCAAAGAATCGTTCGTAAAAAGGTTTGGCACCACCAATGACCACCCAGTCGTAACCAAAAAGCAATCCTCCCATAGCCGAAACCATAGAGATGGCAAATAAATACGTTTTGTTGAATTTTTTCATCGAAAAATAGAATTAAGAATTTCAATTGCAAAGTAAAGATAATATTTGGATAACACTAATAGAATATATTA
>CAYNHC010000279.1:0-1663 GCA_964396705.1 uncultured Paludibacter sp.
GGTGGTTATTTGCCTGTTACCATCGATTTAACGGCGCAAGGTGTAAATGCAGGTGAAACTTGTGTGATTGCAGTAATGGCTGATAACAGCGATGATAAAAGTTATCCTCCAGGGAAAACGCAATTTACACTCGATTTTGCTTATCATGGTGGTATGTACCGCGATGTGTGGATGATTTGCAAAAATAAAGTGGCCATAACCGATGCCATCGAAGCTCGTAAAGTGGCCGGAGGCGGAGTGTTTGTTCATTACAATAATATTACTGCCAAAAGTGCTGATGTGTTTATTGATACAGAATTGAAAAATAATGGCATTGCATCCAAATCAGTTAAGTTGGAAACTTCAATTGTCGATCATCAGGGCAAAATTGTAAAAAAAATAAGTAGTAATTTGACACTTAAAGCAGGTGAATCAAAAACCATTTATCAAAAAACTGTCGTTGCCAATCCTCAACTTTGGTCACCCGAATCGCCAGATTTGTATAGGATTAATTTATTGGTAAAAGAAGGAAAATCCACTATTGATGGTGGGACTGTTCGGGTTGGAATTCGCAATGCTGAGTTCCGAGGAAAGGAAGGTTTTTATCTGAACGGGAAACCGTACGGGCAATTGTTAGGTGGAAATCGTCATCAGGATTTTGCCTATGTTGGGAATGCAGTTCCAAACTCACAGCAATGGCGCGATGCCAAACGCTTGCGTGATGCCGGTTGTGTAATAATACGAACTGCACATTATCCACAGGATCCGGCTTTTATGGATGCTTGCGACGAGTTGGGTATGTTTGTAATTGTAGCAACGCCGGGTTGGCAATTTTGGAACAAAGAACCAGCATTTGCTGAATTGGTTTACGAAAATACACGTAATATTATTCGCCGCGACCGTAATCATCCTTCGGTGTTGCTTTGGGAACCAATTTTGAACGAAACCCGTTTCCCCAAAGATTTTTCATTGAAATCGTTGCAAATAACAAAAGATGAATTCCCGTTTCCGGGTCGTCCCGGAGCCGCAGCCGATTTGCACTCCGAAGGTGTTGCTGAGAATTATGATGTAGTTTATGGCTGGCCCGAAGATGAAGGAAAAGCTTCTCAGTCGATTTTCACCCGTGAGTTTGGCGAAAATGTTGACGATTGGTATGCTCACAATGCCAACAACCGCGCTGCACGTCACTGGGGTGAAAAACCGATGTTGACAGCAGCTTTGTCATTGGCAGAATCTTATGGAAAAATGTTTCAAACAACTGGTCAATTTACCGGTGGCGCCCAATGGCATCCTTTCGACCATCAGCGTGGATATCATCCCGATCCGTACTGGGGTGGTATTTTCGATGCTTTCCGACAACCAAAATATGCTTATTACATGTTTAAAAGTCAGGTGAACCCCGATTTTAAACTTGCAAATGTCGAAACCGGATCAATGGTTTTTGTAGCCAACGAGATAACTCCATTTTCCGATAAAGATGTAGTGGTTTTTAGTAATTGCGATTCAGTGCGGCTTACCGTTTACGAAGGTAAATCGTGGACGATGCCTGTTGTAAAAGCAAAAGGTCAGATTCCGTATGCACCGGTTATTTTCGAAAATGTATATGATTTTTGGGAAATGCGCGATGTTTCATATAAACGCAAGAAACCAGAGTTAGTGAGTTTTTTAGCCGAAGGAATAATTG
>CAYNHC010000279.1:1763-4766 GCA_964396705.1 uncultured Paludibacter sp.
CGGGCAGTAGAGTGGGGGAGCGCTCCGGTTCTTATCAGAGCTACAACCAAGCCCGGAAAAATAAAAGTAAAGGCTCATGTTCAATTCGAAGGTACACATGCTCCAACTGCTGCCGAAATTGAATTCGAAAGCATCCCGGCAGAATTTTCTTTTAATTTTATTGAACAACAAGCAGGAATTAAAACAGGTTCGGTAATAAATAATAAATCGAAAAGCACTCAATTTACCGACGAACAAAAGAAAAAACTTCTTGATGAAGTTGAAAAACAACAGACCGAATTTGGCGAAAAGAAGTGATTGTGTTTTTGCAGTTATTTAGTTGAAAAGACTAAGTGCTTGATAAAAATTTATTTTTCAATGAATTGTAAATTTTTGTCATGGGCTTAGTCTTTTTTTAATTATTATTTTCAATTATCTTTGTCGTTAGATTATTTCAAATAATTTAATAATAGTGATTTATGGATTTTGCTAAACGACTGACAGTTATTGCTGTATTTGTTGTTCTTGTTGTTGAAATTGTAGGGCAAATTCCCAGCGGATATTATACTACGGCTATCGGGAAAAAAGATGCAGCTTTAAAAACTGCATTGTTCAATATAATTAATAACCATACTCAACTCGAATATTATTCATCATCAACTTCTTTTAGAACTACTGACTGGCATCCCGGAGGATACTTCTGGGATATGTATTCGAATAATAAAAGATCTTCATGGACATCGGCTTTAAATCGTGAACACAATTTACCCAAAAGTTGGTGGAGTACTGACCCGGAAACTACTGTGGCTTATACCGATTTACATAATTTATATCCATCAGATGCAACTGCAAACAGTGCAAAGTCGAACTATCCATTGGGTGAGGTTTCAGGAACTCCTGTGTTTACGAATGGTGCGGTAAAGATTGGAACAAGTAACTTTCCGGGATATAACGGAACAGTTTTCGAGCCCGATGATGAATACAAAGGTGATTTTGCACGTGATTATATGTATGTTGTGACATGTTATGAGAACTATTCAACTAACTGGCGTAGTACGGGTACAGCAAGTATGCTTTATAATAACACTTATCCCGTTTTCAAACCTTATGCTGTTAATTTACTTATTAAATGGCACAGGAACGACCCTGTAAGCGAGAAGGAGTTAAACCGCAATAAAGCTGTATATGCACTTCAGAATAATCGCAATCCTTTTATTGATTATCCTGCATTGGCAGAATATATTTGGGGTGATTTAAAGGGTAATGAATGGACTGGATTAGATATAGAACCCGAATTGCCGTATTATGTAAATTATGATCCTGAAACAGGTAGCCTTCTTGTAAATGTATCAGAATCCAAAACAGTAACTTATACAATTTATTCTGTAGGAGGAGTCCTCATGCAAACAGGTTTAACTAATAAATCACAACTTGTTGACGTTAATACGCTTGATAAAGGTATGTATCTTATCGTAGTGTTTACAAATGGCACTCGTAAAGTTGATAAATTCCTGATTTGGTGATAGGTAAAGTATTTTATAAAATACATATTTCTTAAGCAACTTTTCTTTTCCAAAAATTGTTATTAAGTATTGTTCTGTAATAACTTATTTCAAAAAATAATATTATGAAAACATTTGATTTTAAAAGTCCAATTCGAACTGTTCGCTTTTTAGGATTATTATTGTTCGTTTTGGTTTCTGTTTCCGGTTTTGCTTCTACTCCTTCCAATCTAGAAGTTGTTGAATTTAAAGGAATTGTTCTTGATAAAGAAACAAGAAATCCGTTGCCTTTTGCCAATATTTATGTAAGTGGAACAAATATCTCAACAGTAACTAATACCGAAGGAGAGTTTGTAATTAAGGTTGATAATGAAAATCTTAACGAGAATATTGTTTTCAGATTTATTGGCTACAAAAACAGATCAATTCTTTTATCTGAATTTATAAGTTTTAAAGGGAAAATTGAGCTTGAACCTATTTCAATAGAATTGCCGGAAGTAAGTGTTATTTCGAAAGATGCCGAATCTTTGGTACATGCTATGATGGATAAAAGAGACGAGAATTATTCAAAAAATGATATGCAGCTTATTTCTTTTTATCGCGAAACAATCAAAAAAAATAAAACATACGTATCTCTTTCCGAGGCTGTTGTAGATATTTTTAAGCAACCTTACAGTTCGTATAAAACTGATGTGGTGAAAATGTATAAAGCCCGAAAACAAACCGATTATACAAAGCTTGATACAATAGTTTTTAAACTTATGGGAGGTCCGTTCAATTCTTTATATTTAGATATAATGAAATATCCTGATATGTTTTTTACTGATAAAATGACCGAAAATTATTTGTTTATGTTCGATCGATCAACAAAAATGGATAACAGGTTGATTTATGTCATCGATTTCAAGCAAAAACCCGGTACCATTGAGCCTTTATATTTCGGAAAATTATATATCGATGCTCAGAATCTGGCTTTGAAAAGTGCAGTTTTCAATTTGAATATTCAAAATAAGGAAGAAGCAAGCAAAATGTTTATTATTAAAAAACCTTTGAATGCTAAAGTCTTTCCTGTAACGGCAAGTTACCGTATAGATTATTTTGAGAAAGATGGTCTTTGGTATTATGGTTATAGTCGTATTGAATTAGGATTGAAAATTGACTGGAAAAAAAGGTTATTTAATACCACTTATTATTCTACCATAGAAATGGCAACCACCGATTTTCAAAGTGATCCGAATGCAAAACCTGCAAAATGGAAGGACAGAATAAAACCAAGCATTATTGTAAGCGACGAAGCACAAGGATTTTCAGACCCTGATTTCTGGGGAGAATTCAATGTGATTGAACCTGAAAAATCAATCGAATCTGCCATAAAAAAAATACAGAAACAGTTAGAGAAAAAATAGAATACCTTGAGATGTTTAAAAAAAAAGTTTGTCAATTAATTTGACAAACTTTTTTTATGTAATTAGGGTCTGCTGAAAAACTATTTTATGCCACGAAGTGGCTAAATGTGAACCAA
>CAYNHC010000280.1:0-4738 GCA_964396705.1 uncultured Paludibacter sp.
TTAATAGAATAGTCTTTTTCATATTTTCATATTTTTTAAGTGAGTAAATTATTTTTTTTTGAATATTTTTTTAGAAAAATCCCCCATGCTGATGCACAAATTCTATCGTGTGATAAAACAGTTAATTCAGCCTGTATTTTTGCTTTTTTTACTTACCTTGCGATACAAATAGGCGGGAGCTACGACCTACGTTAAACATTTCGGGATGAAAGTTTAATGTTGTTTGTGCTATTGCATGAATAGTCAATAACAAGGTTATTATTAATATATTTGTTCGTTTCATTGTTCTAAGGTATTAATTCAAGTTTATATCCGTCACGAAACTCAATATTAACTATTCCATAATTTTTAACGAAAGTCAGATTTTTAATATAGGTACTATCTTGATATACAAAGCAGTTTTTATATTCTTTACCCAGAACGGTTACCGTACTATTTGTTATGGAGTCTTTATAGTAAAAAAAACCTTTATCTTGTTTTGAAAAAATTTTATGAATAAAGGAGACATTTCCTATGTTTTGGCAAGCAGTACTATTTATGTGAACCATATACAAACTATCCCGTATATAAAAAGTTGATTGTCCCCATTCCCATCCTTCACCACTAGGAAACCAACCTTCACTACCATAACTGGCATCAAAATGATTATTAATATAAACTTTTATGGTTTTATTGTCATTTTCAAGATAGTTTAAAGACTTATATTCTTCTAAAAGCCAATCTTTATCGTCATGCGTAAGTTTACACATATCTGTGCAACTGTAAGTCATTATAATTAATAATGCTGTTATAAAAAATCTTGTTTTCATTGCTGTTGAAATATTTTTGGCTAGTATCATCTGTTCAATATATAATTTTTTCTTTTTCTACTTCCCATGCGATACAATCGCGCGGGAACTACGCGATTGCGGGGCAACAAAGTGTTGTGCATCAAAACGAATATCCGGCACCTAAGGTCAAGCCATCAAGCCCAACTAATGCTTTAAAAATGAATCCTCCGGTTGGTTTTTGATATCTGTAACCTAAATTTAAAATTGGATAAATAACATATGGTTTGGATGAATAATCCAATCCATCTCCTTTTATATCAAAAATAATTCTTCCACCTAAATCAGCCTCAAAATGACTATTCCTTTTTCCAGTGATAAAATTTATTGTTAAAGGAATTTGATGTCCACCATATCCGGTATCTTGCCCTAAAATCATATAATGGCCGAACCCTGTTCTAATAAAAAAGTTATCATCAAAATATCTTTCGTAATTAATTGATGAACTTATTGAAGCAATAAGCCCTAAATACAAAAGACCTCCATCGACACTAAATGTGTTTTTTTTTGAAAACTGTTGAACTTCGATTCGTTGTTTACTATTTACAGTTAGCGTATCATTACTTTGGCAAAAAATATTTAAATTACTCCCAAATATTAAGATAATTACTATTAGATTTTTCATTGTTGTAGAATTTTTAATGATATTATTAACAATCAGATTACCCTGTAATCACTGAATTACCAATTCAATTATTTTCTATTTTACCTGAGTGTTCGGTATGCTTAAACCCTTATTCTACAAGTTTATACTCCTTGCCATTTTTTATAAAACCCACTAATCCTTTACCATTATGGGCAAATATTTTATTAACATCCGGATTGTTGTATGGCGGCAGCCTTTCTATGGATATAACATCTTTAATGATAGTGTTTTTTAACATATATTCAATTGTATCCAATTTATATTCATTTACGACGAATTTAGTATTATTATTAAGATAAAAATCAAAATTAATAAGATTTTGTTTTGATTCATGAAAAGTTAGAAAGTAAAAAACACTTACAAAGCTACCATTTGCTATACCACAATGACCTGAAAGTTTAGGAAATTTGTTTGTATTTGACGAAAAATCATAAACTGCATGACAGTTTGATTCTAAATTAAACTCGTATGCGTATGGTTTTGTAATGAAAACTGAATCTATTTCAAAAACAATTTGATCTGAGTCGCTTTGAAATTTAATTACATCTCCTAATTTATAGGGTGTCCATCCTGAAAGTTCTTGAGGAAATCCATCGCAATGGTATATACAGGATGTTAAAAGTAAACTTAAGACCAAAAGAGTAAAAGAAAATTTAATTAGTTTCATAATTTTAAAAAATTATTAAATTTTAAATTGATCATAATACATAAATTTAGTAGCACAAATTTATGTTTATTATTGAAATTAACAAAAACGCAATGCTTTTTCTTAAAGCATTTTTTATTCATTAACATATATTGTATCGACTGGTAGATTTTGAGGAATCGAATCCAACACAATTGTTGTATTTGGTGCATAATCAGGAACAGGAGGAATGTAGCTTATTCCGTTTGTGCTTGACTTAGGCAATCCTATCAGAAGGATTGTTACTATCCCCTAAAATTAATATTTGGTTAAGTACTTGTCCTGCTTGTAATACTTTAAGTTGTGCATTAGAGATTGAATAAACTGCTAATAGCAATGCTGATAGAAAGATTTTTGATTCATAATATTTTAATATTAAATTTAAATTTAGTTTTTTATTTTTTAATGTAAAAGACATAAGCGGTACAGTCAACACAAAACAGATAATTTTTAATTGACAGACTTGTTTGTATAGTTTCTTTATAAAAAATGACTGTACCGCTTACTTGCTTTTTTATTCAAATTTTATTGCATTTCAGACTCTATTATAAACTGTATAATTCTCTATATATTATATGGCTAAGGTAGGGAGAAAAAAGAGGACTTTCCAAATTTCGGGATTGAAAAATGGTATACAAGACACTGAAAATATACCTTGATATTCAGTGTGTTAAACTATGGAAATCATAAAAATGGTATACAAGGTTTTTGTTGACCCGAAGTCAGGTCATAATTAGCTGCTTTTGATGAATGCGTGAAAAGGAATTTTATAAAACGTGAATAACAACTAGAGAAATTCCAAGTTATTCTTCTGCTAAAATATTGATTAGAAATTCGCTTAGTTGTTTGGCATTATCAAGTTTGAATTTAACCGACAACCTGCTTTTTAAAATTTTCAGGCTGTTCTGGGTTTTGTAATTGAGTAATATCAACAAATCGTGGTTGGGTATTTTTAGTAAATTTAAGCAACACCATATTAATTCTTTTTCATTTATTCCTTTGTATCGACTCTGAAGTTTGGTTACTAAGTTATTAAAATCAATATCCATTTCACCGAAAAAGAATTTCAAATCGTTAATGTGTAATATCTCATTGTATATTTCTTTGATCAGGTCTTCTCTTTCCTGCAAATTTATGCCTTTTCTTTCGGATGTAATTTTGGCTTTTCTTTCTTCAATCTTTTGATGAATAATAATCCGTTTATCAACAATAACTCTATTATGTATATCCGCTTTTTCCAATAAGTGGATTTCCTGAATATGTAATTTCTCTTTTTTATTCCGGCGAAGAACAATCCGATTAAATAAATACGAACCTATTAAAATCAGCACCGTAATGAAGGTCAGATACATTACTCTATTTTTATTTTGGGCTGCTTCAATTTTTGTAGTATGAACTGTTTCGATGTAACTGCCCTTGGTTTGTGCATCAATTTTGCGTAATGAATCACTCAATTGAACATATTTATTCATAAATTCTGACATGGATTGCATGTTTCCTTTAAGAAATTCAGAGTTTGTAAGAATACGATAACACTCTCTTTGTGTACGTATATCAGGTTTGAAATTAAAAGATTTTTTTGCATAGTAATATGCTGAATCAATTATATTTAACTTATAAAAGATATTACCTAAATAATAGTAGCTTACAGCTTTATTACACCCGATATATGGATAATATAAAACCTTTCGGAAGTAAGATATTGCAGAATCATTTTGATTTGACTGGTAATAACAAAGTCCGGTCTCATGTAAAGCTGCACCTATTGTAAGTGAGTCTTTAGCTTTAAAATAAACATAACGAAAATACTTTTGTGCAATATCATAATCATTTAACATGTAATATGTTTTACCAATATCAATCAATGAATAATATGCATAATTATAGAGTTTTCCTTTTTGAAGGTCCTGGTATGTCAGTTTATACTTCTTTCGAGCTTTCAGGTATTCACCCTGAACTAAATAAATATCGCCAAGATCTGAATTTATGCGTGCTAAGAGTAAGTAATTATTTTTATAATGTATTGTTTCCAAAGCCTTTAAATAGTACTCAATAGCCTTTTCATACTGTAAGTAATATTTATAGGTACGCCCTTTATACAAATAACAGGTAGCAAGTCGGTCATGATCAGGATATTCCTGATAATAGGTTAATGAAAAATCGAGCAATGAATCCGGTTTGAGTGGAAGCATTTTTTTATCCAATGCTTGTACCATCAACAATCCATACAATGCCCTGTTTTTGGGGTTTTTATATTTCTGAGGAGGCATATTCCTGAGTATCTGCAAAGCGGAGTCGGGTGCAGATTCTATAAGTTGTTCGGCTGTTTTTAGTTCAGGC
Organism: uncultured Paludibacter sp.; assembly: GCA_964396705.1. Taxonomy (GTDB): domain Bacteria; phylum Bacteroidota; class Bacteroidia; order Bacteroidales; family Paludibacteraceae; genus Paludibacter. The sequence continues at coordinate 4,499 of CAYNHC010000280.1, forward strand.
GACACAGAATTACAACTTGCAAATAGAATAAAGAAAACGGATAGGATAAATACAGTGATAAATTTTGTCATACAAGTATCAACATTGTGTTGTGCAAAATTATAAATAATTTTTTGATTTGGAATAAAAAAAAAGGATGTCCTTTAAATTTCAGGACATCCTCTTCTATGTATTTATTAACGATTTTTATTCTTCCGATTCACCTTCCGATATATCGATTACATTACGTCTGGCATCAAC
>CAYNHC010000281.1:0-4721 GCA_964396705.1 uncultured Paludibacter sp.
TCTTAATTCCGTTGCCGTGACCTTCGGTTTTGAAAAACATGTGATATTTGCCATTATTAAAAACAATGTCACCATCAATGCATGACTTGCCTTCGGGATGGAAGAAAAGTTGCTTTGGTGCAGTTTCGAGCGCAGTAAAATCTTTATTGGCATACGAATAATAAATGATATCGAAATTGCCCGGACCTTTTCGTTTCATCGAAAAATAAACCATGTATTTTCCGGCTTCGGGATCATAAATAGTTTGTGGCGCCCACACACGGTCAATATCAGCAAATTCGGTAAATACGGTAGGAATATTGATGGCAGTTGAAGTCCACTTGACTAAATCGGTTGATTTCAATAAAACCATGCCACGGTTAGAGTCCCAACCTTTGTTCGAAGTCATGTCGGTAGCAACCATATAAAATGTCTTACCATCTTCAGCACGCAAAATATGAGGGTCACGAACACCCCCTGTCAAACTGATATCTTTGGAATTAATAACCGGCTTTCCTCCGTTTAAAGCTTTGTAGTTATATCCGTCGTAGCTCAAAGCAAAACAGATTTGCTCTTCTTCAACACGGTTGCCGGTGAAGTACGTAAAAAGATAGGCTGTTGCTTTATCTTTTGCATTTGCAGGAACTACAAGAGTGGCGCAAAAGAAAATCATTAACCACAGTTTGTTATTAAATAATGAAAATGATTTGAATTTCATGGATATTTTTATTTGATTATTTCTTGTTTTCTGATCAAGTTTAAGTAATGACAAGCAAACCCCCGATAGCTATCCGGGCTGTCGTATTTAATATTACTTGCCTTTTTTCAAGCGGTTTGAAAACCGCTTGTCCCTTGTTTTTAATTGTTTAAACTTACTTTTACAGTTTTGCCATTATATTTTACTGTTTTATTGAACTTTAGGCTTGCCTTATCGCCCAACCCGTTTTGCGTGTCAACTAAAACAATATTGAATGTTCGGGTTTTCAACATTCCCGAAAAACTTCCTTTGCGGGCATTTAAGGTAAGCGTTTTAGCTTTGTCATTCCAGTTCAATTTAATGGTTGAGAAAATGCCTTTTTCGTAGTTGTAGTTATCGTTTTCATCTTCGTATAAAGTGAATTCTCCATCAGCGCCCTGATAAATGCGGATTTCGAGTTTGTCCCATTTTTTTTCGGCGGCATACTGCACTTTCGGACCAACAGGTAAAATTGTTCCGGCTTTTATGTAAAGCGGAATAATATCAATCGGAGCTGGCTTAACTACATTCTGACCACCCGAAATTTTCTCTCCGGTCCAGAAATCGTACCAATCTGAACCTTTGGGCAAATATACTTCGCGTGTTTTAATTTCAGAATAATTCTCGGTTTGTTTTCCTTCAATTGTGTTCACATACATTGATTCAAGTACAGGTGCAACAAGTATTGATGGTCCAAACATATATTCTTTTCCAATGTTATGTGTGTTTTTGTCATTTGGAAAATCCGTCACCAATGCGCGCATAAAACTTTCAGCATGTGAGGTTACGCCCCATGCTGTGGAATAAATGTAGGGTAGAAACTGGTATCGCAAGTGAATGTATTTTTCGATAGCGTCAAAATTTCTTTCGCCACGTTTCCCAAACTGATAGATTTCGCGGGGTGCATCGGTGCCATGCGAACGCATCATTGGTGTAAATGTGCCAAACTGAACCCAACGCATATACAGTTCGTGATAACTTTTATTCTGCAAAGCATTTTTGTAATTCCAAAGAAAAAAACCTCCTATATCAGCATTCCAGTAAGGTAATCCTGTCAAAGAAAAGTTTAAAGCTGCAGGCACTTGTTTTTGCAATGTCTCCCAACTCGACACAATATCGCCCGACCATGAATTAGCCCCAAATCGTTGCTGTCCGGCAAACGCTGAACGTGTAAGAATAAATACACGCTTCGCCGAAGTGGTTTTGCGTTGATTTTCGTACACCCCTTTAATATGTTGTAAAGGGAAAGCATTGATGACTGAATTATACGATCCAAGATAAGTAGGTTGTTCAAAATCGGCTGGTTTCACATTGATATGATCGGGTTCAGATGAATCTAACCACCACGCATCGGTATTGAACGAAAACACACCTTTGTTCAGATAATCCCAGTAAATATCACGCGCAACAGGGTTATAAACATCATAGGGTTTTGTACCTGATTTGGGAGGCCAGGTGTCAAAATCAATCATCATTTTCTTAGACATTAATTCTTTGTATTGTGGTGTTTTGGGACCAAATCCGGGCCATGCCACTATCATTAAATGTGCATTCATGTTGTGTATTTTGTCAACCATTTCCTGTGGGCGCGGAAAACTTTTAGCATCGAAACTCATTGCATTCCAATTTGAATCAGTGCCCCAATATTGCCAATCCTGCACAACTCCGTCGATTGGCACTTTCAAAGCACGATATTTTTCAACTACTCCAACAGTTTCGTCTTGTGTTTTGTATCTCTCTTTGGATTGTAAATAACCAAATCCCCACAAAGGAATCATGGGTGCCTGACCGGTAAGGTCGCGCATTTGGGCAATAACTCCATCGGCATTACCTCCATACATAAAGTAATAATCAGCATTTTCACCCAAAGATTCAAAAGATAATTCCTGTGGATTATCGGTAAAGGTTGTTGGAGCGTAGTTGTCCCAGAAAATTCCGTACCCTTTAACCGATTGAAAGAATGGAATAGCCACTTTCATATTTTCCTGTTTCAGCACATTGCGTTGTCCGCGTTGATTAAGGCGACCATTTTGCTGCTGACCAAGTCCATAAATCGCCTCCTCTTTATCAAGTAAAAAAGCCTGACGCACCGTGTACGATTCCTTCTTGACATCCATTGTCGGGGTAAATTGTGTTCCGTAATCTTTTTCGGTAAATAGGCGATTTCCGTTCAAATCATTAAAAGTGATGCTTCCGGTAACTAAATTGAACACAACCTGCAGGGTTGAGCTTTTAATATCCACGGTCGTGCTGTTATCAGTAATTTTCAAATCGGTTTTTTCTGCAGTTTTCACTACCGATAAACTGATTTTGTTCAAACTTGTTCCTTCTGGGTACTTCACAACACGAACAATTTCAGGACTAAGAAACTGCAACTCTACAGTCATTGACTGAGTGGTGGATTTTATTCCGGTTTCTGTTTTTTGAAAATGTTGAGCCGTTAATCCGGATGTGGCAAACATAATGCCGACAAGTAATAAATTGAGTCTTTTCATTGATTTTGATAGATTAGAAAATAGAAATTGGTAAAACTTGTCCGTCCATTGACGGATGGAAAATAGTAAATAATGTTATTTATTGGCATATCTGTACATTTCCGAAGCAGCCAGCAGAAATGCTCCGACTCCAAAATTAGCTGTGGAATTAGCATTTACAATTTGCCCCGGGATTGCTTTTTCGCCAATTGGTTGCACATAGCCGAGTTTTCCATCGGGTTGAAGTGCAAAGGTTGAAAGGTATTTCCATCCTTTCAATGCTACTTTTTTATACTGACAATTCTTCAGATAGCCATTGTTGATTCCCCAAAGGTAGCCATACGTAAAAAAGGCAGTACCGCTTGTTTCAGGTCCAGGAGCATGTGCAGGATCGAGCAGACTGCGTGTCCAGTAACCCTCTTTTTGTTGTTCTTTTGCAAGGGTTTTTGCCATTTTTTTAAACTGATTCTCAAATTCCTGTCGGTGTTCGTAATCCTGTGGCAAATCCTGTAAAATTTTTGCCAAACCTGCAAATAACCAACCGTTACCCCGCGCCCAGAAATCTTTTTTTTCGTTTACGCTTTTGTGTTTAGGGTAAATATATTTGGTATCGCGGTAGAAAAGCTTCGTCTCAGGATCGTACATGATACTTTCGGCATATTTGTAATATTCGTAAAGTTTATCGAGATACAATTGATTACCTGTGAGTTTGTACAATTTTGTCATGACAGGCATTACCATATAAAGTCCATCAACCCACCACCAATAATCGTTTTTTGATGTGCTCATTTCGTACTCCATCACTTCCAAAGCGCGGGCAATTTTTATGCTGTCGGGAGATAAATTGTATAAGTCGATATAGGTCTGAAAACAGATTTGCCAGTCGCCAAAAAGCACGTGGTCGGGTGTTTCACCATAATTATATTTCCATTTAGTGCGGTCGTTTCCGCGGGCGCCCATCCACTGGTTCTGAACAGCCCATTTCTCCGAATATTCGCGGTACTTTTCGTTTTTGGTTGCAAAATATGCTTCCATATTTCCTGTATGATAGGCAGCATTATCCCAAAAAGGATTGCCGGGATTGGGATGTGTGTTTTGCCAGTAGGTATTAGCTTTATCAATAATGTTGAGAATATCCTGCTTTGCGGGTATGCTTTTTGCAGAGACATTCGTAGTTGTTACAATTAGGGCTAATAAATGCAATAATAACGTTTTCAGACCTTTCATCATTTTCTTGTGTTAATTATGGGAATATAAATTTTGTGTTACAAAAATAACTTTAATAATAAATTAATCAAGTATATAATTCGTTCAATATGGTGGATGTGAAATATTGATGTGGCATAATGTAGTTTAGATTAAATAAGTAAATAACAGTGCTCAAATACAATAAATTATAAATAAACACGAAGACACAAAATATTTTTATTAAATAGACATTATTCTGATTTAAATGCTATATAATTGATTTATAAACAACTAAACACAAAGTCACAAAGACACAGAATGATGATAAATATGTATGCTTTTTA
>CAYNHC010000282.1:0-1642 GCA_964396705.1 uncultured Paludibacter sp.
GATTCAATTACATACACCGAACGCAGGTAATTTTTCATCTGATAAAGTTGCATATTTTCGGTAGTCACCAGTAAATCAGTATGCGTATCTTTCAACCGTTTATAATCATTTACCAGTGGTAAAAAATCTTTCGTTCCGGCCTGAAAATGCATGTGATCGGGAGCCGAAGCGCCACATTTGGGTCCGTTATAAAACATCAGGTAATCGTCCATTGCTTTTGCCAATTCAAGCATATCGGCAAAATAGGGCATAATCTGTTGATCCACATGTTCCTTGCGGGGAATAGTAAAATGTTCGGGAAAAATGGGGAATGGATTCACCAGTATTTCGTAATCGCCAAAATCAATAAATCGCTGTTCGGCAGGACGATTAGCAGCGCACAGAAAACATTTGCGTTCGGCAATGGTTTTTGCATCTACTTTTGCACCGGACGACACAATTCGTGCAGGATTGAACTGAACGTTGACTTCAAAATCGCCAAAACTAAATGATTTTGTTTTTACGGTGTTCAGTCCGGCATAATTAACACGGGCAAGTTCCCAGTTGGAAACTTGCTCGTGGAAAAGTGATTTTATTTGAGAATTGAGTTTGGTCATATTTTTTTTATCAATAATCAAATCAACATTTAAAATTATTTCTGACAATTAGAAGAATGAGTATTTCAGAGAAGCTGAAAATCCGGCTCTTAGATTATTGTATTCATAAGAACTACTTTCGGAATAATAATTTTTATCAAAATTGTTGTAAATTGATGCATTTCCTGAAAAACTTAACTGAGGTGAAACATAATAAACTACCGCGAAACTTAAATTTGTATTCGAATTAAATAGATTATGTTTTTGATTATTATTAATTTCGTTATAATAATTTTGTACAAATCTTTGTGAAAGAATTACCGATAAATAGGTTCGGGTATTTGGATAAAATGCCACGCCATAACTCCCATTCAGATTTACCCCTGCAATATTTTGCTCGTTTTTATAATCCTCTCCTTCTGTTGAATGTGAGTTAATATCGGTTGTACGAGCATTTATATCACGCGATAAAGAACTAACCAGTGAAACATCTGCGCTTTTTTCCCAATTCAGGTTGATTTGTTTTGCATAACTATAATTGATTTCCAAACGTCCTCCATATTGGTTATAATTTTGTTTCTTCCAGGAACTTGAACCATTTAATATATCTGTTTGTGTTTTATTATTGTTCCAATCCGAAAACGGTGTAAGTTGTATTTCGAACACCTGTCCGGAATTTCGAACAAAATTAGCACCATTTTCCCAATTGTCATACAAGGTTGTAAAATAAACAGCATCGGATGTTGTAAGTAATTTATTGTTGACAAAAAAGGAATCAACCGCTGAAATCTCTTCAATTTTATGCAATCGGGCATCCAAAAAACGTTTATTTTTCACTTTTGATATCTGCTGAGAAAAGCGGAAGATTTCGTCATTCGATAGCTGACGTGTTAGAACACCCCTTTTGGCTAAATCATCTAAAATATAAATTGCCTGCCGGGCATCTGTTACTGACTCAATTCTACCCAAACCAATTCCTACATATGGTGCAATTGTAGAGTTATTAATGTTAGTTTTAGTTGTTTTTTCGGGAGAATCGAAGTATATACTCTTTTCAGTTCCTCCTG
>CAYNHC010000282.1:1742-4706 GCA_964396705.1 uncultured Paludibacter sp.
AAGTTTTTGTACTCTTGAGCCGAAAGATTTGAGAAAGAAAATGTGCAGAATAAACACAAACACAAACCGGAAATGAATTTTTGTTTCATAATACTTTAGTTTTTAAATTTATGTTTGACTGCAACAATTATTATTCCCATAAAATGATTTTAAGTTATTTATAATAGATATTGGCTTTTATTTACGACAAATTTTTAACAATTGTGGAGAATTAACATTTGGACTTTGTCTCAAATCCGATTTGTCCATGGTATTACTCCCCTTTAGGGGTCTTCATCCTCGCTTTCAACTCAATTGTCCGTATTTTATCTTTGTACAAATTATGTCCGTTCATTTTTACCACATCGAGCGAAGCATCCGAATTCTCGTCCCAACGACGACAGAGGTAAACCGAATCGTAAATGCGCCCAATCTGGTAATTTCGACTTATTGACAATCCGAGGGCATAATCTTCGCCATAACTGGTATTGGGTAATTTTATTTCGCGTAAAACAGGCGTGTAAAATGCACGTGGTGCACCCAAACCGTTTATTCGCAAGGCATTATTTCGTCCGTTTTCGGGTGTCCATTCTTTGTGGTCAATCAATCCCGGAGGAATGGTTTCCATGGCAAAGTTAGTCATGGTGTACGATCCGATAACCATGGCACAATTTTGAGCGTAAAATGCATCAACTATGGTTTGCAGCGTATTTTCATCCTGATAAACATCGTCGCTATCGAGCTGAATGGCAAATTTTCCACATTGAACAGAGAAAATTCCCTCGTTCCAGCAACCGCCAATGCCCAAATCAGTTCGTTCAGGAATAATGTGAACGACGCGGGGATCGGATGTTGAATATTTTTCAATCAATTCAGAGGTGCCATCTGTAGAAAGATTATCGATGATAATCAGGTTAAATTCGAAGGTTGTTTTTTGCATCAATACAGATTTAATTGCATCTTCGAGCGTTTTGACTCTATTGCGAACGGGAATAATAACCGAAGCTTCCACAGGGAAATTACCTTCTCCGAATTCAATCTTTTTAAAAACGGGAGCTAAAAAACCTCCGATTTTCTTCAAATGATCGGTACATGCAGCCTCCATTTCTATTTGAACTGCACGGTTTTTCGGATCAACATAATCAAATTGTTTTTCGCCACTTTTGCGTGTATCCGACTCAACTTCCGAATAAAGAAATTCGTTGATATGAACCAGTTCGGCTTGTTGCGAAACTTTCAAACGCAGGTTGTACAACCCGGCAAAGCTGTAATTATCAACAGTTTCGGCAACGGCTTTTTTCAAATTATCAACATTATAAAACAATACCGATCCAAAATTAAAATCGTCGCGCAAGCTACCTGCCTGATAATCAATTACAGGATGTGCGGCGCGAGTTCCTGATTTTATTTCGTAATAATCGGAATAAACCAATCCGGCCTGTGTGTCTTCGGCAATGCGAAAAAAACGTTCCAGTGCAAATTGTCCGGGTTCAAGCGGACTGTCTTTCGTGTAAATCAGTGAGTATTTAGCATCGGAATTTTCAGCAATTTTTTGGATAGTTTTACTACTAAAAACCGATTCAGTTTCAATAATTTCACAACCCGCAATTGATTCATTAGAACCCGGTTTTATCAGCAAAAATATTTTATTGACTAACTTTGAAACTTTCAGATTATTGACAGTGATTTCAGACTGGTCAATATCGTTGCACACTACAAAGCAATTTATCTGATTCATTATTTTTATTTTTAAAATGAATTACTTATATCACAATTATTACTTTAAACTTTCAATTTGACATTTTAACCTAATACAAACTCAATTTTTATATTTGATTGCAATCAAAATTGCTGAAAAAGTGGTGTAAAATTATAAAAAAAATCCTTGTATCAACCCAAAATTCAGTAAAATCATATTGTTTTATTCAGAATTCTTTACTTACTTTGAAAGTCCAAAAAAATATTTTTAATTCGTTAAATTCCAATTTTAAAACAATGAGATTAATTGCCGATAGTGGTTCAACAAAAACACAATGGTGTTTATTTGAAAATGGTCAAATTTTAAAAGAGATAATAACAAGCGGGATAAATCCATTTTATCAAACAGAAAATGAAATAGTTACAAGCTTAGAGACACAGTTAATACCTGAACTTTATAACTTTGAAATAACAGAGTTGTATTTTTATGGAGCTGGTTGTTCGTTTCCAGAAAAGAAAGCATTGGTAAAAAACTCCATCTTGCATTTTTTTCCTAATGCTGATATTGAAATAGAAAGTGATTTGTTGGGGGCTGCCCGTTCATTGTTTCAAAAAGAAAAAGGCATAGCCTGCATACTTGGAACAGGCTCAAATTCTTGTTATTACGACGGAGACGAAATTGTACAAAACGTTTCACCACTCGGTTTTATCCTCGGCGACGAAGGCAGTGGAGCAGTACTCGGAAAGTTACTGATTGCCGACTGTCTTAAAAATCAACTACCCGATTGGATGACTGAAAAATTGCTTGACGAATACGAACTTACACCTGCACAAATCCTTGAAAACGTATATAAAAAACCATTTCCAAACCGGTTTCTGGCAAAATTCAGTCCTTTTATACTCGAACATATCGAAGAACCGACCATATTTAATTTGGTTTACGACTCCTTCGATTCATTTCTGGTTCGCAATGTAATGCAATATCCTTTAGAAGATATGAAAGTTGGATTTATTGGATCGATTGCCTATTATTTCAGGGACACATTGGAAATTGTTGCTTCGGAACGGGACATTTCTATTTCGGAAATTACAATAAGTCCCATGGAAGGATTATTGAAGTTTCATAGTTAATATAATAAAGGGAGAAGTTGATTTTATTTGAACGATATTAAAAATGAAAAAGCTTGTTATTCTTACAGGTGCAGGTATGAGTGCCGAAAGTGGGGTTTCCACATTTCGGGATGCAGGAGGTTTGTGGGAACAACACCGCATTGAAGATGTGGCTAC
>CAYNHC010000283.1:0-4698 GCA_964396705.1 uncultured Paludibacter sp.
TCCGATACCGTTACCAGTGTTATTGATAAAGAATGGATTGCCCGTGTAAAAGAGATAGTGGATTATTGTATTAAGGACGATTTGTATGTGATCCTAAACATGCACTGGGACAAAGGATGGTTAGAAAACAGGGTAAATAAAGCCAATCAGGACATTGTAAACAAAAGGCAACGTGCTTATTGGACTCAAATTGCCAACTATTTCAAAGCTTACGATGAGCATCTGCTTTTTGCTAGTGCTAATGAGCCAAATGCCCACGACTCCATCCAAATGTCAGTTTTATTGACATATCACCAGACCTTTGTTGATGCTGTTCGGGCTACAGGAGGCAACAACAGTTCACGGACTCTTATCATCCAAGGGCCTTCAACCGATGTTGATGATACTTATAAATTAATGAAAACAATGCCAAAGGATAAAATTGACGGTCGTATGATGGCGGAAGTTCATTATTATACTCCCTTTCAATTCTGTCTTATGGAAGATGATGCCAGTTGGGGAAAAAAGTTCTACTATTGGGGAAAGGGCAATCACTCGGTAACGGACACCACCCGCAATGCTTCATGGGGTGAAGAAAGCGATGTGGACAAAAATTTCGAAAAAATGAAAATGCAGTTTGTGGATAAAGGAATCCCTGTGATTATTGGCGAATTTGGTGCCAGCAGACGTAAGCTTTCTTCTCCATCCGACCAAACTCTTCACAATGCATCGGTGGATTCATATTACAGATACGTCGTTAAATCGACCGTTAGCAAAGGGTTGATTCCTATTTGTTGGGATGTGCCCGGTTGGTTGTTTAACCGCAAAACAGGTGCAGTTCTTGATCGGGGCATTATTAATGCCATTCAACAGGGCTACAATGATGCTTCTAAAAAGTAAAATCGTTAAGATAAATAATTATTAGAGAAATGAATCCCGTAAAGATTTCGAATATTCAAATCAATACCAATGTATAAAAAGAACTAAAATAATCAAAATATCTCTGTCATGAAAGAATTATTAAAATTAAGAAATCTTCGTTTTGTAAGTATTGTGCTTCTGTTATTTATATCTGTATTAGTTAAAGCAGAGTTACCAACTGCTCAGCAGCTTGCCGGCAAAATGAAAACAGGTTGGAATCTTGGCAACATGCTTGAAGCTACCTGGATGGGTAAAAACTACTTAGCTACAACTTATCAGCGAACAATTGATTCAGTAAAAATTGCCGGGTTTAATACAGTCAGGCTTCCTGTAGCATGGTACTTTCATTCAGATACTGCTACTTATGTTATTAATCCAACTTTTCTTGCCCATGTAAAAAAAGTGCTCGACTTTTGCATCAAGGATAGTATGTACGTTGTTATGAATACACATTGGGATACTGGTTGGTTGGATGACCACATAAATGTAAAAGATTCGGCCAAAGTAAATGCCCGTCAACGTGCGCATTGGACTCAAATAGCCAATTATTTTAAAGATTATGGTGATCATCTGCTTTTTGCCAGTGCCAACGAGCCACCGGCGAAAGATGCCATACAAATATCAATATTATTGTCGTATCACCAGACTTTTATTAATGCCGTTCGTGCTACCGGAGGGAATAATAACTCCCGAACGCTCATCGTTCAGGGACCATCGACAGATATTGATTTAACCAACAAATTGATGAACACTATGCCAAAAGACCAGATTGCAAACCGGTTGATGGTTGAAGTTCATTATTATACTCCATGGCAGTTTTGTCTGCTTGATAAAGATGGAACTAATTCGTGGGATCAAATGTACTATTATTGGGGTAAAGAAAATCATTCAACTACTGATACTAAGCGTAATGCAACCTGGGGCGAAGAAAGCGATATGGATAAATATCTCGGTATGATGAAGACCAAGTTTGTCGATAAAGGAATTCCTGTGATTATTGGAGAATATGGCGCTTTCAGAAAAACAGTTATCGCACCTTCTAATCAGGCGCTTCACAACGCTTCTATAAAATCTTTTTACCGATATTTTGTGAAATCTGCAACGGAAAAGGGAATCATAACATATTGCTGGGACACAGGAGGAATATTCAACTTCAGTACTGGAGCCGTAAAGGATAGAGATGTATTAAGTTCTATCATGCTGGGAGCCAAAGATGCTACTACCGATACTCAAATTTTAAAGTTTGGAGCCGTAGAATTATATCCCAATCCATTCACAACAACACTAAATCTAAAAATCGAGAACCCTGATCAAATAGATCGTATTACTGTTTTCGATATGATGGGCAGACAGGTAGAAACAATTGGACATTCAGCCGTAAATAGTACATTAACTTTAGGCTCAACGCTGAAACCCAATATGTATATCGTACAAATTGCTGGAGATGGTTGGAGTAAATCCTTTAAAGTGATTAAGAAATAGGTATAACCGCTTTTGTACTGAGATCTCGTTTGCCCGATAATTCTATCAGGATAAATAAGTTGGTCGGACTCCATGCAGAACGGACAAAAAAACAATACATTTAGTTACTCGTGAATAGGATATAATTTACGAGTGTTTGGAAAATATATTTATTTAGGGTCTGCTGAAAGACTACAACAGTATTGAAATTCAATGCTATAGAATCACAATATAAAATTCGAGTGCATATCTATAGAATATGAATATTCATTTTCCATGCACGTTCTTGTCATCCCGCTATTAAAAATCCTGAAAGGATTAAATATTTATACCCGCCGGTTTTTACCGGCGGGTATAAATAACACCAAAATTAGAACCCTAAAAAAGTTCAATAACAATATGTTATGACTTTATTCAGCCCACTTCTGGGCTGACATTTGTAGTTATTCTACATCCCCCTCCCGATAGCTATCGGGGCACTGCACTCACTTTAGGTTATTAGCTACGCTGACCTTTATGTTTTTCCTTCTTCATTTTGAGTTGTACTTCTTTCTGACATTTCCCAAAGTTGTCGAAATAAAAATCATACATAAACTCAAAGGTTAAGAACAAATCACACACTTGCAAAACAATCAATTTTTTCATACTTTTGCACAAATTAAACTCAATTATATTTTAACAAAAAATTTTATGGAAAAAATCATTATCCTCGACTTTGGCTCTCAGACTACTCAATTGATAGGCAGACGTTTAAGAGAATTAAAGGAATACTGCGAGATAGTACCTTACAATAAATTCCCTGAACAGACAGATGATGTAAAAGGAGTGATTCTTTCCGGTAGTCCCTATTCCGTTTACGATCCCACAGCATTCAAAGTAGATTTAAGTCAGATACGTGGCAAATTTCCGTTATTAGGTATATGTTATGGAGCTCAATTCATGGCTTATACATCGGGAGGTAATGTAGAAGCAGTAGGTTCTCGTGAATATGGTCGTGCCAATCTTTCTTTTATTGACAAAGCTGACCCATTATTTAAAGATATTAATTCAGGTTCGCAAATCTGGATGTCACATGGTGATTCAATCACAAAAATTCCTGCCAATTTCAAAAAAATTGCAAGTTCCGACGATTTAGAGTTGGCCGCATTTCATGTAGAAGATGAAAAAACATGGGGCGTACAATTTCATCCTGAAGTTTTTCACACATTGGATGGAATGTTATTACTTGAAAATTTTCTTAATATTTGTGGTTGTAAACGCGATTGGTCACCAGCATCGTTTATAGAAACTACAGTGGCGGAACTTAAATCTCAACTTGGAAATGACAAGGTGGTATTAGGTTTATCCGGCGGTGTTGACTCATCTGTGGCAGCTGTTTTACTTAACAAAGCAATAGGCAAAAATCTGACATGTATATTTGTAGATCACGGTTTACTTCGCAAAAATGAATTTGAAACCGTAATGAAAGATTACGAGCATTTGGGTTTGAATGTAATCGGTGTAAATGCAAAAGATTACTTTTACGGCATGTTGAATGGTGTATCCGATCCTGAAAAGAAACGTAAAATTATTGGTTCTGGCTTTATCGATGTATTTGATCAGGAAGCGCACAAAATTAAAGATGTAAAATGGTTAGCTCAGGGAACTATTTATCCTGACATTATTGAATCACTCTCTATTACAGGGACAGTAATAAAATCGCATCACAATGTGGGAGGACTTCCCGAAAAAATGAATTTGAAACTTTGCGAACCGTTACGTTTACTTTTCAAAGATGAAGTACGTCGTGTTGGGAGCGAATTAGGCATGATGCATCACTTGATAAAACGTCAGCCCTTCCCCGGTCCCGGATTGGCAGTTAGAATACTGGGAGACATTACACCCGAGAAAGTTCAAATCCTTCAGGAGGCCGATGACATATTTATAAGTGGATTACGTGATTGGAATTTATATGATAAAGTTTGGCAGGCAGGCGCTATTTTGCTCCCCGTACAATCAGTTGGAGTCATGGGCGATGAAAGAACTTATGAAAATGCAATTGCATTGAGAGCCGTAACATCCACTGATGCAATGACAGCTGACTGGGCACAACTTCCTTATGATTTTCTGGCTAAAGTTTCTAACGATATAATCAATAAAGTAAAAGGTGTGAACCGGGTGGTATATGACATAAGCTCAAAACCACCGGCAACTATTGAATGGGAATAAAAAAAGAATTGACAATTATACAATTTACTATTTACCATTTAATACAACAAATGAAAGCTAAATGAAAATTGTAAATTGTAAATGAAAAAATTGTAAATGTTTTGATTGATACTCATTCTCATATTTATT
>CAYNHC010000284.1:0-4697 GCA_964396705.1 uncultured Paludibacter sp.
CAATTAATGCTGTAAGTGTTGGTTTCATAATTTTGAATTCTTTTTTCAATTATATCAAACAAAAGTATAAAATTTATTTTGTTTTTTATTATCGGTTACTGTTTTGAATGAAATTAAAAGAAAGAAGTAAATGACCACAGTCACAAGTATTAATTTGTAATAACTGATTTATTGGTTACAATTCTGAAACGCTGCGATGAATTTAATCCGGGTAATCTGCCTCATGTCAGTTCTTTATTTCCCAAGTTTTAAGATTCTTAACGCTCCCTGAATTACTAATACAAAAACTATCGTCCCGATAATCAAGTCAGGTTTGTTTGAGTTCGTCCAATTGACTAAAAGTCCGGCAAAAATTACTCCTAAATTGATAATCACGTCATTTGAAGTAAAAATCATGCTTGCTTTCAAATGAGCTTCTTCTTTGCTTTTGGATTTTTGGAGTAAATACAGACAAATTCCGTTTGCAATTAATGCCAAAATGGAAACAAAAATCATTGTTGTAAAATCAGGAAGGTTTTCTGTTCCGAAAAATCGTCTCAAGACTTCAATAAATCCGATTATCGCAAGAGTTATTTGAATATACCCTGCAAGTTTTGCAATACTTTTCTTTCTTGAAAGTGCTCTGCCAACAGCCCAAAGACTAATTCCATATACAAACGAGTCGGCAAGCATATCCAAACTATCGGCAAGCAATCCCATTGATTTTGAAATCAGTCCGGTTGTCAATTCGATTAGAAAAAAAGTGAAGTTAATTGCAAGAACAGTCCAAAGTAGTTTCTTTTGGTTTGAGTTTTCTTCAAATTTTGTTTGTTCGGTTTTCGATGTCGATATTTTTACTCCTCCTAAATTCAGTTCGTGAATTGATTTTTCGATTTGGTCTATTTGTCCGTCGTGGAAAACGGTCAATATTCTGTTTGGAATGTCAAAGTCCATACTTTCAACACCCGAAATCCCGTCCAATTTCATTCGTATTAAATTTTCCTCAGAAGGACAATCCATTTTGGTAATTTCAAATATTGTTTTTTCCATTTAAAATTTGTGTTTAGTATTGGCGAGACATTGGCTTTGGAATTTAACGCTTGTTGGTGCAGGTCTGTAACATTTGCTACAACCATTATCTTTATCTTTACATTAGAAAGGTCATTGACCCGTGCCAGCGGGGGAGGTTTTCAATCTGTTCTTCTTCTCTCATTTTATTCTATCTCAATCTTATCTATCTCTTTCATTAATCTGTCGGTTTCACTCAATGCCACAATTATTTTCTGATAATGCTTAATATCTTCATATTCTAAGGTACGACCTTTGCGGTCTTTTAGCCATTTTTGGGCTGGTTGATAACCGCCAATATAGAAGTTCCAAGCTTCTTCTGGAACAGTGTCAAAATACTGTGTTTCGTTTATGTAAACTTTTCCACGTTCATCGAGCGAAGTCGAAATAAAGCGTGGTTTGCTTACTTCGTTATTTCCGCCTATCGGATATTGCGTAATATACTTTTCAACTGTTGGTGATTCTAATAAATGAATTTGTCTGATTTCTTCACCCAATTTTACTAATTGCCAAAACGTTTCTTTGTCTTTTGGATAAGGCACTCTCGGGAAATCAATCTTTAGAAATTCTTTGTATTTTTCGCGGTAAGTTGGCGAATGTAATACGGCATAGATATAGTCCAATATGTCCACTTCGCTAAATTCCTTATCCCTTGATTTATAGTGCTCAACAATAAATGGCATGCTTAAACTCTTTTCAATTGCTCTCACCACTTTTTGACTAAGATTTATACGATAAGGCAAACTGCGATATGCAAATTGAGGTTCATTTGTAACCATGCTTTCATTAGTAAGCTCTTTGCCACCGTAGGTAACTTCGTCTTCATTTACACTAAAAAGTTGGTTATTTTTTTCTTGTTTATCATGAAATATGTATAATGGAAAAACAGATGAAATACCTTTATAACTAAAATGAAATCTGTTGTCAATAATACTATTGGTTATTTGTATATTACTCCAATATGAATCTGTTGATTGTCGTCCTACGACTATACCTAAGTTGCTTTCTTTTAAAAAATTTAGCATTACTTTAGATCTTGATCTCTCAATAAGTTTTTCATCAAAATATACTAATTTACTATCAAAAGGTCGATATGATATTGGTTTAATACAATTTTTATCAGGGATAATATTATAGTGATTTTGTACGCTAAGAAGCAAAAAATCTTTGTTTTCATTTATTAGAATTGCATCTTTCGATGTTACTATTCCCACACTATTTACAGGAAATAATTCACTAATAGAAAACCCTTTTTCATACTGTTTTTGTTGTTCAAAATCCTTTTGTACAAAGAAATAGTTTGGTTTTGTGGGTTGTAGTTCGGTAAACTGAACTGTTTTTAATGAGTTGTTCCAGAGAAAGTCGTACTTCAAATCACGTTTACCAAACAAATCGTAATGATATACTTTTCCTAAAGCATTTGGTTTCTTTTTGCCTGTTTTTAAAAATATATTGATACTTACACCTTGCTGTATGTCAAACACATTTACATCGGCAGTTCCATCAAGTGCTGTTTCTTTTTTCTTGCTGTTGCCGTGCAAATCGATTGTGTATATTTTATCGTAAGTTTTCAGTAAATTCCATCGCATTCCTCGGAAAGTAGGATTGTCCAGATAGCCATGCGGATTAATAAATGCCAATACTCCGCTGCCGTTTTTCTCAATATAATATTGTCCGTAACGTAAAAACTTTACGTAATCGTCGTTAATCCATTTCGGATTACGCTCTTTAAGTTTTTCTTTTCCACCTGGTTCTTTTTTGTAATCTTCCATGAGGCTCATAATCCACTCTCCTTTATTGGCACTTTCACCACTGTAGGGCGGATTTCCGATAACGCACATCACGGGTGTATCACGCTTCACAAAGTTGGCTTCGTTTGCTTCGGTACTCAACCAATTGGCAAACAGCGTTCCAGTATCGGGGTGATGTTCTTCCAAACTATTCGTTAAGAAAACTCTAAATCGTTGTTCACGCGTTGGATTAAAACCAGTTTCTTTTAGCAGTAAATCCAGTTGTAAATGTGCCATAGCATAACTTGCCATTAGCAACTCAAAGCCGTTAAGCCGAGGTATTAAATGATTTTCAACATAATTGCTCCAAATACCTTGCTGGCCTTCAAACTTTTTATAAACATGCTTGATTACTTCGGCCAAAAATGTGGCTGTTCCTGTTGCAGGGTCTAATAGCTGAACTCGATGAACGTCTTGATCCATCGTTTTGATATTTTCTTTATATCGCTTGTCAGTTGACTGTAGGTTTACCTTGATGGTAGTTTTGCTATTGTCGGCTAATCCTTCCGGTAAATCAAATTCGGTTTTCAGCACATCGTCAACGGCTCGTACAATAAAGTTTACAACTGGCGCAGGAGTGTACCACACGCCCCGCGCTTTGCGGAGCGAAGGGTCGTACTCACTCAGAAAAGTTTCGTAAAAATGGATAATCGGATCTTCTGTTTTGGTGTTTTTACCATAGTTTTTCAGAATTTCTTCCACGTTGCAAGCCAAAAATATTTCAACCAAACTATCCACAATCCATTTAATTCGGTCGTCGATATCTGGTCCTGCAATATACCCAAAAAGTTTTCGCAAAAACGGATTCGATTTTGGTATCAATTCGGCAGCTTCCTGTCGGCTAAAAGTAGGCAAGGTCGGATCGTGCAATCGCGCGGCAAACATACCATACGCAATGGTTTGAGCATATACATCGGCAAATCCTTTGGGTGTAATGTCGTGAATCAGAATGTCCTTAAAAGCATTCATTTGGTCTTTTAGCGAACTGTCTTCGCTGTTTTCTTCGTCGCTGTTCAACGCTTTTTCAATAATATCTGACAGTAAACGAGCTTTACCCGCCATCATTTCTGCCAATTTTTTTGAACTCTTTATTGTCTGTCCAATATGCGTACAAAAGTCTTTTATGAAGTTCTCAAAATTTGCAAAATTCTCCGTCAAAGGTTTAATTCCTTTGTCGGTAATTTCGCCAATGGCAATTTTGGTTACAAATTGTCCGTCACGATAAAGTAGGAAGTTTAGATAGTCGGTAAATATCAGGTTGCCGAGCGAAACTTTGTAACGGTCGAACTGTTCTTTATTTCCTGTTTTCTTCGCACCTTCAAGGTCACGGTCGCCAATATCTTTCGCTTCTATAAAACCAACAGGAATATCTTTCTTTGTCAGAATGTAGTCGGGTGCGCCACACGATTGTCTTTTTGGTTCGTTAGTTGCTCTGATGGTCGGAACAATACTTTCAATTAGTTGTTCCAAACTTCCTCTAAAAGTGTGTTCGGTTGCAATTCCAGCTTTGTAGCGTTGGTTTATGTTGTAGATATATTGGTCTAAAGTCATGGTTCTATATTTTCAATTTCGGCTGTGATTACCTCAGTCGGTTTTTTTTCTTTTATTTTTACGGCTTGCTGCTAAAATTTCACGTCAAATGTATTAATTTTAATTTTAATTTACAAATTAAACACTTGATGAATATTCAGAAAATCAATTAGTCACTGTAAACAAACCAATACATTTTAACACTATAAATTGCTTTTTAAAAATTGTGATGGGAGTTTTAATTGGATTATTATGAATTAACGAATTTATCAAATTTATTAAAGAAAAATTTCTTTAATTGTAAATTATTTCTTATTTTTACAACACAAT
>CAYNHC010000285.1:0-1807 GCA_964396705.1 uncultured Paludibacter sp.
CAGTAGTTTATTTTCAGATGTAAATCAGGAAAAATGTCTTGAAAAAATAAATTCAAGCTTTTCCAATGCTGCCAGATTCCTCCAGAAAACCGACTTTCTGCTTATAACCTTCGGAACAGCCTGGATTTATGAGGAAAAGTCAATTGGAAGTGCTGTATCCAACTGTCATAAACTGCCTGCGAACAGGTTCGTTCGTTGCAGACTTACAACAGAAGAAATTGTTGCTGATTATTCAAACTTGATTCAAAGATTTAAGGAATTATATCCCCGTACAAAATTTATATTCAGCGTAAGCCCAATCCGACATTGGAAAGATGGTGCGCATGAGAACAATATCAGTAAAAGCACTTTGTTACTTGCAATAGAAATGCTGGAAAAAAAGTTCAACAACGTCGAATATTTTCCTGCTTATGAAATTATGATGGACGAATTGCGCGATTATCGATTTTACGCTTCAGATATGCTTCATCCTTCCGAAGTAGCTGTGGATTATATTTGGAAAAAATTTTGTGAAACATTCTTCGACGAAATGACTATGAAAATGAAAGAAGAATTCGAACAATTGAAGAATAACCTTTCTCACAGACCTTTATTTCCTGAGTCGGACGAATATCAGACTTTTAAAATAAATCTAGAAAAGCAGAAAGAAATATTAAAGTCCCGCTATCCTTTTATGAGCAACAGAATTGATTAAAAAAAGCCTTTCGAAAATTTCGAAAGGCTTTTTAGATAGTCTTGTATTACTTAAATTTGGTTTTCAATTATCCGCTAAAGAAAGTGCCTGAATAAAATCATTGTACAAATCAGAAACTTCTTCGAGTCCTACCGAAATGCGAATCGTTTTTTCTGATACATTCATTTCTTTACGTGTTTCAGGAGTAAAATTACCAAATATTGTACTTGCTGGATGAATAGCTAATGTTTTGTTGTCGAACAAATTAGTTGCTCTTTTAATCACTTTCAACTTATTCAGAAAACTGAAGCAAGCCTCCCTCGAAGCAAGATTGAATGTAAACATTGCCCCAGGATATTCACCAAACTGTTTTTTACTAATTTCGAAATATTTATTTCCCGGTAGTCCGGTATAATTTACCGACAGTACACCCGGCATTCTTGCTACTAAATTTACAAGTTCTAAACATGTTTTTGTAGCTTTTTCGAATCTTAATGATAATGTTTCAAGACCAAGTGTTTGCATGTAAGCAACCTGAGGAGTCATATAAGCACCTAAATTGCGATGTATTTCTTTGCGTAGTTTGGCTGTAAATGCTGATTTGCCAAACTCTTTTGCCATAGTATGTAATTTTGGCGAAGACATCCAATCAAATCTACCATAATCAAGAATCAAACCACCCAGACTGGTAGCCCCTCCCGATATGTATTTAGTACTTGAAACTATTTCAACATCCACTCCAAAGTCTTTAGCACTGAAAACACCAAAAGGTATAATAGTGGTATCAGCAATCAAAGGCACGCCGTTTTTTTTTGCAATTTTCGAAATTTCCAATAAATCCACAACTTCCATTTGAGGATTTGTAATTATTTCAAAAAATATTGCACATGTATTAGCATCAATCAATGCTTCAACTTCATCTAAATTTGTTAAATCGCAAAACCGGGTATCGACACCAAATGCAGCCATTGTATTTGCAAAAAAAGAGTATGTATTTCCAAATAAATGACGCGACGTGATTATATTGCTTCCGGTTTTTGCAATGGTAATAATGCTGTTTGAAATGGCAGCCATACCCGAATTTAAAGCAGTAACACTTAAAGCCCCTGTCATTGCCTGAATACGATTTTCGAA
>CAYNHC010000285.1:1907-4696 GCA_964396705.1 uncultured Paludibacter sp.
CTGCAATTTTTTCATTATATTCTCAATCTGATTATCAGTGAGCGTCTTATTTTCGTCCTGAAGAATAAAACTTACTGCATACGATTTTTTGCCCGATTCTAAATTTTTTCCTTCGTAAACATCAAATAAAGTAACTTTTTTCAGCAATTTATTTTCAGTATCATAGGCAATTTTTTCAATCTCAGCAAATGTGACATGATTATCGAGCAACAGGGCTAAGTCGCGTTTCACTTCAGGGAATTTAGAAATTTCTGAATACTGAACTTTATGACCGCCTAATTCTGATAATATTGCATTCCAATTAAAATCAGCATAATACACATTCTGATCTATGTCTATCATCTTTCTGATCTTTTGGTGTACGATTCCGTATGTAGCCAGTTTATTTTTACGAGGGCTATATAATGTAATTGCTTCACTAAGTAAATCGTCGGAATATTCGTTCGAAACTAATTTACGAACATTGAAACCAAGTCGGCGTAAAATGTTTTCGATATATGCTTTTAGTTCATAAATACTCGACTCTTCGTTTCCTGATGTCCACGATTGACCGTGTTTTTTACCTGTTAACCATAAAGCCAAATGATAATCTTCTGAATAGGATGCTAAAGTATCACCTTCTTTTTTGTTTTCGGGATTAAAATAATAGCAATTTCCAAATTCATATAATTTCAAATCTGCATTCTTTCGATTTACATTTCGATTAATATTTTCTAGTCCTCCAAAAAGCAAAGTCTGACGCATAACATTTAAATCAGAGCTTAGAGCATTGATTATCTTAACGTTATTAGCAGCAGGATATGATGTCAAATCGGTATAATATGCACCTTTGGTAAGCGAATTATTCAAGACTTCGTTAAATCCCTGTGCTGTAAGTTGTTCTGCTATCATATTTTGAAGTTTATGACTGTCAGGCTTCGAACTATAGCTAAGGTTGGACATCAACTTTTCGCCAATTTCCACATTATTGTAACCATAAATTCGAAGTATATCTTCAATAACATCAACATCCCTTTGTACATCAACTCTATATGTAGGAATATGTAGTAAATAACCTTCAGTGGTTTTATTTACAATTTTCATTTCAAGAGCATTGAGTATAGTTTCGATACTTTCCCTGTCAATTTCTTTTCCAATAAGAGAATTTATCTTTTGTAATGTTATTTCTACTTCGAATGGTTTGATTTCCTGTGGATAAACATCAACAAT
Source organism: uncultured Paludibacter sp. (assembly GCA_964396705.1). Taxonomy (GTDB): domain Bacteria; phylum Bacteroidota; class Bacteroidia; order Bacteroidales; family Paludibacteraceae; genus Paludibacter. The sequence continues at coordinate 3,117 of CAYNHC010000285.1, forward strand.
CTCACTTGAAATGTTTCCGCCGGCCACTTCCTGAATCAATAAAGCACAACGTTTCAAAACATAAATTGTATTTGCGGGGTCGCATCCACGTTCAAAACGGAACGATGCATCCGTATTCAAACCATGTCTGCGGGCAGTTTTTCGGATTGATACTGGATTGAAATAAGCACTTTCCAAAAATACATTCTGAGTTGACTCGGTAACACCGGAATCCAATCCACCAAACACACCACCAATACACATTGGACTTTCTGCATTACAAATCATCAAATCGGCAGCATTCAGTTTTCTTTCAGCACCTTCAAGCGAAATAAATGGTGTTCCTTCAGGCATACATTTTACCCTGACTTCGTTTCCTTTTATTTTATCGGCATCAAAAGCATGGAGTGGTTGACCTAATTCATGTAAAACATAATTGGTTATATCAACAATATTATTTATTGGACGAAGTCCGATAACAAGAAGTGCATTTTTAAGCCAATCCGGCGACTCACCTACTTTTACACCCGAAATTGTTACTGCAGAATACCGTGGACAAGCATCCGGATTTTCGACAGTTACCGGTATGGAAAGATTTGTGTTTTGAACTGAAAAAGCATCTACTGAAGGTTTTGTAAGTTTTACCGAAGTGTCCTTTAATGCAAAGTAGGCTGCTAAATCACGTGCAACACCAAAGTGAGAAGATGCGTCCACCCTATTTGGAGTAATATCTACTTCAAGTAAATAATCGCTTTTTATACCATAATAATCTTTGGCTAAAGTACCTACAACAGCATTGGCAGGTAGAACAATGATGCCTTCGTGACTTGTTCCAATACCTATTTCATCTTCGGCACAAATCATTCCCATCGATTCAACCCCACGTATTTTCGAACGTTTAATGGTGAAAGTATCGTCACCCGAATAAAGTTTAGTTCCAACAGTTGCAACCACTACTTTTTGTCCGGCAGCTACATTGGGAGCACCACATACGATTTGTAAAGGTTCTGCACTTCCTACATTTACAGTTGTTACATGCAGATGATCCGAATTTTCATGTTCAGAACAAGTAAGAACTTCGCCTATTACCAAACCTTCCAAACCACCTTTTACTGTTTGAACTTCTTCAACTCCGCCAACTTCTAATCCAATAGATGTTAATGCTTTCGATAATTCATCTGCCGAAATATCAATATTTATATACTTTTTCAGCCAGTTATACGATATATTCATAAATTTTTTTGATATTTTTAATAAAATGCAAAGATACTGTTTTTTTGAAAATTATTAGAAAGTGATGTTTCATATAATGATTTATAATAACAATAAAATACCGAATTAAAAAACGCGCAGGTTTTACAAGCAGTTTCAAGATACTATATTTTCGAAAATATTTATCTACTTTCAACAAATTCTTTCAGTCTGTTTTCTAAAACCGGAATTTGATCTACCCGAACAAACGAAACACAAATTCGTAATCCGTTTTTGTTTTCGCTACCGGTTATTAATAATGAAATGGCGCTGAGACCATAATATAAAAATTCTTTCATCAGTTCGGCACTTGTCATTGACGGATAAGCTATTGTGAAGTAAAATCCATC
>CAYNHC010000286.1:0-4690 GCA_964396705.1 uncultured Paludibacter sp.
CACCTGCACCCGGTTCTTTTGTACGGTCAAGTACACAAATGCGTTTAGCAGTTTTAGGCAATACAGAAAGGAAATGTTTAGCCGAGAACGGACGATACAGGTGAACTGAAATCAATCCAACTTTTTCGCCTTTTTCAGTTAAGTAATCAATACCTTCGCGGATAGCTTCGGTAGCTGAACCCATTGCCACAACTACACGGTCAGCATCCGGTGCTCCGTAATAATCGAATAAGCCATATTGACGACCGGTAATAGCATTCAGTTTTACAAGATAATCGTCAACAATACCCGGAATGGCATCGTAGAAAGGATTACAAGCCTCGCGAGCCTGGAAGTAAATGTCTGGGTTTTGTGCTGTACCGCGCACAACAGGGTGTTCTGGGTTCAAAGCACGATCGCGGAATTCTTTTAACGCCTCCTGATCAACCAATCCAATAACTGCGTCACCATCAATTTCTTCAATTTTCTGAATTTCGTGTGAAGTGCGGAAACCATCGAAGAAATGTACGAAAGGAACTCGCGAAGTTAATGAAGCAAGGTGAGCTACAGCAGCTAAATCCATAACTTCCTGTACCGATCCGGTTGCAAACATGGCGCAACCTGTCTGGCGTACAGCCATAACGTCCTGGTGGTCACCAAATATCGAAAGAGCGTGTGAAGCCAATGCACGTGCCGAAACATGATAAACGCCGGGAAGTAATTCACCAGCTACTTTATACATATTTGGAACCATAAGCAATAAACCCTGTGAAGCGGTAAATGTAGAAGTAAGTGCACCGGCCTGAAGTGAACCATGCATTGCTGCTGCAGCTCCTGCTTCCGATTGCATTTCCTGTACTTGTACCTTTTCGCCAAACATGTTTTTGCGACCGGTAGCAGCCCATTCGTCAACATATTCTGCCATGGTTGACGATGGAGTGATGGGATAAATCGCAGCTACTTCACTGAACATATAAGCTATATGCGCAGCAGCCTGGTTACCATCACAGGTTAAAAATTTTTTTGTTTTAGCCATTTTAAAATTATTAGACCCCTAACCCCTGAAGGGGTATAGAAGCAAGTTATTATTATTGTTTTTTATTTGTATTTTATCAACCTGTACCCAAATATTATTGGTTATAGGTATCGCAATTTCTTAATTTCTTAATTTCTCAATTTCTTAATTTTTTATTTTTAAAATTAACCTGGGCTTTCTAATACAGAAATCCAAACAACCACAAGGGAATTTCGTTTTTTGTTCCAATTTCTATATCATCCACAGCATAATATGTTTTGTTGCTGAATTTATGTTGTTTCGTATTATCGCATTTGAAGTGAAGTTTTCCATCAATGCAAAAATCATTTTGATATTTACTGATATTTACTTTATGTTTTGCATGTAATGCATTGTAAAAAAATGTTTTGCGCTCCGATTCTTTATCAATTTTTTCCGGCACTAACACATGAATCAGATTTGTGTTTTGCACATATATTTGCTTTGGTTTTTTTGGAAATGATTCACCTTCGGAGTAAAGTAAATTTATCAATCGAGCATCTTGCAGGTATTTAATGTAGTTCATTATTGTAGCTCTCGAAGTTTCAATTTCCTCACTCAAATTACTGACATTAGGACCCGCAGGAGCATTATACATTAAAATATAGAGTAACTTTCTGATTTTTGATAAATATTTTAATTCTATCTGCTTGATTAATAAAATGTCAACTTCGAGCATCATGTTCATGGTTTTCAATAAATTTTCAGAAAAATTTCTGTTTTCCAAAAAAAATGGATAAAACCCGTGATTTAAATAGTCCGAAAAAAAATCTAATGGATGGACAGTTTTACATATATCTTTTGCTATATGGACATGATTTTGAATAATTTCGTCGAGAGTATATGATTTTATTGAAAGACCTGCTTTAAGATTAAGAAATTCACGGAAAGAAAAACCACGAAGATTATACGAAGCTACAATGTCCTGTATGTCAGTATTATCCTCAATAAGTCGCATGACCGATGATCCTGAAAAAACGATATGTAATTGTGGAAAAAGGTCGTAACATTCGCGTAATTCTTTCGACCAGTTTTCATATTTGAATGTTTGGTCAATTAATAAGGTTTTTCCTCCATGTTGACAGAATTCTCTTGCAAATTCGACAAGTGTATGTTGTGTAAAATAAAAATTGTTGAAATTTATATACAAACAACTGCGGTCGGTTCCAAAATTTTCTTTTGCATATTGAAGTAAAAAGGTGGTTTTTCCCACACCTCTACTGCCTTTTATTCCTATCAGGCGGTGAGTCCAGTCAATTTCGTCCATTAACTGTCGGCGTACCGATGTTTGAACGTGTTCAACCAAGTAGATGTGTGTCTTATAAAACGCTTCCATTTACGAAAATTTACCGCAAAAATACTATAAAAATTTCATTTTTGCAATGTAGAGATTGCAAAATTTAGATGAATAATTATAAGATATAGATTATCAATTATTTATAATTGTGTTAATATGGAAAGTTAACTCACTATTTGATAATCAATAAAAATATAATACAAATGCAAAAAAGTTGTTTTTTTATTAGGTTATTAAGTATGAAATATATAGTTTTGATAAATTTAAAAATGACCCTATTATAAAATTTATAAATATATGAAAATCAAATTTTTAGGCGCTGCCCGTGAAGTGACAGGCAGTAAACATTTAGTTACAACCGATGATGGAAAAAAAATACTGTTGGATTGCGGTATGTTTCAGGGAAAAGGTCTCGAAACTGACTCTCTTAACCGGAATCTGAATTTTGATCCTTCTGAAATTGACCATCTGATTCTTAGCCACGCACATATTGATCATACAGGACTGATTCCATTTATGTACCGACTTGGGTTCAGAGGTTCAATAATTTGCACCAATGCAACCCGCGATTTATGTTCAATAATGTTGGCTGATAGTGCACATATTCAGGAACTTGACGTTAAATGGTTCAATAAGAAAAGAGCCAGACTGGGACAGAAACCCATTGACCCACTTTATACGGAAGAGGATGCCGAAAATTGCATGAAACTTTTTATTGGTGTAGGTTACGACCGTCGGTTTAATATCAATGATAAAGTAAACGTTAAATTTTCAAATACAGGCCACATGTTAGGCAGTGCAGTTGTTAACCTCGAAATTACTGAGAACGGACAGAAAAAACGACTTGCTTATACCGGAGATATTGGTCGTCCACGAAATCGTATTTTAAAAGCGCCCACTGCATTTCCGCAATGTGATTACCTGATAACCGAATCAACGTATGGCGACCGGCTACATTCAACTGAAAAAGAAAGGGATGAAGATTTGTTCAATATTGTGGAAGAAACATGTGTTCGTAAAGGTGGTAAATTGATTATACCAGCGTTTTCGATTGGCAGAACACAGGAAATAGTTTTTGTGCTCAATAATCTTTATAATCAGGGACGTTTGCCCAAAATTGATATATTTGTCGATAGTCCTTTGAGTGTAAATGCTACCGAAGTTTTCAAAATGCATACCGAGTACATGAATGATGACGTAAAAAATGTCCTCAAAACCGATCCTGATCCGTTTGGGTTCAATTCATTGCATTACATCAAAAATGTGGACGAATCGAAAGCACTGAATGAACATGAAAATCCTTGTATTATAATTTCTTCGTCAGGAATGGCTGAAGCCGGTCGTGTTAAACATCACATTGCTAATAATATATCCAACTGGCGCAATACAATTTTAATGGTTGGATATTGTTCGCCTACTTCATTAGGTGCACGCATACAAGAGCCCGGACTTCGTTTTATTTCAATTTTCGGCGAAATTCATGAAGTAAATGCGCACATTACTAAAATTGAAGCGTTTTCGGGACATGGCGATTACAAAGAAATGATTTCATTCCTGAGCTGTCAGGATAAATCAGAGATCAAAAAAACATTTTTGGTGCATGGTGAATATTCAGTTCAGGAATTTTATCGTGATCAACTTTTGACTGAAGGATATACAAATATCGAAATTCCTGAAGTGGGAGAGGAGTTTGAAATATAAAAATCTATCGTTTTTTCACTTTAAACTAATTGACCCTTTCCTTCCAAACGAACCATCGACCCTGTCGCTTTGAGCTAATTCTTTTTAAAAGAGAAGAATTACCAAGCGACAGGGTCGGTCAGTATTTAAAGCGGCATCGGTCGGTATAGAAATATCAATGTACAAAACCCAGTGTAAGACCAAATGACAATGATGGATCATCTACACTAACTCCATGTGATTGATAATCAATATCTCCTCCTATTGTTATAAATGATTTTTTGCTAACCCGAAACCCATAATTATAAGAGCCATTGAGCATAAGATTATTACCATAACCATAGTAATGATTCCAGGCAGAACCTACCATCAGTCCAAAAGTTGAAAGATTCCCTCTATCTGTTATTTTTGGAGACTTCAGACTCAAAAAAACAGGAAATGATCTATTTCGATCGTATGATTTAATGCCGAATCCTAAACCTAATGCCAGATTTGGTTTAATTTTAAAATGCTCGATGAGTAACGATTTCTTTACAGGTGTCATTGAAATAATTTCTTTTCCATATCCACCTTCTAAAACAAAGAAGGTAGATCTTTGATTGAATAACTCTTTGTATTCATTCAGTGTAATTGAAGAAATTTTACTGGAATAACTGTCATTTTTATACTGACTATAAAGC
>CAYNHC010000287.1:0-4676 GCA_964396705.1 uncultured Paludibacter sp.
ACAATACAGGACGTATATTGATTGAACTTCCCGGTGTAAAAGAACCTGAACGTGTTCGTAAACTTTTACAGGGTTCTGCCAATCTTGAGTTTTGGGAAACTTACGAATTAAGCGAAATCATAAATAATCTTTCAGAAGCAAATAGTATTTTGGCTTCATTGAGTTCAAACGGAGTAGAAACTGCTAAAACAGATTCTGTTAAACCTACCAATGCTGTTGACACTACAAAAACTGTTGCAACTTCAACCGGAATTGACAGTTTGAAAGCTGCTTTAAATAAGAAAACTGAATTAGCCGGCGACTCATTAAAACAATTGGAGAAAAACCGCAAAGAAAATCCTCTGTTTGCTATTCTTCAAATCAGCGCACAGGGTGGACAAGTTAGCCCGGGTCCTGTTGTTGGTATGGCGTTGAGCAAAGATACTGCAAAGATTAATGCATATTTCAGCACAAAACAAATTAAAGAAGTTCTACCGCGCAATTTAGGTTTGCGCTGGTCAGTAAAAGCTATTGACGATAAAGGTGAAATATTCCAGTTAATTTCAATTAAAGTTACCAATCGCGATGGTCGTGCACCACTTTCGGGAGATGTGATTACTGATGCGCGTGCTGATTTCAGTCAGGCCTCAGCTTATGCCAATGTATCGATGAGTATGAATGCTGAAGGAGCTAAAACCTGGGCACGTATGACCAAAGATAATATCGGAAAATGTATTGCTATTGCATTGGATGGTTACATTTATTCTTTCCCACGTGTAAATACTGAAATTACCGGTGGTAATTCACAAATCACAGGAAACTTTACTGTAGAAGAAGCAAAAGATTTAGCAAACACATTGAAATCAGGTAAAATGCCGGCTCCTGCACGTATAGTTCAGGAAGACATTGTAGGACCTTCTTTAGGTCAGGAAGCCATTAACAGCGGTTTGATTTCATTTATTATCGCATTTGTTTTGGTATTAGTTTATATGTTATTTTACTATGGTAAAGTTCCGGGACTAATTGCCGACTTTACTCTTTTTGCCAACGTATTTTTCCTTTTCGGTATTCTGGCCTCATTTGGTGCTGTATTGACATTACCGGGTATTGCGGGTATTGTTTTAACATTAGGTATGGCTGTGGATGGAAACGTTATTATCTATGAACGTATTCGTGAAGAATTGCGAGCAGGAAAGACAATGAAACGAGCCATTGATGATGGATTTAAAAATGCAATCTCGGCGATTGTCGATGGTCAGGTAACAACTTTAATTACAGGTATTGTTTTAGCTATATTCGGAACAGGACCAATTAAAGGTTTTGCCAATACTTTGATCATTGGTATTATTACCTCTTTCATTACTGCTGTGTTCCTGACTCGTATTTTATTGGTAACTTATGCCAATCGTGAAAAAGCAAAAGAGTTAGCTTTTACAACTAGTATTACAAAAAACTGGTTTCAGAATGTAAAAATTGATTTTATTGGAAATAGAAAAATTGCTTATATCATTTCAGGTACATTAATAGCAATCTCACTTATCTCATTTGCCACACATGGTTTAAGCTTAGGCGTTGATTTCAGCGGTGGACGAAATTATGTTATCGCTTTTGATAAACCTGTAAAAACAGATGATGTTCGAAAAATGCTATCAAATTCGTTTGACGGAATAAGCGCACAAGTTATTACTATCGGTTCAGACAATCAGGTTCGTATATCTACTAAATTTAAAATTGATGACAATTCGGAAAGTATTGACGACGAAGTTGAAGGAAGACTTTATAATGGTTTAAAACCTTTGTTAAAAGAATCGGTAACAAAAGAACAGTTTGTAAAAGAAAATATTAAAAGTTCTCAAAAAGTTGGACCAACCATTGCTGATGATATAAAAACTGCTGCTGTTTGGGCGGTAATTTTCTCTCTGATTGCGATTGGGTTATATATTTTCGTACGCTTCCGTGAAATAGGATATGCAATGGGTGCTACATTAGCTTTAGCACACGATGCGTTGATTACAATTGGTACATTCTCTCTTTTGTACTCAATAATGCCATTCTCTATGGAGATTGACCAATCATTTATCGCGGCAATTCTGACAGTTGTTGGATACTCTGTAAATGATACGGTAATTATTTTCGACCGTATTCGTGAGAATGTTCATTTATATCCGAAACGTGACAGACTCACAACCATGAATGATGCTATCAATGCAACATTAAGCCGTACATTCAGTACTTCAATGAGTACAATTGTAGTATTAATTGCCATATTTGTTTTTGGTGGTGAAACCATACGCGGATTTATTTTCGCCATGTTGTTCGGTATTACAATTGGTACATATTCTTCGGTTTTTGTAGCTTCGCCGATTACTTTTGAATTCTTTAAAAGAAAACATGCGAAAAACGAATTGAAAGCATCGCAGGAATTAAAAAAATAATTCTAAGATAAGTTTTATAAAAGCAAGAAAAGCCTTACTGAAATTTCAGTAAGGCTTTTTAAAATATTCAATGAAAAAAACAACACTTTATAGCATTCAATCAGGTCTTCGCTTCCGTCGCTGGAGTCGGGTGAAATATGCCATGTTTGCCAGTTTAGGAGTTTGTGTTTCCATTGGAGTAGTTTCAAATAATATTGCTGAAAAATCAGTATCAAAAACAAGTAAAATCATTGCTGAATTTATTGAATCATTTTCAACAACCGAAAGTGATCAGAATGATGATTCTCTTGAATATGCATTATTTACAAAGCAGTTACAGGAAATTTTGATAAGTGAAAACTCATCTGATTATACTGCTGCGAAATTTTTTAAAATATTTCACCTAAACGGTTGAAAAGGCTTTACTATCCTTTTCAACCGTTTTTTTATTTTATAATATATGAAAACAAAATTATTATTAAGTTCAATAATGGTGTTCACCGCCATTTCACTTTCGTTCAGCCAATTACAAACTGATACCGTACATGTGAAACTTACGGGAATTGATGTTATCGCTGAACGTAACAAAATTTTCTCTGACATGGGAAGAATTGTTACTGTAATAAACAAGAAAGACATTCAATTGCTATCAATAAATAGCATAGATGAACTGTTAGAAAGTATTCCGGGAATTGATATCAGGAATCGGGGAATTAGCGGAACCCAGGCTGATATCAGTATGCGGGGAGGTTCGTTCGATCAGGTTTTGGTGCTTCTGAACGGTGTGAATATTACCGACCCGCAAACTGGTCATTACAACCTCGACATACCACTCGATTTGGCCGATGTGATGCGCGTGGAAGTATTGCAGGGTTCTTCAGCCCGCATTTATGGACCGAACGCCTTCAGTGGCGCAATAAATATTGTAACTGAAAAGAATACAAAACGGGAATTGGCAGGTCAACTAACAGGTGGAAGTTACAATAGTTTTGGTCAATCACTTACCGGAGCGATAGGGAGTGGAAAATTACAATCATTTATTTCTCTATCACATAAGGGCAGTGAAGGTTTTCGCGAAAATACAGATTTCGAAATATATAATGTTTTTTCACAAACAATTATACGAACTGAAAAAATGGGTAAATTTGATTTTCAGGCTTCGTATCAACAAAAAGCGTATGGAGCCAACGGATTTTACTCATTGGATTATCCAAATCAATTCGACTTCACCCGAACATTTTTTTCTGCTTTAAACTGGTCACTTTCAAAGGGTATATTCACTTATAATATTCAGGCTTATCACCGTCAGCATCACGACCGTTTTGAACTTTTCAGGAATTTTGAAAATGCAGCCTCATGGTACACAAATCACAATTATCACTTAACTGATGTAACCGGGGCAAAAGCAACTCTCAGCAGTTCTACATCCATAGGAAAATTTACAATTGGCGTTGATGAACGCAACGAGCATATTTACAGCACAGTACTCGGTGAACAATTGAGCAACAACGTAAAAGTTCCTTTTGAAAAAAACATTGCTTTTACCAAATCAGATAACCGTTTAATTTCTACCGGTTTTTTTGATTATTCTAAAAATTTAAACAATTGGCATTTATCAATAGGAACAGCCATTACTCACACCGCTGATTATAAAATAAATACTGTTGGTGGATTCGATTTGGGTTATGCTGTTTCACCCGATTTACGGCTTTTTATTGCAGCCAATTCAGCAGTGAGGTTACCCACTTTTACCGATTTGTATTACAAAAGCACCATACAAAACGCCAATCCAAATTTGAAGCCCGAACATTCGAAAACCTTTGAAATTGGAGGACAATACAATCTGCAAAATATTAGATTCAACCTTACTTCCTTTTATCGCATGGGAAGCAATATAATCGACTGGATTAAATATCCAGATTCAACAAAATGGATTAGCCAAAATCTGACTCAGGTAAATGCATTCGGTATTGACTTTAATGCTGAATACACTTTTCATAATTCAATTATTGAAAAATTGAAATACTCATATTCATTTTTAAATATGGATAAATCAGCAACTGGATTCGATTCGAAATATGCCCTTGATTACCTGAAACACAAAGCGGTTATATCTCTACAACACAGACTATTCAGTCATCTTGTGGCAACATGGAAAGCTACCTATTATGAACGATCCGGGAATTACTCATTATCGTCATCGGCTCCATTGCAAACATTTAGTCCCTACCTTTTGCTTGACACCCGATTTGTTTGGACGATAAAAAAACAAGAGATTTTTGT
>CAYNHC010000288.1:0-4667 GCA_964396705.1 uncultured Paludibacter sp.
CAAAGTCCCTCTCCTTGGGAGAGGGATTTAGGGAGAGGTTGGGCTTGGGGTTGTTACTTTATTTCAATAAATTCCGGTTCATAAGGAGGAATTATGAAACTTCCTTTGTAATCTTTATCGAAAAGGATACTTCTCGATTTTCCTGTCATTTTTATCTCTTTGTTTTCTCCACTGATATTCAGATAAAGGTAGTGATTTTTATCTATCTGTCTGGCCATTACTCCCGCAGGTACATCCGGTCCTTTTTTAATGCCTAGTTCAGCTATTAGTTCGTCGAGTAATGGATTGAGAACACTTCCATCGGCAGGTAAGCCAACATAAATAGCGCGACCTTTGCCGTATTTGTTTGAAGTCATCATCGGATAATCCTTATCTAAACTGGTAATACTGCCAATCACTTCAGCACCTTTCGGCTCTATAACATCAAATCTGGTCGATTCAGTGTCAACAGCTTTGCCTTTATAAGTAAATTCAAGTTTTTTCCCTTTATACGATTTGCGCGAAATCTCATTCAAGGTTTCGGTTTCTTCGAAACTTGCCACCCGTATTCCAAACACATCGCTCAAACGACCGGGACGAGTCGACGCAAATACTTTTCCGGTTTCGTCCACTACAGCCGAATTGCTTGTCATGATAACTGTTCCGCCATTTTTTACAAAGTCACGGATTTTAGTAGCTGTAGTTTCATCCATTACCGTTATACCGGGCACAATCAGCAGTTTATATTTCAACGCACTTCTACTGATTTCTACAACATTAGCATCCATGTTGCGATAATAAAACAAGCCCCAACATGCTTGCAGTTGGTTTTCTTGCTGCTCAGGGAACGAAGCACTGGCTATCTGGCTGGGGAAAGAAGAGGCTAATCCTACTTCCGACTGAAGTTTATACGGGAAGAATTTCTCGATTTTTTTAAACTCGGTTGCCATTTTCTTATATTCTTCATATTTGCGGTTGGGAATTCCGTCCCAATCAAGCATTCCTTCGAGGTATTGTTCTTCGCCGGAGTGCATGCTTTGCCATGTCCAACCACAAACCATTTGGTTACCATACATCAGGGTGGCATAAGCCGACTTGCGGATAGAATTGGGTACGGCAGTCATGGTGGTAAATTCGCTGCACCAGAATGGGTTTGTACTTTCAAACTGAATACGTGAAATGCCGAACGCCGAGTTCATAACACCCCAATTGGTTGTTAGCGAGTTACCGGGATAGAAGCCACAGCCTTCGCGAGTCATTTTGCCGGAATAGGCCATCTCTGCCCAATCAATATACTTCAACGCACTGTAAAACCATGCATTTGTATTTGTAAGCACATTGGGCGCATTGGCATTGACTTTATCTATTACTTTAAAAAGGAATTGATTGACTTCATCCGAAACGAATACCCGAAAATCGAGAATTTTTTCGGGTGCACCGTTTTTAGCTCCTACTGAGGGCAATCCAACTTCTTCAAACTGATTCAAGTTACGCGACCACCGTTGATTAGCCCATGCTTTATTCAGCATATCAATACTGCCATATTTTTTTCGCAACCAGTCCACAAATCGCAATCTCACCGTTTCGGAGTATGAAATTGGACCATCACCCGACTCATTATCAATCCCAAAAGCCAACAAAGCGGGATGTTTTGCATATCTTTTTGTTATAACATCGGTAAAGCGCAAAGCGTATTTCTGGAAGTTGGGATCACCTGCATCATCCATGTATCGATGATTGGGATACAATTGATTGCCATTTGGATCAACTATATCTATCGACGGGAATTTTTTGTGCAACCATATAGGCGCAGGATGAACAGCGATATCAAGAATTACTTTAATACTTGCTTTATCCATCATATCCATCACCTTGTCGAACCATTCAAAATCAAACTGGCCTTCGGCATGTTCATAGCTGTCCCAAGCCAAATGTCCCATACGTACGGATGTAAATCCGGCAGCTTTCATCAATTGGATGTCACTTTTTATTTTTTCAATATTTTTATCATCGTGCGGATGATAATTGCTTCCGACATACAAGTTCTGCGCTTTTATTGTAATGCCAAAAAAGAATGGAATTGCAATTAATAGAAACGATAATAGCTTAGTCGTTTTCATTTAAAATTAATTTGTTTAGTATTAGAAAAGATTCAAAACTTTATAAATCAACAAAAAATATCGAGAAAATAATAAATATTCTTTTTTATAAATAGTTAGAAAGCATTAATGACAAAAAACATTCTACGTTGCATCCGGCTAAGTCCCTCTCCTTGGGAGAGGGATTTAGGGAGGGGTCACTTAATTTAGCGCTTTACTAAATTTACCAAGATCACATCATTTTCACGAATATCCAGTTCTTTTGAAAAAGGTTCGTTTGCTTTGATTTCAATTGTTTCGGTTTGAATGGGCGAACCATCATTTTGATTCTTCAATTCCTCAACCTGCATACGGTTAAGTTGTGCGGGTCTTCCCATGTCGATATAGCTTGTATGCGCATCATTCACACGATAACCAACTTTATATATCTCCATTTTATATTTTCCGGCAGGTACATTTGATAAATTCACTTTCAATTTGCCTTTCGATTTAGCAGGCAAATCCTGTATATAATATTTCTGATTATGTACTGAATCGCCCGGATGGGTATTGGTAAAATCCCAAAGTAGTAATTGAACATCGCCATTGTCGTTTTTACATGCCCAAGAACAGTCATCCGTATTTTTCAATTCTGTTTTCCCAAGTTTGTTCATATAACTGTAGGCATAAAATGCCGATTTTGGAATTCCCTGAATGGTGAGCAAACCAAATCCGCCATGAAAAGGGGTGAAACGGGGTCCGGCTTCTTCAAAAATGTCGGTGAACACCCAATAGGACATTGAATTAACTGAATTGCCCACCTGTTTTAATTTTTCCAGAATATATGCAGCTTCGTGATAGCTGTCGTGAAGCGGATCGGAGGGAGTGTATGATGAACTCCATTCGGTATAATGCAATTCAAGGTTCTTTTTTGCAGATTCAGAAATCTCTTTTCGCGATTGAAGTACATCGCCACTCACGCTCATCGGATCTTTACTTAACACAGTACCACCTTGTCCAAATTCATCCAAAAATCCTTGTTTCACGCCATACGAGTGCGTGCTGATGAAATCAATTGGAAGATTATTTTTAGTGCAAAATTCTATCATTTCACTTTCCCAAGCTGCACCGGCAGTTCCGGGGCCACCTACTTTATAATCAGCATTTACACTTTTAACGCCCTGTACGGCATACTTATACAATTTAAAATATTCCTCTTGCGTGCCTGTCCAGAATCCGGGAGTAAGATTTGGTTCGTTCCAAACTTCAAAATACCAGGTTTTCACTTCATCAACACCGTAACGATCGGTGAAATGTTGTGTGAGATTGCGAATAAAATCTTCCCACTTTTTGTAATCCTTTGGTGGAGTAACATTTCCTTTCCACCAAAAAATAGTTTGACTGCCACTGGCCAACGCATTAGGCATAAATCCCAATTCAACAAATGGTTTTACACCAATGCTCAAAAGATAATCAAACAAAGCATCGATATACATGTAATTGTATTGCGGATTTCCTTTTCTATCCTCTGAATAAACCGCCATATCATCGGTCAACAGACCGTGCATACGAATATATTTAAAATCGCATTCCTTCTTTACAAGCGCCAATTGTTGCTGCCAATCGGCCCGAAGTCCTTCGTTAGCCCTTCCGGCTCCGACACACTCTTTGAACATGGTGTTCATAACGCCTTTTTCTGCATTATAATCGACATTGATTATCCGTTGGGACATCTCTGTTTTTTTATTTTTTTTATTTGACGCAAAGACATAAGTTATTGTTAGTAGGGCTATTGAAGCTAAAATAAAACGATTTAATTTCATTTTTTAATTAATTTTACGAGATTATTTAATAGTATTTTGTGAAGTATATGTTCTTTTATTATTTCGGTTTGATACGCTTTATTTTATTGGGTTGCAGGTAAAGTTGTTTTTAAATAACTGTTCCATCTCCCTCAGAGCAAAAAAAAACAGTTTTCAAACTCAAAAAACATTCAATATGCTGTTATTCAGAGAATAAAATTTTATAGATGTTTCATTTCAATCAGCCCCAATAAAGATTAAGAAACACCAATATATTATCGTTGAATTCTTAAAAAGATGAATTCTTCTTTACTCCAAATACTTAAAAAATTAGCGAATCTGCCAAATGTTACAATTGAAGTCAATATTACATGCTCCTAAACTTAATGAACAAAGTTATTGCAATTTTTATTTGGAAATAGTACTATTTCGTATCAGATAACGGTACTATTTGTTTTAAATGCTTCCTTTATATAAAAGGGAATCTAACTTACCGGGTCAAGGTAAAGCTAAAAATTCAATTTGGTGAGCATTTTGAACCTGTTCATATGGTTATGAGTCAAACCAGGAAACGAACAGCTATCTAAAATTTGAGAATGGGATTTTGACTTGATCCGTAAAATTTGACTTGAACATATCTATTATAGATTTATTTAAAAATGAAAAAATAATTGAATCTGTCCTCTGATCTGTCCCCTGAAAACAAAAAACCCTTGTAAATACTTGATTTACAAGGGTTTTAATTTAGCTATTGTGACCGCGACAGGATTCAAACCTGTAACCCCCACATCCGTAGTGTGGTACTCTA
>CAYNHC010000289.1:0-4647 GCA_964396705.1 uncultured Paludibacter sp.
CAGGTTTTTTCGACATGGATGATTAATTCGAAAAAATCCGAATAAAAATCATATACAGTAATCTTAAAGAATGATAGAAACAGAAAATCCTGAAATCGATTAAGAAATCAGGATTTTCAATGCACTTAAATAAGTTTATACTTTATCGGGCTTGCCTTTTGATTCTGAATCATCTTTCAGATTAGTTTCTACTTCTTCTTTCGGACCTTTCAGATAGGTTGGCAAATTGAGCCCTGCCATATTAAACAAGTCGTTCAATGGCGGTACTGTTTTCATCATACCCGACACAAAATTAGCTGTGGTGCTGTTACCGCTTTCGGTATTATTTCCCGAATCCCAAACGGTAATTTTGTCGATTTTGATGTTTTTCACCGCTTCAACCTGTGTTTTCACCAATTCAGGCAGCTTTTCGATCAACAACAACTGGAATGCTTTGGTTGGATCGCCCCCGGCAGCACCCACCACTTCTTTGTAACCTTCGGCCTGTTTAGTAAGTATTTCGTATAAACCTTTTGCTTCGGCTTCCATTTTTGCAAAAATAGCATCGGCTTCCCCTTTGGCTTGCTCGCGTGTTTGCTCTGCAATAGCCTGTGCTTCAATAATGGCACGTTGCTTGGCTATTTCGGCAGGAACTACAATGTTGGCATTTTGAGTTTGTCTTTCACGTTCAGCACGAGCCGATTCGGCTGCCTGTTCGGCATGGTACGATTCTTCGAGCGCTTTTGCTTCTTGTACTTTTTCTGAAGCAATTGCAATTTTTAAAGCTTCTGCTTCTTTTTCGCGACGGGCAGCATCAGATTGAGCAATAGAAATTTTGGCTGCATTTTCTCCTTTAATAGCCAAGGCATTCGCTTCAGAAGTTTTGATACGTGTATCTCTTGCAGCTTCAGCCTTACCAATCGATTCATCTTTCATGGCTACGGCAATACTCACTTCACGGTCTTTCTGGGTAATTGCAATTTTCACATCACGGTCACGATTGGTTTCAGCAATCTGCGTGTCTTTTTCACGGTCGGCAATAGCTTTACCGGTTTCACCCATTTTTTCTTGTTCGGCCACACTTACTTTGGCTTCGTTGATAGCTTTAGCAGCAGCTTCTTTACCTAAAGCTTCGATATAACCCGATTCGTCTTTAATATCGGTTACGTTTACGTTGATCAGTTTTAAACCGATTTTTTTCAACTCACTGTCCACGTTTTTCGAAATATTATCCAGGAATTTATCGCGGTCGGAGTTGATTTCTTCAATGGTCATGGTGGCAATTACCAAACGCAACTGACCGAAAAGAATATCTTTTGCCAAATCCTGAATATTTTCGGAGTTCAAACCCAGCAAACGTTCAGCGGCTGTGTTCATGTTTTCCGGTTCGGTAGAAATAGCAATGGTAAACCGACATGGAACGTCAACACGGATATTCTGACGACTTAATGCATTGGTTAAGTTGGCTTCGATAGAAAGCGGTTTGAGATCCAGAAACGCATAATCCTGAATAACAGGCCAGATAAAAGCTCCACCACCATGAATACATTTGGCAGAAGTTCCTCCTGTTTTTCCATAAACTACCAGAATTTTGTCCGACGGACAACGTTTGTAACGCGAAACAAGTGCCGAAATAGTGACAAAAATAACAACTACGGCAACAATAATAATGTAAATAGGCGCAATCATGTTTTTAGGGTTTAATTATATTTTTTCAACAATAAGAATATTTTCATTTTCGATACGTATAATTTTTACAACAGCACCGGAAGTTATCTGTTCTCCTTCGGTCATAGCGTCGAGTTCATGCACCGAACCACCTACGCTGACAAGGATTTTTCCTTTACCGCCTTTACCGGCAGGAATAGTTAAATACACTTCAGCTGTTTTATTCAGTGTTTTTGCCATGGTAAAAGAGTCATTTTCCGACAATCGCATCAGTTGTTTGATAATCACAAAAAACAGCAATACAAATAAACAACCTATCACTAAAGCTATAATAATCAGCAATATTTTACTTTGAATAAAACCATAAAAGGATATCCCTGACCATCCAAAACCAAGCAGAAAATTAATCAGGTTTCGAAATGAAAATAGTTGAAAAGGTGCGTCTGCTCCATCAAGATCACCTTCAAAATCGGCATTTAATCCATCAGTAGCATCAGCACCAACAAATGTAAGAATAGTTTGCACAATAAAAATTAAGCTGGCAGGAATTGAAATAAACCAAAATATTCTAAGTAATGGCTCTAAAGAATTTAAAATTTCCATAATAATAAAGTGACAAGGTGAAAATTAATTTTAAGAATTACAAAGATTGTAAATAATTTTTGAATTCAAACAGATTTGTTAAAATATTTCTGCAAATTTCTGCAAATATTTTCCATCAATTAGCATTTTTAAATTATTATGAAGTATTTATTTACAATGTTCGTAATTCTCATTCATTCTATTCTTGCACCTGCCTGATTCATTACAACCGAATCGTACGGAAAAGTAAGTTTACATTTAATCCTGAATTCAATTTCTATCTATTCACTCACCTTTATCAATCCAAGCATAGCTACGGGTGGGTAAAGTCCAAAATCTTTTATCGTCATTTTTTTTCGTCCTGTAACAATTACAAAGTCGTTATACACAGATGTTTTTATAGGGAAAAGATATTGTTTGGTTACCCCTGTAATTGTAATATTCATCGATGCAATTCCTTTGCTATTTTTCGAATTTTGAATTTCATTAATACTATCAATATAATTTAATTGTAGTTTCAAAACAGGGTATTGATCTGATTTCATTAGCTTATAAAACTCTGATTGAGCTATAAGGTTATTGGATTTGAAATTGGCAACATTTATGGCGAGTTTATTTTGACTTAGAAACAATTTATCGCCTCTCCATGAAGCTGTAATTGAAATTGGTTTATTTAAAATTTGGTCGCCTGTTTGATTTAATGTAAAAGACAACAGATTAGTACTACCATTGACCTTTAAAGTAGAATTTCTGTCTAATTCAACAGTTACTTTTGTTTGCGATTGCAACCCATCTATTAGTAGAGTTATAAAGAAAAGCAGGAATAAATAATTTTTCATGATACAAAGAAATAAAATAACCGGTAAAAAATTCATTCTACCGGTTACAATAATTAAAATATATTTTCTTAGAATCCTATCACAGCCTGCGCAACGATACCATTAAAATTTCCATTGCTTCTTATATCGTTATAAAGAAATCCGCCATAGCTTTGATTAACATACTCAACCTTAGCCATAACATTTTTAGTCATAAACCAACCGGCACTGATTGCAAGACGATTGATATTCACATCATACATTCCTTTGGTAACAGCATCAAAAGCTGGTAATGTTGCAGTTGCTGCAACTGCAGGAAGATCTGCCGAAAGATATTGCTGTGAATTAACAACATTATATCTGGCGCCTACATAGAAATTTTCGGTGGCACCAAAACGGAAAATCAGATCAGACGCAATTTGTGTAGCTTTTCGTTCACCGGTTGCTTCTTTGTTCGAACGGCCAGACAATGACTCAACTGTTGAAAACCACTCTAATCCATGAAATTTCACAAATAAGTTTCCTGCTAAAGCAGAAATTTTATCGGAAAAACCGGGGTTATAACGTCCTGTTGTAAAGCCAGTTGATCCTGCATAATCCATTGCACCAAAGTAATTTGATCCTGTACGATCACCACCTAACAAAGTATTACTAACAGCACCTGCATTATAATAAGCAGAACCAGTTAATCTTACACGCAAACCTTCAGTTACTTGTTTGTCATAACCTAGTTTCACAATAAACGATGGATTATTTTTTCCTGCTGAAATCAATGTTTTGGGAGTTACGGTTGTATTAAAAGTAGAGTCAACCACGCTGATATTTCCTTTCAGCAATCCATTAGTAACCGAAGCAACACCAATAATACCGTTATAATTTACATCTGCTTCAAAACCAACTTCAGTTGCAAATGCATCTATTATGTAGTTTTCGATGAATGGATTATATATAGTGTTGCCACCATCTGAGCGACGGAAATGAGCATCACCGTAATTTACTTCCATTTGACCCACTTTTACTGTGGTATATTCCATGATATTATCAAGTATATCTAATTTCAGGAAAGGCACTTTATCAAATTGAATAAACCCACCTTTTACCCATGTCTCGTTGTGATGACGTGAAGCAAGATACAATTCCATATTTAATGCAACTCCATCAGCTAATTGAGTTTTCAACAAAAGATTTGCAGAGGGAAGATTAAAGCCTGGTCTTATCGAAGCTAATTTTGTTGCATCATAAGCATTGCTTCCTGCATTAGCACCAACCGGATTTTTTGCAGCAACAGGCATCGAAATGGCAGTATTGCTATGCTCCAACGCTTGAAATCCCATGGTAAAACCACCACCAATTTTTACTTTAACACCCTCAAATGTCACATCGGTTTTGGGAGTTTCAAACACGTTTAAACCATTTTGACCATTTGAGCGAAATTGTGCAAATGTAATGCTGCTAAAAATCAGAGCAGCCACAATAACCATAATTGATTTTCTCATTTTTTAATTTTACTTTAATTGTTTTTTTATATTTAAAATCTATCTTTCAAAATTACTAATCGTTTAATTAGTTAAGCGTGAGTTGTTCACCGTAGAATGTGGCA
>CAYNHC010000290.1:0-1984 GCA_964396705.1 uncultured Paludibacter sp.
GTTTGTACTTTAAGAACATCGTTTAAATCCATTTTCAGAACAGTAACCGAATTAGCTTTAAAGGTATTACTGAATTTATTGGAAGTTGTATTGAACGATGTAGTTACAGGCGATACCATTTTCGGTGCATTGAGCGAATTTTCGTCATTTGGACTGCCGGAAGTGAGCACAGTTTGTTCTACTTGAATTTCTCCCAGATTAACACCAGCAATATTGAGGTTAGAAGTAATGTCATTTGCCGATGGGTTTATTACTTTTATAAAAAGTTGTTTGCTTGTTTCGTCGAGCGAAGCAGCAGTATATAACTGATAGCTGAAAGGAATATTGAACGATTGAATTAATGTATTATTCAGATAACAAAACACTTTCGTTTTGGTAACTTCAATTTTCACATCGTACAACACATTAGACGAAATACTACCTGCAACTGACGAAACAACTGTTTTGGTACCACCAATACAATGTTCAACAGCATGTTGTGTATTTCCCCAACCACCAATGTTCCACCAGTAAAAATTATTACTGTCCTGATGTCCGAAGATAATCAGAAACCCTTCGTTACCGCCCGTTTTTTTTGCTTTCAGGGTGTAAGTATAAACCGAATCATTGATATTTACAGCTATTGATCTGCAATCGGTTGCTGACGAAGTTTGAGTATAAACTCCACCGGAAATACTCCATGAACCTGCACCGGGAGTCCAGTTCGAAGCAGAAGCAAACTGATCAGAAAATATAGTATTTCCTGCCTCATTTTTTACCTGAATATCGGAATATTCTGCCTGTGTAGCCCATGTACCCAATCCTATGGCACCTTTTATCGACTGCATTTTCATGTTTAAAGAATCTTTTACAGGAATATCGACTGTTCCGATATTATTGGCAAAAAGCTTCTGTACATAATACGAAGGAGTACAATAAACTGAGGAAGCATTATAGCAAATCATATCTGGATTCCATTTGCGGTCATTTACATTTACAAAAATTGGTGCATAAGAATTCAATGGAACAATGTCGGAGTTTTTTTCCATACCGGCCATATAAACCGCTTCGCCAACAGCAGCACTCAGATTTCCCAATCCACATTCAGACGTAACAGCATATTCACCTACGTATATTTTTGTGCCATTACGACTGTAAGTATCGTATTTATTATATTGATTAATAAACCATTGCGGATTTCGGTAATAATGTTCATCGAGTAAATCTACAGGGTGCGAAAAAGTCCAGGTCGGATTGTCGGTTCCCCACGCAGCCACGTTCCCTATTATCTGCATATTGGGATATTTAGTTTTTATGGCATTATAAAATTTCAAGTAGCGGTTGCCGTAATTGTCGTTGAAATAGTTTTCGTTTCCCACTTCAAGGTATTTCAGATTAAATGGTTCGGGATGTCCATTAGCAGCCCTCATAGCACCATAAGTGGTGGAAACATTTCCGTTGGCATATTCAATGGCATCAAGTGCATCCTGAATATAAGCGTCTAAGTTGGTATATGGCTGAAAATCGTTATGAGCCACACCTACATTTACCACATATAGCGGCTCTGCATTTAAGTCTTCTGATAATTGCAAAAACTCATGATAACCCATACCATCTGAAGTGCGGTAACCCCATAGATTATTGTGTCCGGGACGTTCCTCTATTTTTCCTATGGTTTTTTTCCACTGAAAGCGATTTGCCAACACATCTCCTTCGACAAAACAACCTCCCGGGAAACGAACGAATTTTGGTTTCAGGTCAGCCAGCAACTGAGCCAGTTCGGGTCTTAATCCATTTTCGCGGTCATTAAATGTAGGTGGAAAAAGTGAAACTACATCGAACCATACAACGCCTATTGAATTTACTGCAAGCACAAGTCGTGCATTAGCATCATTGCCGGTGGAAGTAAGGGTGCAGGTAAATTTTTGCCAATCGGCATTAACACCTTCTATACTTGCCTGTGCATATTTTATTCCTCCTGCACTTTCAATCGAAGCTGTAATTT
>CAYNHC010000290.1:2084-4644 GCA_964396705.1 uncultured Paludibacter sp.
ACAAAAAATTAAACCTGATGATAATTTTGAAGTATCATCAGGTTCAATATTCATTTTTTTACCAACTCGTAGGTAGTTTCGCATCATCTACCAACATAGCCTTCACTACTTTTACATGATTAATCAGATCGGTCTGCGATTTCACCTCCTCTTTCTGATTTATACCGGTAGGCCAGTAGTGTTGTGGATTGGAGTTATTATCGCCTTTAAGCGATTCTCCTGTGAGTTGCAAACACAATGCCTTGCCTACAGTACCTTGCCATAGACCACCGACCATCAATTTTTTCCAAACATCTGTTGTTCCCGAACCAAAGTAATGAGCCATTTCGTGCATGGCTGTACCCACCCACATGTAGCGCTCGTTTGCACCAAACTGCATAGATCCGTGATATGATGCTTGAGCAGTAGGCGTTCCTGCATTGTAAGATACCCAAATATTGTTTCGGAATGGTGTATAACGATTGTAATAGTAGCAAGCGCTATCCATAGCCGTTTTTATAAGGTTATAGGTACGTTCTCCTGCATCAATCACACTCTGAGCAAGTGTGTAAGTCACATTTCCCATTAATGGCTGTACTGTTAGTTCTTCGCCATAAGATGTTCCGGCACAATTTGTTGCGAAACCACGTACATAATATTTTGAATTCAGATTCAGATTAGACATAAGTGCAAAAAACTGACCGGTTGAAATTCCACTTGCAAATTTAGCATCCGCTATTGTAGGGTTTCTCTTAGTTGACCAGCAAATACCACGTTCGGTAAGTGCACAACCTCCGTTATCGGAAATATTAACCACACAGGTTGCTTTGTTAGTTGTATAATTATAAGTAACCGAAATTGTTTTAACGGTTGCCAGTTTAAAATTGGCAGTAGTAAAAGTTGCCTGTTCACTGTAAGAGATTCCACTTGAATTAATAGCGTACGCCCTTACAAAATAAGGTGTTTGTACTGTCAATCCCGAAACATCAACTGTAGTTGCCGATGTGGAAGTTGAAGAAACCACTTTGTTATTCTCAATGGTCGGATTTTCAGTTGTACTCCAGCAAACTCCTTTTTCAGTAATGGAAGTTCCACCTGTGGAGAGGAAGTTAAAACTGCATTTTGCAGTGGTATTGAGTATTGAAGAAACCGCAACAGTACTCAAAACCGGAGTATTAACCGGAACACTGCCTGAAAATGTAATGCTATCAATTTTGGGAATTTCTATACCGTCGAAGGAATTATCGCTTTTATAAATAACGAGTTGTGAGGCGTTGTTACTGAATTTAACACTATCAACCACCGATGAACTCAGATTTAAAACGGTTAAATCAGATTTAAAAATATTGACTGTTTCTTGTGAGAACAAAGTTGCAATACAGAGTAAACCGAGAAATATTAGTACGTGTTTTTTCATTGTTTTGTGAATTTTGCGACTTGATTATTTGCTTTTAAATAATACAACCCCCTGGGTAAAGCACTAACATCAATTTGTTGAGTAGGTGAATTTAATTGAATGTTTAAAACCTGCGATCCGGTAATCGAATAAACCACAACACGACAACGAGCATCGGGAATATTTTTTATCCTGATAAATTCATATGTCGGATTGGGATATACCTGAATTGCACTTTGCGATACCAAAGGATTTACCGCTGTTGAAGTTCCAAAAACAAGTTTGCGGATTTCTGATTTAGGTAAATTCTCAACGACTCCGTTCAAATAGTTAAATACCAGATGATCAGTTGTAAAAGTGAGTTTATTCAGAGCACTTAATTCGACTTTTTTCTCCGAATTATCCCAACGTATGACATCAATTATTGTTGACTGAGATTTTAGTTGACTGAATAAAACCCCAAACAAACAAAAAATGAATGTCGTAAATAGTTTGTGTTTCATATTGGTTTTGTTTAGAATTATGATTCTACATTATTTTGCAAATATACATCAATTTAGAGCTATAAAGAGTTGAAAATTACTTCAAAAAGGAAGAAAAAGGAAACAATCTATATTGGATATTATTGATTTAACTATTTACATTTCAGTCGAAAGATAAAATAAAACTTAATACTTCCCATCTGAATTTATTCCGAAACACACAGATAGAAATTGTTTGAAAAATGAATGATTGAAATATAGAGATATAACACGGAGACACTAAGACACTGAGCAATAATATCGAGTATTTTTTTACATAATTTTGTTTGAAGAAAAAGACACAAATGATAAAAACATATCTGTTTTATTTGCTGAAAGATAACTACTCTGCTTTACGATAAAAAAACACTGGTGTTTTTTCATGGTGTTTTAATATTATAGTTTATATGGAATAAGATATTATAGCAATCAAAATCAATCAATTATATTTAAACACAAAGTCACGAAGACACTAAATACATTAGCATATATAATCATAAATAGAAGACACGAAGAAAAAAAATATATTTTTTTCCTGAAGATGCGCTTGTTAATCTGCTTTATATAAAACATTTATGTTTTATACTTCGTGTTTTAAAATCATAATTATAAAAAGCATACATATTTATCATCATTCTGTGTCTTTGTGACTTTGTGTTTAGTT
>CAYNHC010000291.1:0-4641 GCA_964396705.1 uncultured Paludibacter sp.
GGCAAAAAAGTAAGTCGGGTTTTAGGGGTGAAACCCCTATTGGTTTAGTTTAGGTCTTTATGTGGATAATCATTAAACAAAATACTAAGAAATTAGATACTACACAAGTTAAAAACTTATTCTTATTTGAAAGTAAGCGTTTTACAATTATTCTTTTTGGTTATAATGGCTGGTTGTTAATAATATACTTATACTACGATGTAATTCTGATACTTCGCTATTTCTCAAACTTCTTTTTATACTCATTCGGACTTATACCGAATTCTTCCTTGAAATATTTTCGGAAATATTTCGGGTCGTTGAATCCCACCTGATAAGCCACTTCGTTTACATACAACTGACTGCGTTCGAGCAAGTCGGCAGCTCGTTTCAGACGGATAAAACGGATAAATTCAGAAGGGGTTTTATCGGTAAGGGCAAGTATTTTTTTGTAAAAATACACGCGGCTCATGCCCATTTCGCGGCAGAGGTCTTCCACCAGAAAATCGGTATTGTCGATATTAGTTTCCACCAGTGTAACAGCTTTTTTCACAAACTTTTCGTCCATCGAAGTTATTTCCACTTCTGATGGATTGATATCCACTTTCCGCTTAAACTGATCCTGGGTTTGGTGCTGACGTTCGATAATTCGCGATACTTTTAATGTCAACATTTCAGTATTAAAAGGTTTCGAAATATAATCTTCGGCACCGGCTTCCAGTCCTCGGTATTTATTTTCGTCACCGGTTTTTGCCGTGAGCAGAATCACAGGAATCTGCGATATTCGGATGTCGCTTTTCACTTTGCGGCAATATTCATAGCCATCCATTTTGGGCATCATTACATCGCACACAACCAAATCAGGTATATGTTTCAACGTCATTGCCAATGCCACTTCGCCATCAGGGGCACTAATAATGCGGTACGAAGAAAGGAAAATGCTGGAAATAAACTCGCGGAAATCCTCGTTATCGTCCACAATAAGCATTAACGGTAGTTTGCCTTTTGTTTCATCGAGCAGGTTTTTTTCTTCGGGAATTTCATCGGGAATTGTTTCGATAGATTCAGGAATTTCAATATCGTTTTGCGACAGAATTTCGTGCTGAATTTGTTGGTGAGCCGGAATAAGTACGATAAATTTGGACCCCTTGCCATCAACACTTTCTACTTTAACTTCACCATTATGTAACTGAACGTATTCGTTTACTATATGAAGTCCCACACCTGTACCTGTTTGATGTCCGTTTTCAGCGTTTTCAACGCGGTAAAAACGTTCGAAAATTCTTTCAATATCTTTTTCAGGAATGCCGATTCCAGTGTCAGAAACCGTGATTTTAAGTTGTTTGCTTTCCTCGTTCATTCGTTGAACCAAACTTATATTTACATCAATTTTTCCTTTTTCGGGTGTAAATTTAAATGCATTCGAAAGTAGGTTATACACAATTTTCCGCAGTTTTTCAGGATCGAACTCCATTTTTAATTCAGTAACTGTAGTTGAAAAAGCAAAGTTAATTGCCTTTTTATTGGCCATTTCGGTAAAGGAATAACAAATTTCGCGAATGAACATGACCACATCTCCAATAGAAATATTAAGTGCATCTTTTTTAACATCCAACTTTCGAAAATCGAGCAGCTGATTTACAAGTTCGAGTAATCCGTTTGCATTTCGGTGAATAATATTCAACAGATTTCGCTGTTCATCGTTTTGAGATTCTTTCAGCAGTTTTTCGGCAGGATTCAGAATAAGCGTTAGCGGTGTGCGAAATTCATGACTGATATTGGTGAAAAATCGAAATTTCATTTCGTCCATTTCGTGCACCTGACGAGCTTCGCGCATTTTTTGTTCGTTTTCAAATTCCTTTTTTTGACGGCTTAGATTAAAGTTGACAATATACCAGATAATGCCAAGCGTTAGTATTACATAAAAGAAGATAGCCCACCAGGCAAACCACCATGGCGGTCTGATAACTATTTGCAGAACAAGGGGTTCTGAACTCCATATATTATCGTTATTGCTGGCGTAAACCATCAATTCATATGTTCCCTGATTCAGATTCGAATAGGTAGCGATACCACTTTTACTTTCTATCCAGTCGTTATCCAGTCCGTTTAACTTGTATCGATACCGGTTTTTCTCGGGATGGATATAGCTCATGGCCGAAAAATGAATGGTGAAATTTTTTTCGTCGTAATTCAATACAAGTTTTGAAAGTCCCGAAATAGATGTTTTCAAAATTTCGCGGTTTTTGTATTTTTCACCTGGAATAATTTCCTGATTCCCAATAAGCAATGCACAAAATTGAGGCTTGGGCATTATTTGATTAAATTGAATAGTGTTAGGATCGAAAACGGTATAACCTCTGGTACAACCAATATATATTCTGCCTTGTTTGTCCTTAAATATTGCATTCTGATTAAAAATAGAACTCAACAGTCCGTCGTTTTCATCAAACGCCACTACATTGTATTCCTGTTTGTGTGTTTCTTTATTTGCCGATACATAAATACAAGCCAAGCCATTACGTGTACCTGCCCAAATATTATGATTATTATCTTCAACCAGCGATACAACTTGTTCACTTGGCAGTCCGTCCGACATTTTCAGATATTGAATGGCATTTGTTTCGGGGTTATAAATGTTAATTCCGTTATCGGTAGCTATCCAAAGTTGATTTCGGGAATCGAGCAGCGTGTTGTAAATAATCAAATCGGAAAGTTTGTTTTTAACCTCCTGATTTTTAAATACCGACGAAATATTGCCCTTTTGTATATTTAACAGATCAATTCCCAGCGAAGTGCACAAATAAATACTTGTTGGGTCTTTGCTGTACATCGACAGAATAAAATTGGAAGACATACCCTGCATGTTGCCAATGTCGTGCCGGCGAAAAAAATTTCTGTTAGCATCCAGCTTATCAACTCCTCCACCTAAAGTTCCAATCCACAAATTATTGTTTTCGTCGGAAACTAAACCATAAACACTATTATTAGATATGGAATTGGGGTTATTCACATCCGTTTTGTAACGAATAAATTTATCTCCTTTCATCTGGTTTAATCCTCCCAAAAAGGTACCAAACCACATATTTCCGGTCTTATCTTCGGTAGCAGAAATTATAATGTCCGATGAAATACTGGTAGGATTATCCTTTTGTGATCTGAAAAGCCTGAATTGTTGCGTTGATGGAGCATAATGCAATAGTCCGCTTCCGTTAGTACCAATCCAGAGGTTATTCATTCCGTCGACGTATAAAGAGTTACAGTCTTTGTTTTCCAGGTTCGGATTCTTATAAAAATACAAGGGTGATTTCTCAAATTTAAACATGCCGGGATGGTAATAAGATACACCATGTTTGTATGTACCTACCCACATAATGCCGGTGTTATCGTAAAAAAGACTGATGGCAGAATTTTGGCTCAGCGAATTCGGATTTTCAGGGTCATGTCGAATGGTAAAGATATTGCCCGAAAACTTCTCGTAAATACTTACTCCACCATGATCGGTTGCCAGCCATATTTTACCATTGCTTTCCTGAACAATATCACGTACAAAATCGGAAGATATCTGGCGGTCATTCGGAGTTTTGAAATCTAGTTTATTGTTTCCGAAGTATATCCAATCAGAAATGGCAAAGTTATAACACAATGCACCTTTGTCGGCTTTTCCGGGGTAAATCCAGGGACATCCATCGGCATCGATAAACATATTTTTTGTAATAAAAGCTCCGGCCGAATTATCAGTCACATACGAGTTTCTGAAATCTATAGAGTTTGTTGTTTCATTCATTCTCTCCAGTAATCCCGACTGAAATAATGCCCAGAAGTATCCATCGCCCGATTTTATACTTATAATAGTCCCGGGACTGAGTGTATTTGGTTTATTGGATTGAAGATAAGGTATCAGCTTCTTTTTGCTGACATCGTATTTGTAAACGCCCTTGTTTAAGTCGTAAAAATAATAATTTTTCGCTTTGTCAATTTCTACCAATATCGGTGAGAAATTAATCCCTAAAGATTGAATGACTGAAATGGGATTTCGGTTAAATTTTTCTGTTTTAATGTCGAAGACCATATAAAACGGATTCCCTTTGAGCCATAAGTTTCCGTTTATATCTTCCTGAATATCCGGAACTGAGTTGAACTGAATACTTGTGGTGTCGTTTTTTATGGATTTGTACACTTTTACCTCGTAACCATCGTATCTGTTCAGTCCGAAATTGGTTGCAAACCACATAAATCCACGACTATCTTTGAATATACATTCAATTTGATTATTGGAAAGCCCGTTGGTATTATCGAAGCGTGCAAAATTGTAGTTTTGAGCTAAAATCACCGATGAAAATAGCCATAAAACGAAGACTGTGATGTTTCTCATAAATTTTCTGATGAAGAATAGCACAAATATAGAAAAAATAACTGCTTATATGCTTTGTTTTAATCCTTTGTTATCAAATCAGTCCTATTCAGTTTACATATCGCCCCCTTTTGTTATCAATTACCACGGCTCTGATGAACATCCTTCCCTGTTCGTCTGATTTTGCATTCATATCTTTGTATCACCTTAGAATCAGGAATTCCAAATTCAAAAAATACTATTCAGAAAAAATATGATATTCAGGTATAAATTAGTTGTGTTGTTTTTAGTTGTTACAGCGTTGGTAG
>CAYNHC010000292.1:0-4620 GCA_964396705.1 uncultured Paludibacter sp.
AATGTGCCATGAGAGGTTCCAGATGTTCCAGCCAATATTGTTTCATAATTTTTTGTGTTTATTTTTAACTATAACACTATTTTCAAAATTTTGTTGAATGATTTCTAAACAATTTCAGCGAAAAAGTAAGACGAAAGGCTTGCTTTACAAAAACAGTTTTTTTGTTTTTTGATATGTCACGAGTCATAGATTAATGTTATTAAGGTTATTTTCTTTAAATAAGGAAAGCAAAGTTTTCTTTATAGCACGACCCAATTTGGAAAGTGCGCCGAACAATACGCACTGTTTATTGTCACACTCCAAATTGTTTACGGTGGAGGTTTCAGCTTGAGTGTGCTCAGATTTTACTTTTATACCGTTATTTTGAAACAAATCAATCTAGGGATAACCTGTTAGTGGGTACTAAATAAATTGGAATGAGTATATTTGTAGTCGAAATATTTATGAACTCGTTTTGGTTGTTTTTATACATTAGAAACACAAATTGTTCTTTAATTGAAGGTGTTTTTACTTCTTTTATTGATAAAAATTTAAAAAATTAATTCATTCATTCATGTCCTCCAAACCCACCCTTGCCCTCACTACTTTTGCCAACAGCTATAACTGTTCGCAGTCGGTTTTTAGTGTATTTGCGCCGGATTTCGGTATTAGTAAAGATGTAAGTTTACGGTTGGCTGGTCCGTTGGGGGCTGGTATTGCCCGCCGTCAGGAAATGTGTGGTGCAGTAACCGGTGCATTGCTGGCACTTGGCTTGAAATACGGCAAAGGCGAAAACGGTACAGATGAAGATAAGAAATGGGCTTTTGCAGTGGCACAGGATTTTATTAAAGACTTTGAAGCAGAATTCGGAAGCGTTGTTTGCCTGCACTTGTTGGATAATAACCGCATGGATACCGAAGAGGGCGCTGCTGCTATTGCTAAAGAAGACATGTTTAATACCCGTTGTACGAATTATGTGAAGTTTGCGGTGGAGAAAACGGAAGAATTATTGAGTCGATAGGAGTTTTAGGGCAAAAGTTACTTTCAAAATCAATACAACTATGAGCACTTACACACAATCGCTTTATCAAATTGTTTTTAGTACAAAGGACAGAGAGAAAACCCTTACGAAAGATAATCGGGAAGAGTTGTTTCGATATATTTGGAGCATTCTGAAAAATCAAAAATGTCATCTGTACCGTATTGGTGGGGTTGAAGACCACATTCATATTGTTACGCATATACATCCTGCCGTTGCCGTATCTTCGTTGGTGAAAGACATAAAACTGGCAAGCTCGGATTATATAAAAAAGCAGAACTTATTCCCCGATTTCAAAGCGTGGCAGGTTGGTTATGGTTCGTTTACATATTCGTTTAGCGACAAAGACAGACTTATTGAATATGTGAAAAATCAGGAAACGCATCATCATAAAAAAGCGTTTAGAGAAGAATTGATTGAGTTGCTTAATGAGCATCAAGTGGAATTTGACGAGAAGTATCTGTTATAAGTCGTCCAATCCCGAAGGGATTAAATGTGATTAACCACGGGTGCAATCCGTGGAATATGTGGTACAACAACTAATCTTAACCCCGACAGGGGTTGAATGTCGTTATCGTTCTGCCCCCAAATAGTGTTATTGAACCCCTTTGGGGTTCTGTTACGAACATACCCATTTATTTCCATACATTTCATACATGGCTAATCACATTCTCCATGCATTTCATACATGGCTAATCACATTCAACTGCTGCGCAGTTATGATTACGTCCAATCCCGAAGGGATTAAATATGAGTAACCACGGGTGAATTGAAAATCAGCGGAGCTAACCCTGTGGAATATACGACACGTCAGCTACTTCTTAACCCCGATCGGGGTTGAATAACATCACCAAGACGACTCAGATTGTGTTATCACAGTTTTTACCTATTTTTGTGCTGATATCACGTTGCAACAAACTCTATCAATCACATGTTTATGTCTGAAATTCATCGTACCATCAAAGCCATTCTATACCCTAATCTCTTGAAAAATGCCAAAGGCAAGTATTTGGCTCGTACATCCAAAAATACAACTTACAACATTCGGGAAATTTGTGAATCGTTAAAAGAAAAATCAGGTATAGTGAATACCGATGCACTTGAGTATCATGCGAAACTTTTTTTCGAACAAATGTTAGAATTACTTGAAGATGGCAATAAAATCAACACCGGTTATTTTACTGCTCAGGCAAATGTGAAAGGTTCGTTCGACTCTTTGTCCGACAACTTTGATGAAAACAAACACAGTCTTGATATTGTGTTCAGCGCTGGACATCTTACCCGCCAAAGGGTGAAAAGTATGAAAGCTGAGATATTACATATAAAACCATTTAGTTACGGAATTCGGAAAGTAACCGACATGCAAACGAAATTGGAAACCAATAAGCTCGTTATGAACAGAATATTGGTTATTAGTGGCGATAAAATTAGAATAACAGGCGATAATCCTACGGTAGGACTTTACCTCATAAATAACGAAAACGGCAAGGAAACTCATTTTCCTGCTACTGCGTTATACCAAAATAGTAACGCAACGCTTACACTGATTGTGCCAGAATTAGTTGTGGGCACTTATCAACTTAAAGTAACCACACAATATGCAGGCAAAGGTACTCCCTTAACTAAACCACGCTCGTTTACATATCCAAATCTGTTTCAGGTAGATTAATTAATGGGCTTCTGTTTGACAGGTACGTGTCATTATTATTGACATATATTCGTCAAATTATTTGACATGTACCTGTCAAATTGAATATGTATAGGCTAAAGCTGTGTTATTATAACTATATGTAGAGTCATTGTAAGCCTAAGCTTTGATAATTGTCACTCCACAAACTCTATTGTCACTCCTTCACCTTCCAGCAAAGCTATTGATTTTGAACAAATGTTTCGTGTGCAAATAAGAGTAATTTCCAGTTCAGGATTTATGCTTTTTATTTGCTTTACAATTTCTATAATCCTGGCTGCATCTTTCTGAATGATACGGCTTTTAATCACTTTGCGTATGCCCAGCTTGTTATTTCCAAGAACTTCTAATTGAACTCTGGAGGGTAATCCGTAATATAGTGGGTCAGTTTGCATAAATGTTTATTGTTTTATTTGCAAAGATAATTTATTATAAAATGTTTCTTCGCCAAAATCTATTTATCTTTGAATCGTTAAATTGAATTACTTAAAATATGCATGCTTTCCTTCGTACTATTTCCGATAACAGTGACTTTATTTCTTTGGTTCGTCAGCTCGATGTTGAACTTGCTAAGATTGATGGCGATGAACATGATTTTTATGCGCAGTATAATAAAATTGACAAAATAAATCATGTAGTGGTGGCTTACGAAAAAGAGCTGCCAATAGCCTGTGGCGCTATTAAACAATTCGACGAGAGTGCCATGGAAGTAAAACGAATGTACACCTTACCTGCATTCAGAGGAAAAGGAATTGCTTCGAAGGTATTAAACGAACTTGAAAAATGGGCTGCAGAGATGAATTTTTCGCATTGTGTGTTAGAAACAGGCATTCGTCAGCCCGATGCCATTCGGTTATACGAAAAGAACGGTTACCGCCCAATTCCAAATTACGGACAGTACATTGGAGTAGTGAATAGTTGCTGTTTTGAGAAGAAACTGAAATAAACCATTTCGGGCTCAATTTTTGTTGCCAACTTCAATAATAAAATAACAAAATCAAACGGCTTAATTTTATATTATGAAACGATTAATTTTCCTGCTTTTCTTACCGCTTACTTTGAGTTTGTTCGCTCAGAATGATTCAATCGAAAAGAAAACCATTTATGATCATTTTGTAAAAAACAGGATGTATGTTGAAGATTTTTCAAAAATAGGTAACAAATGGAATAAAGCCCTCGAAGCCATAAATGGCTATCCTGTTCTTCCATTCAACGAAGAAGATAAAATAGAGTATGTTTTTGTAGAAGATTTTAAATCGATGGATAAAACACAATTGTTCAATCGTGTATTAGAATATCTATCAATTACTTATGGTTTTATTCCAGCTTATCTTTATTCGAATCAGAATGATGGTAAAATTATATGTACTCAAAGTATTGATTTGTCGGCCAATTCAAAATATACTTTTTCTTACATTATTACTATAAAGGATGAAAAGATGAAGATTGAATTTATCAATATCGTTTTTGCAATAAAATCCGGAGGTTATTACTCCGGCGATGTGTGGATTCCTGATGCTAATACGACCACCCCGGTAGAAGCGATTTTTCCAATCATTCTTAAAGAGCAATCCGAATGGAATTTCTACTTGAATTTAATACGACAAATTGATGACCATTGCAGAGAAGATGTTGTGAATTTAAAGGCGTATATCGTTAATTATCAGTCCAAATATTCATTCTGATAGTCTGAGGTTTATTCCAAATCCAAATAATTTATTCTTTCTGATATAATCAGATACTTTTTCGGGAACGAATTCTTTCAATTTTTCGTCACCATTTTCAATCAACTTTGTAATATCTGCCGAAGTGATTTCGAGATGATTGGTCGGAATTCCTTTCAGAACGATAATTTTTTTTGTTTCTTTCAGGTATTGCCATAGGAGTTTGTTCTCATTCGAAAAGTGCGAATCTT
>CAYNHC010000293.1:0-4602 GCA_964396705.1 uncultured Paludibacter sp.
TTTTTTATTGAATAGCGCAAATTTAATTTAATTTCTGTTTCACACCAAACTCTGTGAGCATTTGTTTTAACATTCAACCCCCTTAAATGAAAAGAAACAGTAAATTTATTATTTTTTACTATTTCAAATCAATTTGCGGAATGTATTATTCAATTAATATTTTCTGCATCTCGGTATTCAATTCCCTTGCCTTTCGGGGTATAATTTCAATTTTTTCGAACGATAAAAACTGCATCTCCAACATCCTCCAAAACAAACACAAAGCCGATTATATTTCAAAATTCGAAACGGTTTCGTAAAACGATGCTGTAAGCAACGAAACGGTAAGGTTCTTCAATAAAGAATAGCTATTTTTCCTTTAAAATAAACTTCATTTTTACACTTTCTGAATTTCCACTTTCTTCGTATCTTTGTACTTCAATTGTGAATTATAAATTATAAATTGAATTATGGCCGACGATAAAAAAGTTATTTTCTCGATGGTGGGTGTAAGTAAAACTTTTCCGCCTCAAAAAAAAGTATTGAACAATATTTACCTTTCTTTCTTCTACGGAGCCAAAATCGGAATTATCGGTTTAAATGGTTCAGGTAAATCCACTTTATTGAAAATTATTGCCGGTGTCGAAAAATCATTCGATGGTGAAGTGGTTTTCTCCCCGGGATATTCAGTGGGTTATCTGGAGCAGGATCCGAAACTAGATCCGACCAAAACGGTAAAGGAAATTGTACAAGAAGGCGTGCAGGAAATTGTGGATATGATTGCCGAATACGACCAAATCAATGAACAATTTTCTGAACCGGATGCCGATTTTGATAAATTGATTGCTCGTCAGGGAGAATTGCAGGAGTTACTCGACCATGCTGATGCCTGGAATTTAGATAATAAGCTTGATCGTGCGATGGATGCACTTCGCTGTCCACCTGAGGACTGGATGGTTGAGAATTTGTCGGGAGGTGAGAAACGCCGTGTGGCTTTGTGTCGCTTATTGCTTCGTAATCCCGATATATTGTTGCTCGATGAGCCAACCAACCACCTCGATGCAGAATCAGTGGAATGGCTCGAACATCACTTGCAACAATATGCCGGAACGGTAATTGCCATTACTCACGACCGCTATTTCCTGGATAATGTTTCGGGCTGGATTCTAGAACTCGACCGTGGTGAAGGCATTCCGTGGAAAGGAAATTACACTTCGTGGCTCGAACAAAAAACTGCCCGCATGGCAGGTGAAGAAAAGCAAGCAAGTAAACGTCGCAAAACCCTTGAACGCGAGTTGGAATGGGTTCGCATGGCTCCCAAAGCACGTCATGCCAAAGGTAAAGCACGTTTGGAAGCTTACGACCGATTAATAAACGAAGATCAGAAGGAAAAAGAGGAAAAACTGGAGATATTTATTCCCAACGGACCTCGACTTGGAAATAAAGTGGTGGAAGCCATTGATGTTTCAAAAGCTTTTGGCGAAAAATTGTTGTTTGATAATCTGAATTTTATGTTGCCACCCAATGGAATTGTTGGAATTATCGGACCAAATGGCGCCGGAAAAACTACTCTTTTTCGCATGATGATGGGTTTGGAACATGCCGATAAAGGAACTTTTGAGGTTGGTGAAACTGTGAAAATTGGTTATGTAGATCAAAGTCATACTGATATTGATCCTGCGAAGTCGGTTTATCAGGTAATATCAGGTGGAACTGATTTTATTCGTGTGGGCGGTAAAGAAATCAATGCCCGTGCATTTCTTTCACGGTTCAACTTTGCCGGTGGTGATCAGGAAAAACTCTGCGGTGTGCTTTCGGGAGGAGAACGAAACCGTTTGCATCTAGCGTTGACTTTGAAGTCTGAAGCAAACGTTTTACTCCTAGATGAGCCAACCAATGATATTGATGTGAATACACTCCGGGCATTAGAAGAAGGACTCGAAGGATTTGCAGGTTGTGCAGTGGTTATCTCCCACGACCGCTGGTTTTTAGATCGTATTTGTACGCATATTATTGCATTTGAAGGCAATTCAGAAGTTTTTGTGTTCGAAGGTTCGTACTCCGAATACGAAGAAAACAAAAAAATGCGTTTAGGCGATGAAGGTCCGAAACGAATTAGATATAAAAAATTAATGGTGTAATTTCTCCTTTTAAATATATTAAAAATTAACTCCTTCCGTTACCATTGGAAGGAGTTTTTTATTTCGAGCGATGTAACACAATTGTTAATTCATGAAACGTAATCGGATAATTTATAGCATAACAATATTGTTGACAATTATTTTCGGCCTTTTATCCCGGAGGTTTAGCTGTTTATTCCCAATTTGGATAAATGCATATTTAGGAGATGCACTATGGGCTCTAATGATTTATCAGATATTTGCCATCATTTATAAAGGCAAATCTATCAGAACAGTAGCAATATTAAGCATCTTGTTCTGCTATCTTATTGAGATAACACAGTTATATCATGCATCATGGATAGAGTCACTTCGTTCAACAACATTAGGAGGCCTTGTGCTTGGATATGGATTCTTATGGAGCGATATTCTTGCTTATTCAATAGGCGTATTTTCCGGAATTGTGGTAGAAATGATATTATCTAACAATAAAAAAATGAAATTTGTAATTTAAGTGTTTTCATTTCCCGCATTATCAGCATTTTATGTTCACTTTAAAGAACAAAGACGAAGGAGTTTTTCATAAATTATTTCATACATTGGTGTTGGTACTCCATGCTTTTTCCCTAACTCAATTACAATTTCGGTAAGTGTGTCAAGTTCTGTATTTCTACCAGCCTGAAAATCGGTGTGCATTGATGAAGTTGTTCCAAAAGGTAACTTTTCGATGTGCCGAATAGTCGTTTCAATTATGTCCGTTTCGAATATAATTCCTTCTGCTGCGGCCACTGCGGCTACTTCTTTTAAAATAGCAATTGTCATTGCTTTGCGGTTTTCATCGGTCAGCACATCGCGAAACCCTACATTATAATATGATGTAAGAGAGGCAGTTGACGAAATAAAAATAAATTTACGCCAGATAATCATTCGGATATTTTCGCTGAAAACTGCCTTGATTCCGGCATCTTTCATGATTTTTTCCATCCAAAGTAATCGTTCGGAAGTACGATTTTCGTGTCCGAAAAATAAATCGTGCACGCCACCCGAACTTTCAACCACACCCGGTTCGTTTAGTCGTCCAACAATATAAACGCAGCCATTCCACACTTCAATATCTGGCAGCATTTTTCTGATTTTGTGACTTATATCAGCTCCGTTAAGTAATGGCAAAATAACAGAATCTTCTTTCAGACAGGGTTTTATCTGCTCAATAGTAGTACTTATATCGTAACTTTTAGTGGTTAGAATTACATAATCGGCTTTCCCAATTTCAAGCACATTGTCAGTTGCTAAAGTAGGTCGTGTTACGAAAGTTCCATTTTCTGTAATTACAGTCAAACCTTCCTCCTGCACTTTTTTTAGATGAGCTCCACGTGCCACAAAATAGATCTCCACATCGGGATGATCAACATACTTTTTTGATAATAATCCACCGTAATATCCACCCACACCTCCAAGACCTACAATAACTATCTTCATCTTTTTCATATCTTTTTATCCTAAATATTTAATGCAACAAAGTAATTGATAAAAATAAAACTCTCAAAAAATTCAGTTGAACCTTTGAGAGTTTTTATTCTAAAATAAAAATTCAGACTTCACTATCCGGTTCAAAAAACACCCATTGTACGGTTGGAAATGCTTTTTTAAATTCTTTTTCGCAGCTATTTATATTTTGAATCAGATTCTCAACAGATTTTTCTTCGGTCATTTGAGCTTTAATAGTAACCATAATCTGTGGACCTAATTGTATGGTAATAATGTTAAGAACATGAACTATTTCCGGTCTTTTTTCCAAAAATTGCATCATTTCGTTGCGTACAGATTCATCGGCACTTTGACCAATCAACAAACTCTTAATTTTAATAGCAACGAAAAGCGAAACAATAACCAATAACACACCAATGCCAATACTGCCAATGGAATCAAAAACCGGATTTCCGGTAACGTGTGCTAAGATTACAGCCACTAAAGCAAAAGTAAGCCCTAAAAGTGCTGCCACATCTTCACCAAATACCACCACCAACTCGCTTTGACGGGAGTTTATAAGCCACTTCCAAAGACTTTCGCCCTTTCGTCTGACTTTATTTATTTGAGTAATGCAACCCCACAGCGAAGCACCTTCTAAAAGTAAGCTAACGGATAATACTACAATGGCAATCAACGGATTATTTAATTCTTCGGTAGAATTTAGTTTATGAATTCCCTCGTAAATGGAGAACAAACCACCCATGCTAAACAACATTAATGCAACGATAAACGACCAGAAATAAGTTGACATTCCGTAGCCCAATGGATGTTCCTGATCTGGTTTTTTCTTTGCAGCTTTTAAACCTAAAAATAGCAATCCCTGATTACCACAGTCCGCATACGAGTGAATGGACTCAGCCAGCATAGCGCCCGATCCGGTCATTACAGCGGCTATGGTTTTGGTTATTGCAATACCAAGATTGGCAGACAAGGCAAAAATAATTGATTTAACAGATGCGTTTTGATTCGACAT
>CAYNHC010000294.1:0-1250 GCA_964396705.1 uncultured Paludibacter sp.
ATAAGCGATAAAGCCAAACCTAATACAAGTATAAAGTATTCCATTCCTTCACCGGCTTGCGCTCCAAACCAGTTCATAAAGAAACCATTATCCACGTGTCCGCCAAGGAACATGGCACCACCCAAAGTAAGAAAAATTGAGAATGCCATAAAACGTGTGCCGGCTCCAAGTATAACTCCAATTGCTCCAATAAATTCGGCCAAAATAACCATAACGGCGAGCAACAATGGCATACCCATACCTGTAAAAGCGCCAAGCGTGCCTTCAAATCCATACCCTCCAAACGAGCCCAATGCCTTTTGCATTCCGTGTGGTAAAATTACTATGCCTAATGCAAGGCGCGAAATCAATAACGACCAGTTTTGTACGTCAGTTGCAAAAAATTTTTTTATTAAAGTGTTCATAATCATTTATTTTTTAATTTATTTTTTTTGATTTTATATATTGATTCATGTGTATATTAACATAATCTTATTTTCTTAATTTCTCAATTTAAACAAAAGGAACTTCCATTATTAAAATTCTACTGTCTTGTTTTACACTGATTTGTATTTCATCGGCTTCCCAAATTCCTAATCCGTCTCTTCTGTTCAATGCCGTTTCGGCAACAGTGGCTTCTCCTTCAATCACAAAAACATAGACGCCCGATTGGTGGTTATTTATTTTATAACTTCCCTCCCAGCCTGCCGATAAATTTCCAATATTAAACCATGCTTGCTGATGAATCCAAACTCCCTGATCGTCGGGATTTGGTGAAAGTATCTGATAAAACTCATTTGATTTTTCGAGGTCAGCCAACGATTGTTGGTCATAACGAGGAGTTACATTTTTTTTATCCGGAAAAACCCATATTTGAAGTAATTCCAACGCTGTATCTTTCAATGGATTAAACTCACTATGAAAAATTCCGGTTCCTGCACTCATTACCTGAATTTCACCGGCATTGATAATTCCTTTATTACCCATGCTGTCTTTATGTTCAACAGCTCCTTTTAACGGAATGGTAATAATTTCCATGTTATCGTGCGGATGTTTTCCAAAACCTTCGCCACCCGAAATCCAGTCATCGTTCAGTACACGTAATGCACCAAAATGAACTCGTTCGGGATTATAATAATTGGCAAAACTAAAGGTGTGATGCGTATTGAGCCAACCATGATTGGCATGTCCGCGGGTTGCTGCTTTATGTAGTATTGTTTTCATTTTACCTGTTTATTTACTTGATTATTTTGATAATGCAAAGATACGGC
>CAYNHC010000294.1:1350-4574 GCA_964396705.1 uncultured Paludibacter sp.
ATTTGTGAAACAATATTGAGGTAAACAGGCAATTGTTGGTCACTGATGGATAGGGGAGGGGATTGACCATAGTCATTGAATAAATATATGTCGTTCACCATTTTATCAGGAATAGAATTGGCAATCAAAAATTCTTCGGTAAATTTTAAACTCCATCCTTCGGGTTGAACAGTTGGTTTTACCTGATGCATTTGCCCTGGAAGAATAAAATAAATGCTGTTTTTTTCAATTTTATACTCTGTAAAATCTATAATATGCGTTCCCTCACCATTTTTGAAAAAAATAATGGTGTAATAATCATGTCGGTGCGGAATATCCGATTCTCCATTGTGAGCGTTATATAAATCATCTAACTTGCTCAAATTAAACAGAGTATCTTTTCCATTAATTTCAGAAAATGTATAGGTTCGTATATCTTTTAGCTGCATATTCAATTCTCAATATTCTATTTATAAATAAAAACCCTCAAACTTAGTAATTGTTTTTCAGGTACTAAAAAATATGCATTTATTTTAGTTAAGTATTATCTTTGTGAAAAATTTAAATTGCTATATATGAATTCGAAAGTAGTATTATTAACAGGAGCCAGTGCCGGAATAGGAAAAGCCACAGCTGAAATGCTCATGAAAAAGGGGATGAAAGTTTACAGTGCTTCCCGTCGTGGTAGTAATCCTGATAAGGATGCAAGCAGTAATGGTGAAATTATTCCTGTAAAAATGGATGTGAACAATGAAACTGAAATTGAAAGTATTATTGAAAAAATAATCAGTGAAAACAGTCGGCTTGATGTTGTAATTTGCAATGCAGGTTTTGGTATTGCTGGTTCTGTGGAAGATTCTTCGTCTGAAGAAGTTAAAAATCAATTCGAAACAAATTTCTTTGGTACAGTAAAAACTATTCAGGCTTGTATTCCACTGTTCAGAGCTCAGGGTTATGGTAAAATTATAACCATTTCGTCGGTTGCCGGGGTTATTCCTATTCCTTTTCAGGCATTTTATTCGGCCAGTAAAGCTGCAATTACTACTTTTATGCAAGCACTTTCTATGGAAGTAAAACCTTTTAATATTGATTGTTGTACAGTTTTGCCCGGCGATACTAAAACAGGATTTACGGCTGCTCGTCAATTTACTACTCAGTCTCAATCCGAAAAATCTGCCTATTATACTAAAATGAAAACATCTGTAGGCAAAATGGAAAAGGATGAGCAAAATGGTATGTCGCCTGATGTTATTGCAAAAAATATCTTGCGACAAATTGAACGCAAATCAATGAATCCCATAGTAATTCCGGGACTTCAGTACAAATTATTTTGTTGGCTTTTCAATCGTTTACCTGCTAAAGTAAGCTTATGGGTAATTGGTTTATTATACTAAAATAATTTCTTTTTATTTTTAAAAAGATGAAATTGTATTCAGTTACAATTCCATCTTTTTTTGTTTTAAACATTATCAACAACTTGTTGAAAATTGTTGAAAAGCAACTGAAATAAATATTGAAACTTTATTTGCAAAATACAAAAACAGTTCGCTAATATCAGTTGTTTTGGAACATACAAATTAGTTAGCACATTTTTTATAGCTTTTTTTTAACCTGTTTTATGTACTTATCATCATACACATTCATAAAAACTTTCTAACTTTGCAGTTATAAACAGTGTGTTGATAAAGTTTATATACCTATAATTTATAGCTAAATAACTAAATAAAATATTGTTGATATATAAGATTTTATTTTTTATAATGGAATATACAAGGTTTTCACAATATTTTTATCAACCAAACTAACACTCTATTATTATCTTTAAAAGGTTTTTTGTAAAAAATTTAAAAGGAATAATATTAATATAATTTTGAAAACTTCATAAAATGGAAAAATTTGAACTTATTGCCGAAATAAATCGACTGAAAAAAGAAAAAAATGCAGTTATCATGGCTCATTATTACCAAATGGGCGATATACAGGATATTGCCGATGTGATTGGCGATAGTTTGGCATTGGCTCAACAAGCTGCCAAAACCGATGCCGATATCATTGTGCTTTGCGGCGTACATTTTATGGGCGAAACTGCCAAAATTTTATCACCACAAAAAAAAGTATTGGTTCCTGATCTGGAAGCTGGCTGCTCATTGGCCGACAGTTGTCCTGCCGACGCTTTTGAGGCATTTACTAAGGCGCACCCCGATCATACTGTAATTTCGTACGTAAACACAACAGCGGCCGTTAAAGCATTAACCGATGTGGTGGTTACTTCGACCAATGCAAAAAGAATTGTGGATCAGTTTCCCAAAGATGCGAAATTAATTTTTGGTCCGGACAGAAATCTTGGAAATTATATCAACAGTGTCACCGGGCGCGATATGTTATTATGGGACGGAGCATGCCATGTACACGAGCAATTCTCTGTTGAAAAGTTGGTGAAACTAAAAGCTGAACATCCCGAAGCTAAAGTATTGGCACACCCGGAATGTAAGCGACCGTTGTTATTGATGGCTGATTTTATTGGGAGCACACAAGCTTTGCTTAATTATACAATCAATTCGGATGCTACATCATTTTTGGTAGCTACCGAAAGCGGAATTATTCACGAAATGCAAAAGAAAAGCCCTGATAAAGAGTTTATTCCTGTTCCGCCAAACGACAGCACTTGTGCGTGCAACGAATGTAATTTTATGCGCCTTAACACACTCGAAAAGCTCTATAAATGTTTATTGAACGAAACCCCTGAAATTTTAGTAGATGAAGAAGTGAGAGTGAAAGCGGTGAAACCAATTTTGAGAATGTTGGAAATGAGTTAGAAGTAAATTTTTATATGGAAAATACTAATAAAAAAAGTTTAAGTGAATTTAATATTGAAGAAGCCCGAGGATGGGTAATAGATTCATTTAATCAAATTGATTGGAGATTAAATAAAATAATTGTTGATTATTTTAAACCATCTCAAAAAGACAAGTTTGAATCTATTGTATTAAACACTTCAATAATTGATATAGGTGGAAAATTAAAAATATTAAGAAGTATAGGATTATTAAAACTACATTTAATAGAAAATATTAGAAATTTATCATCAATAAGAAATGGATTTGCTCATGCACCTATTAGTGCATTAGTAAATTTAGAATTATCTATAAATAATAGTTTAAAAGTTACTTCAATAGAAAGAATGATTGATATTATGATACTCCCTGAAAACAGGACATAAAGTTAAGATATAATTATATTATCTT
>CAYNHC010000295.1:0-4555 GCA_964396705.1 uncultured Paludibacter sp.
AAATCATTCCGATTTATCGGAATTAAAATCCGTTTTTTAATCCGTTATATCAGCGCTTATCCGCGTTCCATTCTTTTCCTTTATAACATAATAATGCGACTCCCGTTAGCTATCGGGGTTATTTCCTAATACTTAGCCTTTGTTTGTAAAACAAATAAATAAAAGGTAATTTTCAAATGAGTATAAAGCATCTTTTATCGAAAAATTAATTTAATTCAAAATATCAATGAAAAGAACAAAATTCCTATTCGTGTTACTTTTATCAGTAGCATTGTCAACTCAACTTGCAATTTCGCAGACCAACATCTCGGTTGATGTTAAAAACCCGGGTTCTCCAATACAAAGTACCATGTACGGAATATTTTTCGAAGACATTAACTACGGAGCAGATGGTGGATTATATGCTGAAATGATCAAAAACCGTTCATTCGAATTTCCGCAGAGTTTACTTGGTTGGTCAACATTTGGGAATGTAGAAGTTCGTACCGACGGAGCTCCGTTCGAAAACAATCCTCATTATGTACGCCTTTCGTATGCCGGACATGATGAAAAACATACCGGAATGGACAATGAAGGATTCTTTGGAATAAGTGTAAAGCAAAATGCTGAATATCGGTTTTCAGTTTGGGCTCGGATACCACAAAGTAGTACTTCTGAGGGTTTCAGAGTTGAGTTTGTTGACGAAAATTCCAATATTTTTGCTTCTGAAAAAATGACAGTTGATTCAAAAGAATGGAAAAAATACCAGGTTATTATTAAATCGAAAAAACTTGAACCTAAAGCTCGTTTGCGCATTTTCCTGACTTCGAAAAAAAGTATTGATATGGAACACGTATCATTATTTCCTATTGATACATGGAAAAGTCGCGAAAATGGATTACGTAAAGATTTAGCGCAAGCATTATACGATTTGCATCCCGGAGTATTCCGTTTCCCCGGCGGTTGTATTGTTGAAGGTACTGAGCTTTGGGATAGATATCAATGGAAAAATTCTGTTGGTCCGGTTGAAAACCGCAAATTAAACCTCAATCGCTGGCAATATACTTTTCCATATCGCTTTTTCCCCGATTATTACCAAAGTTACGGCATGGGATTTTATGAGTTTTTCCAACTTTCTGAGGATATTGGAGCAGAGCCACTTCCTGTTATCAGTTGTGGATTAGCATGTCAGTTTCAAAATCATAACGATAATGCTCACGTAGCTGTTTGCGATTTGCAACCCTACATTCAAGATGCATTGGATTTGATTGAATTTGCCAATGGCGATGTGACTACCAAATGGGGAAAAATGCGTGCTGATATGGGTCACCCGGCACCGTTTAATATGAAATTACTAGCAGTTGGTAATGAACAATGGGGAAGTTTATACCCTGAACGACTCGAACCGTTTGTCAAAGCTATACGTGCCAAATATCCCACCGTACGTGTTATCGGAAGTTCAGGTCCTGGTTCTGAAGGAAAAGATTTTGAATATCTGTGGCCCGAAATGAAACGATTAAAAGTTGATTTGGTTGATGAACATTTTTATCGTCCCGAAAAATGGTTTCTGGATGGAGCAGCCCGTTACGATAATTACGACCGCA
Organism: uncultured Paludibacter sp.; assembly: GCA_964396705.1. Classification (GTDB taxonomy): domain Bacteria; phylum Bacteroidota; class Bacteroidia; order Bacteroidales; family Paludibacteraceae; genus Paludibacter. The sequence goes on from CAYNHC010000295.1 coordinate 1,584, forward strand.
AAGGTCCCAAAGTATTTGCCGGTGAATATGCCTGTCACCCGAAAAACCGCAAAAACAATTTCGAATCAGCACTTTGTGAAGCTGCTTTTATGACCGGATTTGAACGGAATGCCGATATAGTTCAAATGTGTACTTATGCGCCGCTTTTTGCTCACGTACAAGGCTGGCAGTGGCGTCCCGACCTGATTTGGTTCGATAATCTACGCAGTGTGAAATCTGTTAATTATTACGTTCAACAGCTTTACGGTATGCATGTAGGAACAAATGTGCTTAAAACACTGGCTAATAAAACGCCTTTAACCGGACAAAATGGAATTTATGCTTCATCGGCAATTGATAAAGTAAAAAAGGAAGTCTATCTGAAAATTGCAAATACTTCCGACGAAACTAAGAAAGTAAATTACACATTCAACGGGCTTAAAAAAGGGGAAAGAAAAGGCACACACATCATTTTGAAGTCTGATAATTTGGATGTGGAAAACACATTAGATAATCCTTTTGCCGTGATTCCTGTTACCAACGATATTAACATTACAGATAATGTTTTAAATGTGGAACTAGCACCAAAATCGTTTAATTTGTATGTGATTAAACTGTAAAATCAGGAAATTGTAAGTATAAAACCTGTCTGAATTATGACAATCAGACAGGTTTTTTTATATAAAAAACGACAAAATTATTTTTAACTTACTAATATTCAAATTGATATAAGTCTTTATTCTTTTGTCTTTGCTCTTTTATCTAATATTAAAGTGGTGGCAAAAATGCATCTTCAATATGATCGATTTGGAATGTTTTTCCTTTTGGAATTACCGAAATAACATCAAAACGTGTTTCGCCTTGCCAATCGAATTTGAAAATATAATCGTGAGCAGCGTTAATTAAATTCCTGATTTTTCTTAGGGTAATTGCTTCTTCGGGGTGCTCAAAAGTATCTGTCGAGCGGGTTTTTACTTCAATAATTACCAGCATATTGTCTTTTTCGGCAATAATATCGAGTTCTAGTTTGCCTGAAAACCAGTTTGTTTGAAGAATTTTATACCCCTTTTCTCTCAAATAAGCTTGTGCGCGTAATTCACCTTCGTTTCCTAAATCGTTATGGTCTGCCATTCCTTTTATATATTTTTTTTCAAATGAGAATACCAAATTTCTTTACAAAACTGTCTATTTCTATTGATTATTTGCATTTGATTATTTGCTATTGCAGCACTTATCTACAAACGACAAAGTGAAGGCAGAAACAAAACTGTAAAATGCTATGCGTCGCCAAATGTGCCATGCGTGTTTGAGGGCATTTGGTTTGTTTCTTGTCAATAAAATTTGTTATTATGTTCATCATCATATATATTTAATCAATATTAAATGAAATTGGTTCTGAATGTTCCCTTTTCAATAAATTTTTATTTTCTAAAAATTGCAACCATATAAATGATCTTTTCCTGATATCACAACCATACTCAATATTTTGATAACTTAGTTTTTTGGGGAAACCAAAATAAGTATTAAATGTTAGCTCTAATAATCTAATGACTGAATAGACTTCATTATCCTTGTCTCGTCCACCACTGCCTACGAAATAATTAGGCACATTATATTTAATTATTTCATAAATTTTATCGTAATCTAAAGTATTAATGGTTGTTTTATAATCTATTTCTGCTTTGTCCAAATAATAAGAATATAGCTCATACTCAGTAAGTTTTGAATGTAGCTCTAAAAATTCGGTTCTATTTTTTTTGTCAACAAGATTATTTACCATGAATAATCCAAAATCAGAACTAATAACATAATATCTCAGCGATTTATATTGATACTGATATTTTTCAATCACTTCTAATGCTATGGGAATTTGCGAATAATCTATCTGTGAAAGAATGTTTGAAATCTGATATTCAGCAATGAAAGAGTCAACGACATTCTTTGTAATCTTATTTACATCTTCTTTTACATCAAATTTTTTACTTTTTTTGTTGCATTTACAAATAATGATATTATTCTTTTTACTCTGTTTTGCTGCAAATTGTACTGTAATGATATTCTTAATTTGTGAATTTATATCGTTGTCATTTGATTGCAGGGTTTTGATTTTCAACTGAATCTGTTCAGATGAATAATTAAATTTCACAATATAGTTATTGCAAAGTCCATTAATCCCTATTTTGCTTAATAAAGCTGATTTTTTCAAATAACATTTCAAGTGCTTTTCGTCATTTATTAGTATATTCCAGTTTTTGGAATAGAAAATATCAAGAATTCTACCGGTCGATAATGGGAGTTCTATTGAACTTTCATAAATCAATGCCCAATACTCCAGAACAGTAATATTATCAACTGTTAAAGTTCTGATAAGTTCATCTTCTAACTTTCTTCTTTCCACAAAGTTCATTTCTGTATCAAGTTGTAATATCTTTTTTTGTAATTCTGGAGTTCCCAAAAAATCAATATTATTCGTTTTACAATAAGTGGTTAAAGCTACTAACTGTTTAAGAAATCTGTATGGAAAAATTGGCAGTAAATAATTTCTTTTAATTTCAGCATCTTCATATTCGTCGGCAAGTTTTGATACATTTGATGAATCACAAGTTGTAAGTTGAATAAATGCACTAAGAGCAATAGAGTCGTTCTCGTTTTTAAGTAATTGATAAAGCTTTTCCTCTTTGCTTAAACTTTTTATCTCAAGAGAAGGATTTGTAAAGCATGCCTTGTTATTATCCCACTTGTATTGTGAGTAATAGTTAGCAAAAAATATAAATAAGTTCAATTTTGGGATAGGAAAGTAATTTTCTTTTAAATGCCATGAAATCTCATTGTTTTCATTTTCAACTCCTAACTCTATTTGGGTTAAAATTTGAATTATATCTATCAAGTCTTTTTCAAAATAACAATTAAAATATCCTTTATTAAATTTATAAAGTTCTGAAGCTAAAAGTAAAAGAGAATATGGATCTTTGTTTCTAATCAAGGTGTCAATT
>CAYNHC010000296.1:0-4552 GCA_964396705.1 uncultured Paludibacter sp.
CAATACCTGTTTTATAAGGTTTATCTTTGTAAAATTCTAAAAGATCCATATTGCTTTGTGTTATTAGCTTCTTAAAAAGGATGAAATGGTAAATTGTAAATTAAAAAATGGTAAATAATTTCAAACTGAATATTTTGAAAATTTGGTCATGACCCGTTCATAGTATGTTTTCGATACCGGAATGTCAGGTGTATTCATTGCCTCGAGTTCCAGAAGTATTCCGTCTTTTGTTTTGCGGAGTACTTTTACATTATCAAGATTAATAATATAAGAACGATGGCAACGAACTAACGGACTTTCTTTTGCCAGATTTTCTTCTATTTTTTTCAGTGAATTACGAATGAGAAAATGCGAAATTTTCGATTTGTTCAGATAGTGAATGGTTGCGTAATTATCGGCAGATTCAATATAAAGTAAGTTTTCAAGCATTACAGAGATCTTTATTTCGCCTTTCTCATCAGGAAAAGTCAATAAGTTTCGTTTGTGAATATCGGTTACAGGTTCATCTTTTGTTATTTTTTCGAGTAAAGAGTTTTTTTCGCGCCATGAAAAATAGAGCCATAAAATAGAGTAGGGGAGTAGAATAATCAAACTTGTGTTAACGACTGACTGATGAAAAATTTCAGTGAAATCGCGATTCAGACCTTCTTTTGGAACAAATTTAGTAAACAAGGAATAAAATAGCGACATGGCCAGAATTTCAATCAACACCCAAACTGCATATTTTGTGTAAGTTAGGACTGATTTTTTGACCACAGCCAGCATAATTAACCGGCTTACAACCACTACCAACATCCCGATGAGAATAATAAGACTTGAGAAGAAAAAATATTTAAATTCAGAAATGTTAGGATACCAGTTACGCGAATTAAATGGTTGAAAGATATTGATGAATAATAATGCAAAGATAGCTGTGAAAAAAATCAACCGAATAATGTTGTTTTTCTCATATAAATAGGCAGGTATTTTTGTGTTCATCAATGAAAAATTTTTCAGTAAAATTAATAAATTGTCTGTAGAAATGAAATTGAGAAATTATGAAATTGAGAAATTAAGAAAGTTAGAAATTAAGAATTTAGAAAAACCTCAAACTTTCAAATTTTCTAACTTTCAAATCTTCAAACCTCAAATTTTTGGATTATTTCAATGCCTGATAAACTAAATTGTGAAACAATACTTTAAAATCAATTCCGGAATTATTGGGCTCAATGTTGATGTAAAACAATAGAATCAAATCTTCTTTAGGGTCAATGATATAATCGGTGCCAAACCAACCACCCCAACGAAGTGAACCCTCAGATGCGATAGAGCGATATGAATACTGTGGGCGGAAATCGTCGAAGGCTAATCCGAAGCCTATTTCACCACGAAAATCACCTACAGCATTTTTGCGCATCATTTCCACTGTTTTTCTTCCCAAAATTCGATGACCATTGAATTCGCCTTCGTTCAAAATCATTTGACAGAGTTTGGCGTAATCTTCAATTGTTCCACTGAGACCGGCACCAGTACTAAAAAAAGTGTTGGCTCCTGCGTATGGAAAAGTCTGATAAAGTCCATCTGCTTTCTCGTTGCGTTTGAGTGGAGATGTAGGGCTGTTTTTCTCGTACAAAGTTACAATTCTGTTTTTCTTGCTTTCAGGCAAATAGAAATAAGTATTATTCATTCCAAGCGGTTCAAAAATCTTTGTCCTGAAATATTCGTCCACTGGCATTCCCGAAACTACTTCGATTAAATAACCCAAAATATCGAGGCTCATTCCATAAGTAAAATTCTCACCCGGATCGTGTTCGAGAGGGCATTTTGCAAGTATTTTAATTGCATCACCTATGGTAATATTGTCTTTCGACATCATTGGAGACAAAGGTATTCCGGCTTTGTCATAAATTTTTCGTGTTTTGCTGTTACCGTACGAAATCCCGATGGTATGTGTGAGTAAATGCCTTATGGTAATGTCACGCTTGGCCGGACGGGTAGTGTAGGTTGAATCTGATTCGTTGAAAGTAACAAGCACTTGGGGATTGGCAAATTCAGGAATATACTTTTTTACAGGCTCGTCGAGCAGTAATTTACCTTCTTCAAAAAGCGTGAGAACTGCAACCGCTGTGATTGCCTTAGTCTGTGATGCCATGCGGAAAATATCATCTTTCCGGCACGGAGTTTTGCTTTCAATGTCGCGCCAACCGAATGCTTTGTTGTGTATTACCTTACCATGATGTGCCACAAAAGTTACGGCATGAGGAATAGTCCCATTGTCAACATATTGCTGAAAAACCGAATCGATGCGGGCTAATCGTACAGCATCGAAAGTAGCCGGAACTTTCACCTGATAACTGAATTTTTGTGGTTTTTGTTGTGCAAAACTAACTATTGATAACAGCAGTATCAGGTTTAAAAATAAAAGTTTTTTCATGGTATGCAGAGTATTGATTTTTTTTTAATAAAATAATTTTAAATTTGGCTGTATTTAAGAATAGCGTTTATTTTAAAGTACATTATATCATTAACCGACCTCTCCCTAAATCCCTCTCCCAAGGAGAGGGACTTTGAGCCGCTCGATTATTGGACCACTTTCCATTAGTGAACAGCACTATCCCCTTTCTCCTTGGGAGAAAGGGTTAGGGATAGAGGTCAAAATGAGTTTATTTCTCAATGCTACTTTTAAATACAACCTTAATTTAAATAAATATCTAGATATAAGTAGTTTACAGCCTTTAATCTTTGCCCTTTATTCTTTAATCTTGTCAACTATCTCAATTCCAAACTCTTTTGCCACTTCAAACATATAGCCGCGTGCAGCCTCATATTCGTTTGGAATAATGCCATCCATAATGGCATCTTTGATTCGCATTTTGATATTGCCCACCGTAGCGCAAGCCGGAAGTTGAAAAGTATCCATGATTTCCTGACCACTGATGGGAGGTTGAAAATTACGAACCCGGTCTTTTTCCTCAATTTCTTTCAGTTTTTGACGAACCAACTGGAAATTTGCTTTGAAACGTTTTACTTTTTCAGGATTTTTTGATGTAATGTCTGCTTCGCAAAGCATCATCAAATCGTCGATATCGTCACCGGCATCAAAAAGTAAACGACGTACGGCTGAATCGGTAATTTCATCTTCGCTCAGTACGATGGGACGCATATGCAGCGTAACCATTTTCTGTACATATTTCATTTTCTCGTTCGTAGGAAGTTTCATGTTCCTGAATATTTCCGGAATCATTTTTTCTCCTACAAAATTATGATTATGAAATGTCCATCCTAAGCGATTATCAAAGCGTTTTGTACGCGGTTTGCCAATGTCATGTAACAAAGCAGCCCAACGTAACCAAAGATTATCAGTATGTTCGCACAAGCCATCGAGAACAGCTAATGTGTGATAGAAATTATCCTTGTGACCAATGCCATCTTTTGTTTCAGCGCCTTTCAGCGCAAGAACTTCTGGAAAAATAAGTTCTAGTAAACCAGTTTTTTCGAGCAAAATAAAACCGACCGAAGGTTTGCGCGAGAGCATAATTTTATTTAATTCATCGGCTATCCGTTCTTTTGAAATGATGGCAATACGCTCTTTATTTCGGGCAATTGCATCGAAAGTATTTGCTTCAAGAAAAAATCCGAGTTGAGCTGAAAAGCGAATACCGCGCATCATACGTAGTGGGTCGTCCGAAAAAGTGATATCGGGATTAAGCGGTGTGCGTATTACAAAGTTTTTCAGGTCATTTAACCCGCCAAAAGGATCAATAAGTTCGCCGAATCGGTCTTTGTTAAGGCATATTGCTAAAGCGTTTATTGTGAAATCTCTTCTGTTTTGATCATCTTCGAGTGTGCCATCTTCTACGATTGGTTTTCTCGAATCGCGCTGGTACGATTCACGTCGTGCTCCTACAAATTCAACATCCAAATCTCTGAACTTAATCTGAGCCGTTCCAAAGTTTTTAAAAACGGTTAGTTTGGCTTTTTTATCAAGTTTTCGAACTACATTCCCGGCAAGTTCAACACCGCTTCCCACAACTACAATATCGATATCTTTTGAAGGTCGCTTCAAGAAAATATCCCTTACAAAACCACCGATTACATAACATTCAAGTCCTTGTTCGTCAGCAGTTTCGGAAATTATATTAAATATTTTGTCTTTTAGATATTCTTTCATTCAACTTTGTTAAAAATAAACATACAAAGGTAAAGTAATAAATTTAAACAACAATGCTGTAAAAGTCACAAAAAGATTCAATAGTGACTTTAAAAAAGAAGGATTAAACAGGTTTAGTCCCCTGTTTAATCCTCTTTGGTTTTACTTTTTTGATTATCAATCAAGTTGGTGGAGATTACCGGACTCGAACCGGTCACCTCGACACTGCCAGTGTCGCGCTCTAGCCAGATGAGCTAAACCCCCGAAGCTTGATTTTGAATTTGCGGTGCAAAGATAAAGAAGTTTTGGAAATTATGCGTACTTTTGTTTTAATATTTTCAAAGAAACAAAATGTAAGTAATACATAATAGTCATTATACAAGTTATATGTATCTGATAAATTGAACTTTATATTTAAGAAAA
>CAYNHC010000297.1:0-4501 GCA_964396705.1 uncultured Paludibacter sp.
GCTTTCAGTCCTTTAATCACTGCATTTGTAAATCCATTTGCTTCCATTTCGTTCAGTCCTTTGATGGTTATGCCACCCGGAGTGGTTACTTTGTCAATTTCCACTTCGGGATGCGAATCGTTGGCTTCGAGCAATTCGATGGCGCCACGTAAGGTCTGAATAACTACTTCTTTAGCTACATTTGGATAGATCCCCATTTCTACACCACCTTCGACAGCCGCACGAATATATCTGAAAGCATAAGCAATTCCACTTGATGAGAGTGACATAAAAGCATTTAATTGCGTTTCCGATACAAGAAAAACCTTTCCGAGTTCACCAAAAAGCGAAGTAATAATACTTTCCTGCTCTTTGGAAGCATTGAGCGACGCAATAGTAGAAACACTTTGTAATACATCGATGGCAGTATTAGGAATCACCCTGAAAATGGTAGCATCGGTATCGAAAAAATCTGTTAATCTTTCAAAATCTACTCCAGCAGCAATTGACACAATCATCTGTTTTTTGTAATCAATTTTGTTTGCTATTTCTTTTGCAATAGGTTCTACAAGCCATGGTTTTACGGCTATAATTATAATAGATGCATCATCAATAATTTCTTTATTGGATTTACTGACAGATATTTCCGGAGAAAAAACTTTCAGATCATTAAGGTTTTTTTCTGAAATATCGCTTACAAATATTTTATTGGTAGCAACAAGTGTACCTCTGGATAAACCCCGGGCTATAGCACCCCCCATATTGCCTGCTCCAATAATTGCTATCTTTAACGCGTTAGTTTCCATTGTATTTGGTGTTTATTGTATTTTTTTATATTCGGTTTATCATTACAAAGATAAGTAAGAATTTTAAAGGCATTATAATTTTAATGAATATTTTACAGCAATTGTGATTAAGTTTTCACTAAAAACCTATTCGAAGGCAAGCCAGTAAACGCCAACGTGTAATTTCGGTTTGATCCTGATTATAATTTCCCAATCGCCAAACCGATTGTATTGATAAAAGTCTGAATATATTATTTACCCCTGCACCGATTTCCATATAGGGTTTATTTAATGGTTGAAAAAAATCGGGATAATCAATAATGCTGCTGTGAGAGTTATTCAAACCTCCATAAAGTATTTTAAATGAGAACATTTCTCTTAAATTTAATAATTTTACAATTGGGATCTGATTTAGAATTACCCCATTCATAATCAATTCGTTATGCATTAAAATATATTTGTCAACAGCATTCTCCATATTGTACATCAAACTGAATTTATTATAACCATACCCTAAAGTCTCACCTCCTGTTGGTATTTCGAGTAGTGGATAAGGCACTTTCCCAATTTGCCATCCACCCTGAAGCAGGTAAGTCCAGGTGCCAATAGGGAACTTAACATTTTGTTTTAAAGTACCCGTCAGTTTGGCATAATTTCCGCTTTTATCACCCGCTTGAAATTGCCCTGCTTCAATCGTTGCATAGATAATCGGCTTCAACCCGGCAATATAAATTCGTTGAAAATGATTTTCGTAAGTTCTTTCATCGAACGAAAAGCGTGTTGTAGCAGTAATGGATTGATATGATAGGGAAGGAATATTGCTTCCATTTTGCATCATTGGTAATGCCGAACCTGAGAAAATTGTATTGCCCCTGAAATAGATTTTAGATTCAATACCTTGATTCCAGTCAGTTGTAAATGAAGCTGTAAATTCTTTTCTCTCACTCATTTTTGTTGCCGATCTGAGCCCAAGTATTGTGTTCACAAAATCGATATCTCCCGTTACGAGCGGATTTTCATACAGGAGAAAATTATTGTAATTATAATCTATTCGTCTGAAATCATTGGCATAACCAATACTTAAAATAGTGTTGAATTTTTCATTCAGTTTGAACTGTGCATAGCCCGAATAATTTAATTTTTGATTTCTAAAACCATATCCGGCATAACCTCCCAGACACACATTTTTCATCAGCTTTTCGTTGGTTCTCAGCGGTAAAGTAACGCGTAAACCTTCGATGTCGGTCACCCGCATTATCTGCTGAATTTTACCAATCTCCAATTTTCCGGCAGGAATATAACCTGTTATTGCTACATCTGCTATCCATTTGGCAACTCGTAGGATGCGGGTATCGTTTAAAACCGAAAGTCTGTCGTCAATTTCAATTTTTTTATATTCACTTCCTGCAAATTTTTCGTCTCGTTTTATTATAGAATCTGTGGTGCTGCATTCCGCACTGTTTTTGAGAAATATTTCAGGTTTGGGATGAAGACTATCTCCCAGAATTTCAGATGTAAGTTTCATTGTAATTAATTCATCTTTCAAAGTCCAGAGCGAATTATTTTCCAATTTAAAGTTTTGTGAAACAAAAAGGTTATGGATGTAGTTCAGATTAGCCTGTTCCGACAATTCGGCATGAATTGAAACTAAAGCACAAGTGGCCGAATCAATCATCATTTTTCCATTAAATGTCAGATTTTTAGGGTTTTTTGTTCGGAAATTAACCTGATAGAATTTTCCTGAGTCAGAAGATGTGCTGTCGGCCAGGTAGAAATTGTAGTAGATATTTCCTGTTCCTGAGAGCGGACTAATCATGTTCTTTCCAAGAATCAGGATTGAATTCTCATAGAAATTTACACTCGTCTGTATTTCTCCCAACAGTTGTCTGAGTAATACCTCGCTTTTGTCGGGTGACGAAAATTTATCGCTACTAATCAACTTTTTATTTTTGCCTTTGATTTCAAAAGTGTTTTCGACCATGTATAGCGGCATTACAAGTGATGTGTCATTGCCTTTTAATGAACTTTTGGTAAGTTGATTATAAATGCGCTTGTTAACACTTCGTTGATTTACTTTTCCGAGTAAAACCAGTCCCTGTTCGGTACGTTTCATGTTGAACTGCGGATATTTAGTGAAATCGTTAGCTCCTTTCAGGTTTCGTACTTTTTTCATTAATTCAAGTGCCGGATTAGCCCCGGGAACAACAAAAACATCTTGCAGAATTGTGTTTTCTTCGTTCATTTCAACTTGTAATCCAATACTTTGCCCGGGTTTTACCTTTATTTCTTTTTGATGGAAACCCACACACGAAAACACAAGTGTTGTTGACTTGATTTCTTCAACACGAATCATAAAATATCCTTCTTCGTTGCTTTTAACGCCATAACTCGTATTTTTGTAAAAAATATTTACTTCAGGAATTGGATTTTTATCAATACTGTTTAGCACCTGACCAACAACTACTGTTTCTGCTCCAAATAAAGGAAAGTAAAAACAGAGCGATAGCAATGTAAGAAATGCGCTAATTATAAATTTTTTATATGGTTGACTGAGTTTCATTCTTTATTTTGGATGATACAATGGATGACATTCGAGGATGGTTTTTCTCAAAAAATGCACATCGATATGAGTGTATAGTTCAGTTGTGGTTATAGATTCGTGTCCAAGCAACTGCTGAATAGCACGAAGATTTGCTCCATTCTCAAGTAAATGGGTGGCAAACGAATGTCTGAAAGTATGCGGGCTTATTTTTTTTCTTATACCGGCTTTTTCGGCTAAATCTTTTACAATGGTAAAAATCATGGCACGTGTAAGTTTTCCTCCTCTCCGGTTTAAAAACAAAATATCTTCATCTCCTTTTTTCACATTCATAGTATTGCGGTCAATTTTCCAAAGTCCGATTTGTTTTATTGCCGGTGGTGATAAAGGAACAAGACGTTGTTTACTGCCTTTGCCCTCAACAAGCATGTAACCTTCGTCGAAATACAGTTTAGATATTTGCAATCCTGTTAACTCTGAAACGCGTAGTCCTGAACCGTAAAGGGTTTCAATGATTGCTTTGTTGCGCTGACCTTCAGGCTTCGAAAGATCTATTGCCTGAATAATACTGTCAATTTCTTCCACGGATAAAACCTCAGGTAGTCGCAGACCAATTTTAGGACTTTCGAGTAATTCTGTCGGGTCATCTTCGCGTTTATTTTTATAAATCAGAAAATTGTAAAACGATTTGATGCCTGATATAATACGGGCTTGGGAGCGGGGATGAATGCCCAGATTACAAATTTCAACAATAAAATCGCGTAAATGTGAAGTGGTTGCTTCTTCGGGTTTTATATGCGCATCCGACAAATATACCGTTAATTTCATCAAGTCCTTTTCATAAGCATCAATCGTGTTTTTCGACAGGGCTTTTTCAAGTTTAAGAAACAGGTGATATTCATCTAAAATTGGGAACATATTAGTAGTGAGTTGGGCTTATTAAAATCCGTAAAATAAAAATTTACATTTTACAATTTTCCCGGGTTTTGTCCGGATCTGTATTTTGTAAAATTTTCGAGTCGTTTGTGGATTAATTTTTATAATCTATATAAATGGAAATGAGAATTATAATTGTATTTTTTATTTAGGAAATACGCTTTGAAAATGCAATGCAAAGATATTAAAAATAATTTGGATAGGATAATAACCAAATTGAGAGACAACAATAGAATTTTCTCGAATCATTGATCAAATTATA
>CAYNHC010000298.1:0-4476 GCA_964396705.1 uncultured Paludibacter sp.
AATGGCAAATGTATTAAATATTTTTAATAAAATGACATAAAAAGTTGTTTAATTTAATATATGATAAATATTTTTGATAAAATATTTTAGATGGAACAATTCAAATAGATTTGATATTGTCCTTTTTCTTTTCAATATCGTTTCATCATCTTTTTGTATCTTCAATTTTAGCTTGTTCTTTGCGGAAAATGTTACAACTATCAACAAACTGATATCATATAATTGTTCTGCCTGAATCAACTTAATTAACTTCTTTTCAGAATACGAAAATGATTTCAAGTATTTACTAATAAAGAACTTACCTATTCCTTATCCCTACAAAACAATTCACCCAGCAAGCCCAATCACCAACCAATTTCCGATCAGTGCCAATAGCTCCACGCCAACTATTATCTTCCCCAATTTTGGCTTGTTCCCTGCTAAGAATATTGCAGCTGTCAATAAACCGATTATGTACTATTGTTCTGGCTGCATCCAATCTATCATCAATGCTTTGAAATTCCCATTCAGCACGGATAGTTGCATAATGTATGGCAGCTTTGTAAAGCGATTTTCGTAATTCAGTGAGTTTGCTGTTCTCAACGGCAGTAAATGCCTCATAGGCGGTTTGATAATCTAATGCCATAATTATAATTTTTCTTTTGCAATTATATTTTCAGTTTCAAAGTCGGTTATTCCCTGGTAATACTTTTCGAGTGCTTCTTTCAGTAGTTTGTTTTCAGGCTCTGCTAGAAAAAACAATGTCAAACTCGAATGAAATTTCAGATGATCGGGATGACCAAATATCACTATCGGATTTTTTACTTTGCAATTTAGCACTGCTTTAACACATTCTTCCAACCTTTCGCGAAGTAAAGGATATTGCATATATGCTTTAGCTTCAGCAATACCTGTAATCCCATAGAACTTTGCAGTTGAACTATACCCAAGTTCTTTTAACTGAGGAAAGATATACCACATCCAATGCGATAATTTCTTTCCGTTTCGTAATTCCATTAAAGCAGTTTCATAAACAGATGATTGTGCTTCAATAAACCGAAACAATTGATAAGGATCATTGATAGTCATTATGTAGCATGAATAAATTTTTAATTATATATCTTATACTTCAAGTATTTCGTAATATCTTCTAATACCTGTATGGGATAATCAAATATTTCATAATTCTCGAATAGTATCACCCGAACTACTTACAGAGTTAAAATGTTCCGTTCGCTTAGCATCATATTCTTGACCTTATTTGTTTCTTTGTAATAAGTGTCTCTCAGAAAATCCCGTACATGATTCTTCTGATTTTCCTCCCGTTCTATTTCATCAATTTTACCAGATAACCGAATAAGATTTTGTTTAAATGTATCTATTTCCTGTCGCGTGGGACGCTGACGCAAAAATGCTTTATTAAGTGATTTTTTGGGAGTGAAGGGAGTGAATTTCATAAATGACAGTAATTGATTTAGATCTGATTTCAGCTGTTATTTCAAACATACAAAACTACATAATCTCTTTCACATTATGCAACAATAAATTAACTTTTTAAAGATTAATATTTAATTTATTTTCGTGCCACATTATTCTCTCAGGTAAGCGTTGCATTTACAATGTCCAAAACTATTTATTCTCTTATCTCAAAAGGGAGAAATTGAATATCGTATCACTAATTAAAAAAAATGTTCAAAGAAAACGCAATTCATAAAAAATAATTAACAAAACGATGTAGAATTTGTAAAACATTATGTAGATTTGTAAAAAGGAATTATAATACTTCCATTTTCATATGCCATAAAAATGAATTTATCTAAATAAAAAAGGATATTATAAATCAATAAAAGGTATCAACAGGAGAACTTTTATACCCCGATAGCTTAAAATTATTAGTACTTATTATCACGACCTGCACTATGGAAATAACCAATAAAATAGAAGAGAATATAAATTTAATTTTAAATGTAATATGTTACATTTATGATGATTCAGACTTTAGTTTTGAAAAGGGAAGTGTTTTTGCAGGTAAATTGCAAACTACATTTCAATATGCAAATGCCCTAAACACTAAAGATACAACAAAAGAACTTTGGAATGCAACTTCAAAACTCCACAGGGTAGAAAGTATTAATAAATTAATAAATTTAAAATTTGGCAAATTATTAAACTGGAAGCCGAATATTACTAACATTGATGTTCTGAATCAGGAGCTTTCAAAAGAACTTACTCATTTTTATACCAAACAAAAAAAAGTAAATAGAAATTATACTACTGAAGATATAAATCTTATAAATCAGTTTTATATTGCTATTAGTCACAGACTTTTTAAGGCTATTTTAGATTTAAAAAAGGTTAAAGCAGAACTGCGAAAAATGGCTGAGGAAGAAAAGACTTCAGGTATAAATGAGGAGATGCTTTCAATTAAATCAGTAAATGTTAAACTTCACCCTGATAAAATTGATGAATTTACCTCTGCTATAGTTGATATGTACAAAAAGAATTTTTTTATCCCGATTTACAGTTCAAAACCATTTTCAAATTCCGATTTATTGAAGGATTTAGGCAAATTACTAAATACTGAAATTTTAATTCCTGATAATGAACTTCAACTTAAAGAGCCGGTTTTCTGTCCTGTAAATGGTAAAGTATTCGCTGACTATTTGCTGCATGAAAACAAATATAAATTGGCTGAAGAAATCAGACTTGAATTCTCAACAGAAAAAGGAAAAGCTATTCGCTTACTTTTGTATGTGTTGGAAAATATTAATCCACCTCTCATAACTATTGGCTATCGTCAGGCCAAAGCATTATACAAATCAATGTCTTTGTTTTTTAACCGCGATATTGGAACTTACCAAAGTGTTTTTAATACTAAAATTGAACCAAAATACGACCAAAAAGATTTAGATAAAATCTCAATACGATTAAATCACCTCTTATTGAAACTTACGGACTCATAATTTTTTCGAGCGAAGCAGGCGAAGTCAAACACTTTTATTCCTTTTTTCCCACTCTTAAAGGAGAGGGTGTCCGAAGGACGGGTGAGGTGTTTTTTGCTTGCTTTTTTGTGTTAAGATAAAAAGTATGTGGGGTAAGGGGCAAAGCCCTTTTATGAGGAAATGAATACTTAATACTTAATACTTAATACTTAATACTTAATACTTAATACTTAATACTCAGAATACTTATAAGTAACTAATTGTCAATGATGTGTAATTTTTAAATACTTTAATTTCATATAAATAAAAGCATACGAAAGTTGAGTTACTTATATTATTTTAAATTGATATTCTGGTTATTTTTGCTTGTCCCCACTTGTTTTTGCTTGTCTCAGCTTGTTTTTACTTGTTTTCTTTTCTTCAAAACTTATCTCAGTTTGTTTATTCTTGATTACAAGATTAAACAAGTAAATATCTGATAATCAAAGCCTGTATTTTATATTACTTTGCAGCATCATCAAACGGTGTTGCATTTCTTCTTGCCACACGCAATTATAAAGTAATATGAACAGTATTTTTCAACAACAAATTAATCTGCAAAAATTATCTCAGAAAAATTTCTCTTTTTCTCATGGCAGAGGAAGGATGCGGGTGAGGTCTCCTTCGTACTCCCCTCACACTTCCCTTACAGTTCCCTTACGGAAAAGGTTTCCGGTTTTTTCATTTTTTACGGAACAAAATCAATTAAAAATGACAGTTATTTTCTGTTTTTTAAAACTCATTAAAAATTACATACATGAGTGAATTTATATCTTCTACCTTCGGAAAAATTTCCGGACGTCATGGTACCGCCGTTGCCATGAAATCAAAATCAACAGGCAAAACTTATTTAAGAATGCATACTATTCCTTCTGATCCCAAAACTGTGAAACAAGTGACACAACGCTTTAAGTTTGGATTCGTAAACAAAGAAATGAACTGCATGCGCAATCTGTTTAAATTGACTTTTGGAGGAAATAAAGGTGTTAACCATGGTGTTTCTCTTGCTTTTGGCGCATTAACAGGTGAATATCCCGATTTCTCAATCGATTTCAGTAAACTAATCATTTCTCAGGGGAGTTTAAATGTTGCCGGTCAGGTAAATGTTATAAAAACAATTGGTATAACCCTCAAATTTGATTGGGATACTACAATTGGTTTTCAGGGTGACGACAACGATTTGGTAAATATCGTCTTATTGAATGCCGATACAAAAATTGGTTTACACAAGCAGGAAAATGTGATTCGAAGTATTGGAACCACTGAAATAGAATTACCCGCAGTATGGGCAGGTCAAAGTGTTCATTGTTGGATATTCTTTACTTCATCTGATGGAATATCATATTCCAACAGCCAGTACATCGATTTGGTGCAACTTTAATCAACTCTGTTATTTCAGAGCTGCATTAACTACGAATACAGCCCAATCTGAAAATTCAGATTGGGCTGTATTATAACTTGAAACCTTAAACGCGAAATAATTAATCCGCGCAGCGGCTTATTTTACTTCTTCAAA
>CAYNHC010000299.1:0-4467 GCA_964396705.1 uncultured Paludibacter sp.
GCGGAAATCAGCGTTCTATTATCTTCATAACATTTTAACTTATATAAACTCTATTATAAATTTGAAAAAATATTTGCACACTATTCATCTTAAAATTGCTGATAATTCAATATTCATTGTCTTTGTTCTTTAATCTTTGTTCTTTCTTCTAAATAATAATTATATTTGCATAGAAAAAAACAATAATTATTATGACTTTACAACAATTGGAATATATTGTCGCGTTGGACAAAACCCGTCATTTTGTTCGTGCTGCCGAAATGTGTAATGTGACGCAGCCAACCCTGAGTGCAATGATTCAGAAGCTTGAAGATGAATTAGATTGCCGAATTTTCGACCGTTCAAATCACCCGATTCAACCTACTGAAATTGGAGAATTGATATTAAAACAGGCGCATGTTATATTATTCAATTCCAATCAGTTGAAAGAAAATGTGAAGGTTCATAAAGGTTCTTTGGGCGGAAATATGAATCTTGCCATGATACCTACCGTTGCGCCTTATTTGCTGCCGGGTTTTATTTCAATATTTCGTGAAAATTATCCCGATATTGTGTTGAAAATTTCGGAAATGCGGACAGAAACCATAATTCAGAAACTCCTTACAGCCGAAATTGATATGGCAATTTTATCCACACCACTCGAAAATCCTCAAATTCTCGAAGTGCCACTTTATTACGAAAAATTTGAAGCTTATATTTCGCCCAACGAATCGATTTATCAACTACAAGAAATTTCGCCTTCCGAAATGCCATTGGAACATCTTTGGGTGCTTGAGGAAGGTCATTGTCTTCGTAATCAGGTTTTTAATTTCTGCGAAAACCGCGTTCATTCTTCCACTTACGAAGCAGGCAGTATTGATACGTTGGTTAAAATTGTGGATGTAAACGGTGGTTACACGGTTATTCCCGAATTGCATATCGATTTATTGAATGAAGTGCAGAAAAAAAATCTGCGGAAAATAGTAAAACCGGAAACAACCCGCGAAATAGCCCTCGTTATTCGCCAGGATTATGTGCGCGAAGGTTTAATGAATGCTGTGGCCAATACTGTAAAACAAATAATTCCGGCACACATGCTTGATGCAAGATTAAAGAAATTTGCCATAAAACTTTAGTAATAAAGACAATATAATGGATCCTAATTTTAGAAAAGCAGTAAGGAAAAAATTTTTAGTTCCACTTGCGCTGATAATTCTCATTCTTGTTATCGGTTATTTTGGCTTTATTTTCCTCGAAGGTTACAATCCACTCGAATCGGTTTACATGATTATTACAACCTTTTCGATGATTGGTTATGGCGAAATTCAGCCATTATCTGATACCGGAAGGATCTTTAATATGGCGCTGATAATTTCAGGATTTTCAGTCGGTTTGTATGCCATCGGGCAATTATCAACATTTTTTATTGAAGGTGAATTTTCAAAACTATTAAAAATCAGAAAGATGAATAAGAAACTGAGCAATCTGAAAGATCATTACATTGTTTGCGGTTACGGAAAGACAGGTAAAAAAGTAATAGATGAATTATTGAAGCAGAAATTAAAAGTAGTGTTGATTGAAAGTGATTTGGAAAGAATTGAAAAATTAAAAGAATTATATGACGATAATCTGATTCATATTGTGGGCGATGCTACTCATGATGAAATATTGATTCATGCAGGTATTGAAAATGCAAAATATCTGATTTCGGTACTTGTAACAGATGCCGAGAATTTGTTTGTGACCCTCAGTGCCAAAGATTTAAACAAAAACATTAAAGTCATTACCCGCGTTGATGAAGCAAATTCTACTTTGAAATTCAAAAAAGCAGGTGCCGATTATATTATTTCGCCCATCGAAATTGCCTCCGAACGAATTATTTCAATCGTTACCCCAGGAAGTGATTTTTTCAGTTTCCTGAATTTTACTGAAAAAAAGGAAGAATTTAACGATTACAAGTTCAGTGTGGTGGAAATTAACTCAGGAAGCGATTTGATTGGAAAAACCTACCGCGAAGCCAATATTCCACAGCGAACCAACCTTGTTGTTATGGGTTTTTATTCCATTTCGGATGTTCTACAGGTAAATCCCAAAGCCGACGATTTAATTCAGTTAGGCGATAAATTATTAGTTTTTGGTAAGGAAGAACAGATAAATAGTTTAAAACAAATTGCGAATCAGTAAGTATCAGAAATAGTGACTGGGTCGGATTAACATCCCTTTCATGGGCTTGGGGTTCATTGCTTTTATTCCCAATTAAATATTATCTTTGCAATTCAAATTTCTATTCATATTCCGGTGACGGAACTTAAAATCATAAAACTTGCAACTTATTGATTTGCAACAGTTATACGCCCTTCATCCTCAGGTTAATGAACTTGTAGGATGGGCAAAATCCAATGAATCGAACCTGAAATTATCGGGTTTGAGCGGATCTTCGTATGCGTTAATTCTTGCTTCCTTTTTCAAGGCAAATCCTCATAATCAAATCATTGTATTGAATGATGCCGATGATGCAGCCTATTTATACAACGATTTAAAACAAATCTTGTCGTCCGACGAAGTTTATTATTTCCCTTCTTCATACAAACGAGCTATTAAGTTAAGTCAACTCGATGCATCCAACGAAATATTGCGCACAGAAGTACTTAACAGACTTGCCAATAATCCGTTACCTTGCATTGTGATTTGTTATCCTGAGTCGTTGATGCAAAAAGTAATCTCGGCGCAGGGAATGAAAACCCACATGCTGAAACTCAAAACCGGTGAAAGTCTGAGCATTGATTTTCTTTCTGATATGTTGCATGAATATGGTTTTCAGCGGGTTGACTTTGTTTACGAGCCCGGACAGTATTCGGTAAGAGGGAGCATTGTCGATATATTTTCGTATGCTTACGAATTGCCTTATCGTTGCGATTTTTTTGGTGATGAAATTGAATCGATACGTATTTTTGATATCGAAACGCAGTTGTCGAAAGAAAGGCGCATGGAAATTGAAATTATTCCTGATTTATTGCGCGATACAAAATCACCGCATGTTTCGGTTTTCGATTTTATTTCAAAAAATACCTTGCTGAGTTTTTCGGACGTTACTTTTGTTCGTGACCGGATGAATCAACTTTACGATGAAGCGTTGGTAAAAGCCAATGAAGGTGAACTGAAAACTCCTGATTTGCATCATCGTAGAATTACAGGAGATGATTTTTTGGAACAAATTATTCCGTTTAAAAAAATTGAATTGGGTGAAAAATCACATTTTCGTGCTAAAAATCATATTCAATTCAATACTTCACCACAACCTGTATTTCACAAAAATTTTGATTTAATAGCAGATAATCTGAAGAAATTTCAGTCGGACGGGTACAAAATTTACATGTTGAGCGACAGTGTCAAACAAACCGACCGAATTGCAACTATTTTCGAAGACCGCGGTGATAATATTCATTTTCAGGCAGTTAAAGATACACTTCACGAAGGATTTATCGACCACGATTTATCCATACTTTGTTATACCGACCATCAGGTTTTCGACCGTTTTCATAAATACCAGTTACGTACCGACAAAACTCGTCAGGGAAAAGTGGTATTGACACTAAAAGAGTTAAATCAATTAGGCATAGGCGATTACATGGTGCATGTGGATCACGGTGTGGGAACTTTCGGAGGTTTGGTGCATACCAATGTGAACGGAAAAATGCAGGAAATGGTGAAACTTATTTACAAAGATGATGATATTATTTTTGTAAGTATTCACGCGTTGCACCGCATTTCGAAATACAAAGGGAAAGAAGGCGAAGCACCACGTATTAATAAATTGGGTTCAGGTGCCTGGGAACGTTTGAAAGAACGCACCAAATCGAAAGTCAAAGATATTGCCCGTGAACTGATAAAATTATACGCCAAACGTAAAGCTGAACAAGGTTTTGCCTATTCGCCCGATACTTATTTACAACAAGAACTTGAAGCATCGTTTATTTACGAAGATACGCCCGATCAGGTGAAAGCCACCGAAGATGTAAAAAAAGACATGGAAAAGGAATTGCCAATGGACAGACTTGTTTGTGGCGATGTGGGTTTTGGAAAGACAGAAGTCGCTATCCGTGGTGCTTTTAAAGCGGTAGCCGACAACAAACAGGTGGCGGTTTTGGTGCCGACAACGGTTTTGGCTTTGCAACATTACAAAACGTTTAAAGACCGGTTGAAAGACTTTCCGTGTACGGTGGAATACCTGAGTCGTGCCCGAAATGCCAATCAAACAAAAGAAGTGTTGGAGCGTTTATCAAAAGGTGAAGTTGATATT
Organism: uncultured Paludibacter sp.; assembly: GCA_964396705.1. Taxonomy (GTDB): domain Bacteria; phylum Bacteroidota; class Bacteroidia; order Bacteroidales; family Paludibacteraceae; genus Paludibacter. Next base: position 4,280 of record CAYNHC010000299.1, read on the forward strand.
GTTATCGGTACGCATAAGTTGGTTGGTAAGAATGTGAAGTTCAAAGATTTGGGATTGTTGATTATTGATGAGGAGCAAAAATTTGGCGTTACGGTTAAAGAAAAGCTGAAAGAAATGAAGGTGAATGTGGATACAATGACCATGACAGCCACACCGATTCCGCGAACGTTGCAATTTTCGTTGATGGG
>CAYNHC010000300.1:0-4464 GCA_964396705.1 uncultured Paludibacter sp.
AAGACGCTTTGCATTTTTATGTAAAGTGTCTTTTGCTTTATACAATCATATTCAAATTTTCCACTTATTTTGGGCGTAGTATAAATAACGATTTACTTTATTGAAGTCGTCTTTCAAGTGAGGTCGTAAAGACTGAGCGAGAATAATCAGAATAAATAATAAGTTAATAATTGACTTTCTATTTGCAATTACAAGAAAATGTTATTCCTTTACAAAAAAATACATGCGAGTAGTATATAATGAAATTATCTAATACAACAGTTTATACATTAAAGATATTGATTTATATGGCCAAGGAGCCATCTAATTTGTATTCCGCCAAACAGTTGGTGGAGAAATTGAAAGTATCTGACAAATATTTGCGAAGAATAATGACTGATTTATCAAAATCTGGATTTATAAAAAGTGTCAAAGGACGAGATGGGGGTTATTTGTTTGCAAAAGATGTAAACGAGGTTTGTTTATATGATATTATCAATTCGGTAGAGGATTTGTCAAAATTAAATAATTGTGTGTTGGGTTTCGAACCCTGTTCGTGCGAAAATCCATGTGCGATGCACGAAACCTGGGTGGATGTTAGAAATAGATTGAATACTACTTTTCATGAAACAAAACTTTCGGATATGGACTTTGATAAGATATAAGTAGAATATTTTTTTTGAATTAAATTACTACATGCATGTAGTAATTTAATAATGCTAATACAAACTAAGAAAATGAAAAAGCAGAAGATTTTCGTGATACTCTTAATGGTCAGTTTTAGTAGTTTCAATACAATGGCTCAAATCAGCTATAAAACCACAAATTTCACACATGACTTAGCTCAGGTAAAAGTAAGTATCTCTGTATTAAATATTGAAAGTTTTCTGACTCCTATTACTGCAGGGGTTTTAGTGGAAGGACAGTTGATTGATAAATTGTTCTACAATGTTCAGTTCAGGCAAGGTTATCTGCGAAACTTTATGATTCCGTCTGATAAACTTCTTACTACTCAAAAGGAAAGTCTGGGGACGGTTTTTGAAGCAGGTGTCGATTTCCCCTTTTATGACAAAATTAAAAATGGAAATGTAAAGGTTATAACCTCAACCAAAATACTTGGATCAATTACAAGTCAAAAATTTTTTCGTGCCCAATGTGATGTTCGTAAATACTGGGCGGTGAATGGGGGTGTTATGAATTATATACGACCAAAATATCTGATGAACGATCCTTCGGAATACATAATTTCCGGAAATCAATCATTAGAAGTCCCTCCTGAAAAAGCAATGCATTTTAACCAAAGTACTTTAGGGATATATGCCGGACTTTCACACCGAAGTATCAAAAAGGCTATTATAAATAGTGGAGGTTGGAATTACAGGATATTTTACTCTACACGGTTTTATGCTCAGGCTTTAATAGGAGCTACAAGCGCTCAGGATATAATGTACAATAACATAAGCTACAAAATAGACAATGCAAAACAAAACACCTTTGGATACAGATTGGGTTGGCAATGGGATCAATTAGGTGTAATTACCGGTTTTGAGTTTGGAAAAATGCCTGGTATAAGTCTGGAAACTCCAGTGTTGCAAAGCGAATTACTAAGCATATTCAAAGATAATCCATATCTGAATTATGTGAGGTTTACATTTCATTTTTCGATTTTCAATTCCGATAAAAATTATCATCTTAAACTTTAAAAATAAAATAATTAACAGTGGAGTTCAGTAACCACAAAAAAAAAACGGGGCGTCATCCGAAAAGCCTTATGAGTAGGAAAAATTAAATATAATAAAATGAAAAAACAAATAAGCAATTTTGCAATTTTCACAATCATCTGTGTAAGCTTTATTACAACGGGATGTGCTACCATTTTAAATTCAACTCCTGTCAATCTCTATGGCTATTCCAGTGATATGAAAGTGTCTGAGAATGGAGTTCCTTTGGATATTAAACTTACTTATGTGGGACAAAGCGGCTTAGCCGGTTATTCGAGTGAAAGAACCTATTATGGAGCTGGAGTTATGTTGAAAAGATCAAAAGAAGATCATCCCATCCTGATTGAAAGTGGCAGTCAGAAAAAGGAAATTGTACTAAAAAGTAAATTTGCGACTGGTGCTCTGTTAGCCGATTTGTTTTTGACAGGACCTATTGGTATTATAGTCGATTTTGTGGCGGGACCGCTTAGAACTACCAAAGTCAAACATATTAACATACAATACGAATTGGGAAATAGCCCATATAAGTCAAAAGGCAAGCTTAAAAGAGAATTTAAGAAATCATTCAAGTAATCAGAAAATATATTGCGTTTTTACAATCATAAGTAAACAGTCACAGATATCATTATTAAAATCATTAACACACACATGAACTATTAAATTCAAAAAAGAAAAGTGGAATTCAGAATCCACTATAAAAAACGAAAAAGTTAGAAACAACAGGTATAATTTATGAAAAAAACAATCGCGATTTTAGTGCTTGTATTTTGTTTTTATTCAATTATCAACGCACAATTTACATTGATAAATGACAACTTGAATTTTAGAAGTGGTCCCTTTGAAATGACCGAAATTCCGGCAAAGAAAATCGTTGTTTTCTTTGCTTATGATCCTGCTTACGGAATTGAACTGTGGGCAAGTAATGGAAATCCACAAAGTGCAACCCTTGTAAAAGAGATTATTCCTGGTATAACTGGTGTAACCCGTGCTTACATTGTGGCTGCTTACGATCGTGCCTATTTTGTGATTGATGATAAAGTTCACGGCTCTGAGTTATGGGTCACCGATGGAACTACTGATGGAACACATATTGTTATTGACTATTTCAAAGGTTCAAGTCATTCGTATCCTACCATTTTGATGACAGACGGAATAAACGCATTGGTACATGCTACAGATGGTACAAACAAAGGAGTGTTTAAAACAGATGGTACTGAGGCCGGAACTTATAAACTTGGTGGAAGTAACATGATGTATGCTCCATCATATATTTATAAATACAAAGATTACTATTATTATATTAGCGGATTTAGTGTTTTTCGTTCAAATGGCACAACAAATAGTCAGGAACAGGTAACTACAAATGTTAGTTTAGGCGTATATGGAGTTGGAGGATTAATGCTGGTAGGTGATACAATTTATTATGGTATAAATAAGTCTTTAGTAAATGCACAATTAATTAAATCCGCGGCTGATTTTTCCAGCACAAAGGTCATGCGCGAGTGGGCTCAGAACGGTCAGTGGTCAGGTCCACCAATTAATTTTTATCGTTCTAATGAGCATGTGTACTTCACTTTAACTTGTCAATCTTATGTTTTAGGTAGCATGGAATTGCATCATATCAATACTGCAACAAATACGGAAAATATTATTGATACTTGTTTCGAAACCAGTACAGATCCACAATTCGCATGGCTTAGCACTTATAAAAATAAGGTATATTACAGGGCAATAGATAAGAAAACGAACAAACGTCAGTTTTTTTCAACTGCCGGAACATATCAAAGTACACAAGTATTTACAAGTAATTTTGAAGGAGGTATTGTCACATCTCCTGTTATATACAAAGACACACTTTATTTTATGGAATATACAAAAAATGCATTATGGAAAACAGATGGAACAAATGGTGGAACCACAAAGATTTCGGGAGTTAATCTGGTGTCAATCCCCTATTTCACAACAAGTGTAGGCTATTTTTATAACAAGAATGATACAGCTTTAATATATAGTGGAAACTTTCAAATTGGGAGTAATGGCAGCAAAATCGCTAAATTATGGAAGTATAATGAACCAAAATCTACTGTCGGTTTTAAGTCGTTGTACACAAATCCATCGATTACTATTTTCCCCAATCCTGCTACAACTACTTTAACAATTAAATCAACGAAAGTAATTAAAGTCATAAAATGTTTCAATTCTTTAGGGCAGGATGTCGAAATAGCAAACAACCAAAATACGGTGAATATATCCTCCCTTTTTAGTGGAACATATTTCTTAAGTATAATTGATGAAAGTGGAAAAGAAAGTACACATAAGTTTGTTAAAAAATAAATTTGTTTTAATCATAAAAGTCTAATGTGATATACTCCTTTAATTAAACCTTTATAACGGAAAAAGTAATTGTAAAATAATTCCGGTTATTTATTATAAAAAAAAATCAGTTGAGTAGTTGAATGTAATCAATAACTCAACTGATTTTTTTGTCTGTTTTTATTAGGTTTTTTTTAATAGTGTCATCAAAAGGTCTCATTTTATAACTTGGTTCCTAAAACCAGCTCTAAAAATTGAATAATAACTAAAATATGAGTTTATTTGCACTACATTTTATTTGAAAAGATCAACCAACATTATAAATTAATGAAAACTTCAAATCAGCTCTTCATTTTAATTTTTTTTCTATTTTGTATCACAAGTATGGCAATGTCGCAAGACTTTGTGCATCCGGGTATTTTGCATAAAGAATCGGATTTTGCGCGTATGC
>CAYNHC010000301.1:0-4455 GCA_964396705.1 uncultured Paludibacter sp.
TTAAAGCCCTGAGTTTTATTGACAATCTCAACGAAGAATCAGTCATTGCCGATTTGGGTTGTGGCACGGGCGGACAAACAATGACGCTTGCACAACATACTACCGGAAAGTTGGTTGGGTTAGATTTGTTTCCCGGTTTTATCGACCGTTTCAACGAAAATGCTGCCATCTTAAATTTACAGGATAGAGTTAAAGGGATTGTGGGCTCAATGGACGCGCTGCCATTTCAAGCGGAAGAGTTAGACCTTATTTGGTCGGAAGGAGCAATTTATAACGTTGGTTTTGAGCGGGGTGTCAATGAGTGGCGCAAATACCTGAAAACAGGTGGGTACATTGCTGTTTCCGAAGCATCGTGGTTTACCGACGAGCGTCCTGACGAAATCAATGATTTTTGGAACGAAGCTTATCCCGAAATTGATACTATTCCGGTGAAAATAGCTCAACTTCAAAAAGCGGGTTACATTCCGGTAGCAGCATTCTGTTTGCCGGAGTATTGCTGGACAGACGTTTTCTACAAACCGCAGGTGGAGGCTCAGAAAATTTTCAGACAAAAATATCCTGACAACCCAACAGCCAAAGAGTTATTGGACAACCTGAACCATGAAGAAAAAATGTATCAGAAATACAAAGCGTATTATGGATATGTTTTTTACATTGGTAAGAAGCTGTAAATAGAGAAGGATTGCTCCATAATAACGGGGCAATCCTTTGTTTTTTATTGGGAATTAATAGCCGGTTTTTCCACCTTCGGGATCGAGTTCGATAATCCAGTTGGCACGTTTCAAGCTATGATTACTTGTTAATCTACTCTAAATCTCAAAATTGTCCGCAATTTTTCAGAAGCTGTTTTCCGTGCATCACTCAGATAGATTTCCCTATGAATTTTGCTTATTCGTTTCAACCCGTTGGCTTCGGCAAAAGCTTCCATTCGGGCAAAACTTGCCGGTTCGTTGTCGTAACTTCCCGTGTGAAGCATTTGCACACAATCACCTTCAGTTAAGGTCTCGAACTTTACTTCGGCGAGTAATGGATGTGGTTTCTTTTTGCTGACACGTTTGATTACTTCTGCTGCAAATTCGGGTGTAACAAACTCCGGCTGACGAATCATTAGATTAAATACCAGCGCGTCTTTGTCAATTTTTTCCATTGACTTTGCTCTGGCTTCTTCCTTTAAATCCCACACCCCTTCGAGCGGATAAATGCTGTATTCGAAATAGTTATCAGGCGCAAAGCCCTGCTTAGGCGACATTTTTACCCCATACGAAAGCGCATACAATATGCTGATATATTCGCCAAATTCAGGATTATTTGGGTTGCCTTCACCACGAATACTAAAGAAATTCATGGCAGGAATTGTTACTTTTACAGGCTCACCTTTAGGAGCATAGAACTGCTTTTCTGATTTTTTCCAATCGTGTTTCATTTTCGAGAGCAAAGAATAAAGATAAAAGAACAAAGATATTTTAATACAACTTTTCCAAAGTTTACAACTTTGGAAAAGTTAAGAGGGTTAAATATTTTTCACCGGAATGCAAATATCCAATACAAACTTATGTTCGGGATGATTTTCGGGGTCGGCGTAGTAATATTCGTAAGGATTTCCTTCGCCGGGTTCGTAACCGCTTTCTGTCATCCATACGCACATGGTGTTCCAGGCATTTTCGAATTCAGTAACATCAATCTCAAAATGTCCCACGGCATATTTTCCACCTTTAATGGTCATTTTGCTGATTTCACCTTCAACAACAACATCTTTGTCCACCACCAAACAAGCGCTTTGACGCACTTTGCTGATTTCGGTTACTGAGGGATCGTCGTGATAAACAGTAACCGTGTGCGAATCTTTTCCGATTAACCCGCGCGGACCGGCAAACTGCATAAGTTTTCCATACGCTTTGTGAATTTCATTAAAAGCACCCGTGTGCCGACAATAAATAGCCTGCATATCAGGCATTTGTTTTACAATAACTTTTGTTTCCATAATAACTATTTGTTTTAAATTTACGGAACAAAGTTCGTTGTTTAACGCCACATAGATTTGATTTTTCTTGCTGAGCGGTTGACCATTCTTGCTATAATAAATGCCGTCTTTAACTACTATGGGTTGTTCAATTTTTCGGTAAGCAGTGGCACTCATCCCAAAATGTTTCCGAAAAGTTCGTGCAAACAAAGCCATACTGCTAAAACCGCAATCGAACACAATATCCGAAATGCTTTTGCGTGGAGCATCTTTGAGTTGTTGCGCCGCCTTTTCGGTACGAATGCGCAAACAGAAATCGGCGGGTGTTTCGCCAGTCAGTGTACTAAAAATCCGGTGGAAATGAAAGGGAGAAAAATGTGCTATTTCCGCTAAGGCATCGAGATTAATGGATTCATTGTAATGACAATCAATATATTCCATTACGCGATTGATGCGAGAAATGTATTCCAATCGGCTTTGTTCCTGTTTGGTCATTTATTTGGTTTTGAATCAGCAAACATACTAAAATGAATGAGAAAAGAATTGACTTTTCTTGCTAAATACAATCAAATATCAATCAATTTACTTTTAATACTGCCCTGTTCTCATCATCTCAACTCTCAAATGCATAGCCAGTTTGACTGACACATTTTGCCTCAATATTATTATTTTATGCTTTCCAGTTCCAGATCAATTCTTCCGAGGAACAAACCACTTTTTCCTACCTGGGCAACGATTACTTTTTTGCCAATGGCATTGTTGGTTTTTGTGTTTTCGAGCATAGTGTGCGAGTGTCCGCCAATGATAACATCGATATATTTAGTTTGGTGAGCGATATTAAAGTCGTTGATCTCTACCGAAGTAGAGTCGGAACCAAGATGTGAAAGACAAATCACCACATCGCACTTTTTTACTTTTTTTAAATAACAAGACATTTTCTTTGCCACTTTCAAAGGGTCATTGTATTTTAATCCTTTGTAGTTCGTTTGAATAATCAGTCCTTCTGGGTTAACACCCAGACTCATTACCCCGATTTTTAAATTTCCGCGCTGTTCAATCACATAAGGTTTAATCATTCTTTTCAAAGGAGTATTCTTTACATTATAATTGGAACATACAATGGGGAATTTTGCATTTTTCAGAATTACTGCCAATGTATCAATTCCATTGTCAAACTCATGATTTCCTAAATTAACTGCATTGTAATTCATGCGATTAAGCGCTTCAACTTCAATGCGTCCGTTATAAAAATTGAAATAAGGCGTACCCTGCGAGAAATCACCGGCATCGACTAAAATAACGTTCTTTTCTTCGAACTTTATCTTTTTAATCAACCCCATTCTGCGGGCATAACCACCCATATCAGCATTTTTCGAAGATGTTGTTTCAGTCGGTTCAACCTGACTGTGAGTGTCGTTGGTATGAAGTATAACAAGTTTTACCTTTTCTCCAGCAAAAATTGCAATATTTGATAATGCTAACAATAAAAGAATACCCCTAACCCCTAAAGGGGAACAGAAGCAAGTATTGTTTTGTATTTTTTCCTTTTTATTTTTCATATCAAATCATTTTAAATAATTAGTTGTAATATCTCTTTCTCCCCTTTAGGGGTTGGGGGTTATTCTCCCGTCTAATTTTGACTGAATCACATTTCCTTTCGCAGTTTCTGCCTTGATATATGCCAGTAACATTTCTCTGACTTTTATCCCCGTAAATTCGCTTTTTTCACTTTGAGCTAGTTGAGGCATTTTGTCGTTTCCTGCTGCCAGATAATCATTGGTTGCAATAACATATGTTTTTTCTGTATCGAGAGGAATTCCACCCACAGTGATATTTACTGCTTTCCCGTTTTTAATTTCAAAACGTAGTCCTGATACGCCCTGTCCTCCAATATCAGCGAAATCCTGCAACAAATCATTGAGCTTATCTCCTTTTAACCAAAGAATTACTAATTCGTTTTCGAATGGCATTAATTCGAAAACTTTACGAACTGTAATATCTCCCTGAGAAATTTGCGTACGTAAGCCACCAAGATTTACAATAGCAATATCAGCCGGATATTTAAGATATTCAGTGGCCGATTGTCTGTACACATCTGCATTGAAATTCGACAATAAACTCTCGGGTTTGCCGGCACTCATATTTTCAGATGCTTTACCGATGACCACATTCATTTCTTTATCGATTGTTTGTTTAAAAGGTTCGAGATAACTGTTGTATGAATTGTCGGCAATAGCTTCAGTGGTTTTATCTATCGGAATACGACCAGATGAAGCTGAATTTATTACCCATGTAGATGTGGAACATGCCACAAGTAACAACACCGGGACTAATAATATGAGATATTTTTTCTGCATAAATATTTATTTAGTAGATGCGAAGATACAAAAAAGGAATTGAAATATTATATGAATATCCGCATAATGACCTAATGACTGATAATCTGCTTGCATACGACCGACCTCGTCTGGTGAACCGAAAAACAAGTGAGATAG
>CAYNHC010000302.1:0-3169 GCA_964396705.1 uncultured Paludibacter sp.
CATCGGGTGAAATTCTGCGGGCTTTTGCTGCGGCAGTTGCACCTGCTGCCACACCTCCTACAATTACAATTTTTTCCATATATAATTTATGTTTTTGTATTTCTTTTTTAATTTGACGCTGCAAAGGTAAAGTAATTATTTTAAATTACAATAGTATCACTAATAAATTATTTTAATATCACTATATTTTTTATTTATAAAGGAAAAATATCTATTTGTATTGTGTTTAAATGAACATAAGTTCAATTTGTTGTTATTAATTGAAGTTTATTATTTTAGAATTCTATGCGTAACAAAGAAATTAAAGATTTTACAGGACAACATCAATAAAAATTCAAAATTCAGATTGGAACCTATAAAAAAAACTATATTTGCATTTCACAATAATATTGAAATCACAAATCTGATATGTCACTCACCGAGAAAGAAGAACTGGAACAGCTCCGAAATGCATCGATGCAATCTTTTGAGAATTTGTACTTTCGATACAGTGTCAAACTTTATAATTTTGTGCTGAAATTATCGAAAGGGAACAGTTATATGGCTGAAGAACTGGTACAACGCACTTTTATAAAAGTATGGGAAAATCGGGATCAGATTAATTCAGACAAAACATTTATTTCCTATTTGTGTACTATTGCAAAAAACATGCTTGTAAATGAGTATGAACATCAAACGATCCAGTTTATTTACAGCGAATTTGTTCGGGTTCAAATGGTTGATATTGAAAATAGTACAGAACTTGATGTGGATAAAATACTTTTGGATGAATACATAGAAAAACTTACAGATGAGCTTCCTCCTAAACGGCGTGAGATCTTTATTTTAAGCCGAAGAAAAGGATTAACCAACAAACAAATATCGGAACTTTTAAATATTTCGGAAAGCACAATTGAAACTCAGCTCTCAAAAGCACTTTCATTTATGAAAACCAAACTTAACATGCATTACGAATCAGTTTTCGTTCTGATTTTCTATTGGTTAGTTAAATAGCGTTAATTACAATTTTTGAGTAGTGGAAAAACAGTGTTTAAACTGTATATATTTTAAACAGGAATTTATCAAAGAATGAATAAAGAAGAATGTATTATATTATTTGAACGTTACATCCTTAACACAGCAACTGCTGAGGAGGTAAAACAACTTAGCCATTGGATTAAACATAACACAGATGTTTCGGGATGGCTTGAGAGTCAGATTTTAAATTCTTCGAACGAAATGGATAAAGATATTCAATTGCAAATGCTTTTTAACATCAAATCTGAAATAAGTAAATCCACTCATTCTCCTGTTTTAAATAATTCAAAAAAAAGTGGTCGCAACCAATTCAGATTATGGTTACGGATTGCTGCCATGCTTATTCTACCCTTATTAACTGCAGCTGGAGTTTATTTGTACATGTCAGCTAATAAAGTTACAGAGTCTTTAATTGTATCTGTTGACAGAGGCCAAAAAGCCAGTATTATACTTCCTGATGGCAGTAAAGCCTGGTTAAATTCATTATCGAAACTAACCTATAAAAGCGATTATAATACTGAAAAAAGAATCCTTGAACTTGATGGCGAAGCTTATTTTGAAGTAGCGCATAATCCGGATAAACCATTTATTGTACAAAGCAAGGACTTTTCGGTAGAAGCGTTGGGAACTGCTTTTGGCGTAAAAGCCTACAACGAAGATATTGTAATTTCGGGTATATTAATGAAGGGAAGGGTAAAGGTGACAACTCCCGGAGGAACAAATATTTTGAAACCCAATGAGAGAATAGTATATGATAGGTCAAGCCTGCAAGTTAACAAATCAAAAGTAACCAATGCTGTTGATTTTACCGGTTGGATACATAATGAACTACGATTCGAAAACGAATCATTGGTAGAAATCGCCAAAAGTATTCAGCGTATTTATAATGTTGAGATCATTTTTTCAACGGAACGATTGAAAAATTTACGTTACACCGGAACTGTTGATAACAATAGTTTAGAGAGCTTGCTTAATATCATAACACTCACATCTCCGATTTCATTCAAAGTTGATAGACAAACAGTCTTGCTGTTTGAGAATCAAAACCTTATGAAGCATTTCAATCAGTAAAATAACACCATATTTTATTTAAAGCAGCAGGTTGATTTTAATTTTCAATCTGCTGTTTTTGTGTAGAATAAAAAAAATCATAATGAGTAGTGGATAATAATTGCTGAACTGTATACTTAATAACCAACCAATAAATTCTAATAACTAATTCATTAAATAATGGAAAGAAAAAACAACACCCATCTTTTTAGGGGAAAGTACTTAAAACTATGTTCATTCGTTTTATTTGCCCTTATTACTCCAACACTTACTGCACAGATAACTATCAATGTGCAAAACAAACCAATCAAAGAAATTCTAAAAGCGATTGAAGCGAAAAGTGAGTATCGATTCTTTTACAATGAGAGTCTTAAAGGACTTGACAGAGTTGTATCCTTACAAGTAAACAATGCCGGAATTGAAGAAACGATGAAATCGCTTTTGCAAAATTCCGAGATATCTCATAAACTGGAAAGTGAGAATCTGGTTGTTCTTATAGCAAAGGCAAAAGAGAGTCAAGTCTTACCAAAAAGGATTACAGGAATAGTAACCGATGTGAATGGTGATTATATCATTGGCGCTTCAGTATTAATTAAAGGAACAAAAATTGGGACTATAACCAACGTAAATGGACAGTTCACATTAGAAGCTTCCGAAAAATCAGTGCTCTTAATTTCTTACATTGGGTATAAGAGTCAGGAAATATTAGTTGCCGGTAAAAATTCGTTTATAGTAAGACTGGCTGAAGATGTTGAAATATTGGGAGAAGTAATTGTTACTGCTTTAGGAATCAAGAGAGAAGAAAAAGCATTAGGCTATGCTGTTCAATCAGTTCAGGGTGAGGGGATGCAAACCGTAAAAGGAGTTGATATGGCAACTTCACTAACAGGTAAAGTTGCCGGTTTACTTGTCAGAAACAGTACTGAATTTGCCCAGTCGGCCGATATTCAAATCCGTGGTGAGAATCCATTGATAGTAATTGATGGAGTTCCTTATGGGAATATGAGCTTAAAAGATATTCCCTCGGATGATATTGAAAATCTGAGTGTATTAAAAGGTGCAACCGCATCAGCTCTTTACGGTTATCGGGGTGCAAGTGGTG
>CAYNHC010000302.1:3179-4452 GCA_964396705.1 uncultured Paludibacter sp.
GTGCAATTATGGTAACAACCAAAAAAGGTAATGACAAAAAAGGATTAGATATTTCATTCAATAGCGGAACCATGTTTACATCAGGTTTTTTGGCTATACCAGAACTACAGTCAACTTATGGCCGTGTAATAAATACAGCTACAAATACTTACTCTACAGGAGGTGATGGATCTTGGGGTGCACCCATGGATGGACGTGAAGTAAAACAATGGGATCCGGTAACTAAATCGTGGCAGATTATGCCATATTTGCCCAGAGGAAAGGACAATTTCAAGAATTTTCTTGAACAAGGATATGTGCTGAATAATAATGTAAACATTGTTCAACAAGGAGAATTCGGAAGTTTTAGAGCATCGGCAACCTGGGTGAATAACAAAGGTCAGTACCCCAATTCAACCTACGACAAATACACCTATACTATTGGTGGAGATATGAGAATCAATAAGTTACTTGTTTCATCCAGCATCTCTTATAACAAACAAACTTCTCCCAATATAGGATTTAGTGGTTATACCAGTTATGACCCGATGTACAGTATGTTAGTTTGGTCAGCAGCCGACTATGATATTCGTGATTATCGCGATTATTGGGTAATCCCAAACGAAACGCAAAATAACAGTTACTCCGACTCAAGCAACAATCCATATTTCGATAGATATGAGCGAACTCATAGCATTAACAAGGATATTATGAATGGAACCTTCTTCGCAAGTTATGATTTTACTAAGTGGCTGAAATTATCTTTAAGATCAGGTTTTGATACTTACAGTGATCGTCAGGATATACGGGTTTCTAAGGGATCATTAATTAGTGCGGGTTCGGCTACATTAATACCAAATGGGACTCAGGTTTGGGGTGAGTCAGCTAACGGTTCATATAGTACCGGAATAAGTCGCGGATACAGTTTTAATAACGATTTGATATTGTCAGGAAATAAGTCATTTGATAAATTCAGTATTGAGGGTTTGTTTGGAGGTACTATTTTCTATATGCAAGATGAGGGTCTTGAAGCCAAAACTCAGGACGGACTTACCATCCCCGGATATTATTCTTTAAAAGCTTCCGTTAGCCCTGCCAAGGTAAGTTCCACTATTTTTCGTCGTCAGGTAAATAGTTTATATGGAAGATTGGCATTGTCATGGAATAATTTGATTTATGCAGAAGGAACCTTGAGAAACGACTGGAGTTCAACACTTTCTAAATCCACGCGTTCGTATCTGTATCCTTCCTTATCAGGAAGCCCTGCAAGTATCCCCGCGAGTTTGCCCATCAA
>CAYNHC010000303.1:0-4429 GCA_964396705.1 uncultured Paludibacter sp.
GTTACGCCAAACAGGGCGATAACAGTTCCGATCCAGAAAATTTTTGAAGGTTTTTCCTTCAAAAAGAATAAACCTCCGAATCCGACCCAAACCGGAGCAAGATTCGCCAATAGTGTTGATACTGAAGCTTTCGAAAGCATGATGGAGGTGTTCCAGGTGGCAATGTCGATAGCAAATAAAACGCCGCAAATAACGGCTACTTTTATACCTCTGATACTATATACCGGTTTTCTGAAATAGATCCATAAAGGAATAATGCCAATCGTTCCAAAAAACATACGGTAAAATCCCGAACCAAATCCCGATATTCCGGCCGTTTTTACTAAAATTGCCGACCACGAAATGCATAAAACCCCCAACAGCAAGAGTAAATAATGAGTCAGTCTGCTTTCGGTAAAGGTTTTGTTCATTTTGGTGAAATATAAGTTGGATTTATAAAATTTTTGAAATGCAAAAGTAGTTGTTTTTATCAATAAAATATATTTAAAAATTTTTGGCTCAAAATAAAAAACACGTAGGAAATCTTAATATGATTTTGTAGTTTTGTGCTTTAATTTATTAAATCACAAAAGCAAAATTTTATATGTCCATCTGGCGGGTTATTTTATGTATTATTTTTCCACCTTTAGCTGTTGTTGATAAAGGATGTGGTTCTTTTATAATTGTTTTTATTCTTACTCTTATTGGTTGGGTTCCGGGTGTGATAGCTGCTTTGGTTATCAACAATAAATAATTGATTGATTATCGGCATAATAACACATCCTGCATCATTTTATGAAAAACCTATCATTTACCCTCACATTGTTTGTATTCCTGTTTGTTTTTTGCAGTTCATGCAATGGTAAAAAAGCACATCCCGAAAAGAGAATCACCATTTATGGTAAAGTCATTCACATAGCCGACGGCGATACTTACGATTTACTGACGGCAGATAAAAAAACCATTCGGGTAAGAATGGATGGAATTGATGCGCCTGAGCGAAGCATGGCTTTTTACAAAGTTTCGAAAAACTATCTCAGCGAATTGTGCATGAATAAAAGAATAAAAATTGTGAAAACCGATACCGATCGGTATGGGCGCGTTGTGGCTTTTTCATATTTGGAAAATGGAAAAGAACTGGGTCACGAAATGGTAAAAGCCGGTATGGCTTGGCATTTCAAAAAATATAATTCGGACAATGATTTAGCCAAACTCGAGATAGAAGCCCGCAAAGCCAAACGGGGTTTGTGGATTGATCCGAAACCTGTGCCACCCTGGGAATACCGAAAATTGAAAAAACAGAATATGAAGAAATAATATTAATTCACCATTAAACTTTTTGATTATGAACTTTAAAAAATTGTTAGTTTGCTTTGTGTTTTCTCTCCCTCTATTTATTTTTGCGCAGGATACCATTTATTTGGATAAAAAAGGTCGTTCAGTTAAATCAATTGAACAAGCAGATGTTTATAAAATAATTTTACACGATTCTATTGTCGATTCAATTTTCATTGAAAAAGAATATACGCTTTCAGGACAAATTAAATCTGAACGCAGATACTATGATATTGACAGTAAGGTATTAAAATTGAAATTTAAAGTTTTTGAAGGTTTGAGCATTTATTGGCACGAAAATGGACAAATAAAAGCTGAAAAAAATTATAAAAACGATCAACTTGATGGAACAATTAGAACATACTGGAAAAACGGTCAACTGAAACGCAATGACTTGTATAAACATAATAAATTTGTTGAAGGTATTTGTTATGATTCCTTGGGAAATCAGATAGAATATTTTCCTTATGAGGTTATGCCTCAATTCCCGGGTGGAGATGAAATGTTATTTTCATATCTAAATAGAAATGTAAGATACCCTGTAAGAGCACAACAAAATAGAATTCAGGGTCGGGTTATTACACAATTTGTAGTTGATGCCGAAGGTGAAATTGTTGATGCTGCAGTTGTAAGGTCTATAAATTCGGATTTGGATGCCGAAGCACTCAGAGTAATTAAGATAATGCCTAAATGGATTCCGGGAACTCAGGATGGTGAAAAAGTAAGAGTTAAATATACATTGCCTATCAATTTTAGATTACAATAATCTTCTATTGTTTTTCATAAATATATTCTATCTGAATGTTTACCTCTAAAGCAACGAATTTTAATCAATTTGCATCTTTCATTTAAAATTCATTGTTTTTTTAAACTAATCCTCAATTTAAATCTTATGAAATCAATCATTAAATCTTTAGCTATTTTATTTTCTGCCATCACTTTTTTTAGTTGTTCAAGTGAATACTTAGGTGGTGATTTTTATTCTAATTTTGAGGCAATTGATCCTATCGAATCAGAAAAATATAAAGATTATGCCGAAAATCCTTTTATAAAAGTAAGCGAAGAACCTATTTCAACTTTTTCGGTGGATGCCGATGGTGGCGCTTATGCTAATATGCGACGCTTTATGAATCTGGGTCAGGTGCCGCCCAAAGAAGCAGTTCGGATTGAAGAATTTATCAATTATTTTACGTTTAATTATGCCGAACCCGTTTCGGGCGAAAATGTGGGATTAAATTCCGAAATTGCTGTTTGTCCGTGGAATGCCGAACATCATTTGATTAGGGTGGGGATGAAGGGAAAAACTATTCCTGAAAACGAATTGCCCAATTCAAACTATGTTTTTCTGATTGATGTTTCAGGTTCGATGAGTTCGCCTGAGAAACTTGAAGTGCTTAAATCGGGTTTTAAATTGATGACTGATGAATTGCGTGATAATGATAAAGTGGCCATTGTCACTTATGCCGGTAGCGCTGCTGTATTGCTCAATTCGACTAATGGTGACGAAAAAACAAAAATTAAAAATGCCATTGACAAATTAGGACCAGGAGGTTCAACAGCCGGAGCTCAGGGTTTAATTACCGCCTACGAAATTGCACTTGAAAACTTTATTCCAAACGGTAACAACCGCATCATTATCGGGTCAGATGGTGATTTTAACGTAGGACCTTCGTCAACTGAAGAATTGATTGAACTGATTGAAAAGAAACGGGAAAGTGGCGTATATATCACTGTATTGGGTGTTGGAACAGGTAATTTGAACGACCACATGATGGAGCAAATTGCGAATAATGGCAACGGAAATTACGAGTATATTGACAGTGCCGATGAACTCGTTAAAGTTTTTATTAACGAAAAGGCAAAATTTTATACCGTAGCCAAAGATTCGAAAATTCAAATCACTTTCAATCCTGACAAAGTTTCGTCGTACCGCCTGATTGGTTACGAAAATCGCTCACTTACGACCGAAGATTTTGAAAGAGACTCCACTGATGCCGGCGAAATTGGTTCATCTCAAACCATCACAGCACTTTACGAAGTGGTTTTGACCGATAATTTGTCTGTCGGTAAATATGCCCAATTCGATTTCCGCTACAAAAAAACAAATGAAACTGAAAGTCGATTGCTTCAGCACGAAATTAAATCTACACCGGTTACCATGGCTTCAGCAAGTGAAAATATGCGTTTTGTTTCAGCATTAACTGCTTTTGGTCTTATTATGAAACAATCGGAATACAAAGGAACTGCCAAAAAGCAAATGGTACTCGATTTAGCCAACGGAGCTACTTCATTCGACCCGTATGAATACCGAAAAAGTTTTATTGAAATAGTTAAAAAGTGGAAAGAATAAAGTGTTAATATTCAACATTGTAAAATATAAATTATATGAAATCGAATTGGAAACGAAATATTTTGGGTGGATTATGCTTAACATCAGTAGCGTTTGTGTTTCAGGCTTGTTATGGTACTCCGCAGGATTTTGGAAATGATTTGTTTGTCGAAGGAAAAGTGGTTGCTAAGAATACCGGTCTTCCGATACAAGGGATTAAAGTTTCTGTTTTGGATGGTAATAATGTGCTACCTCAATATATTTTTACAGACGAAAATGGTTTTTTCTCATTTTACACATACAAACTCGAAAGTAACAAAATCAGATTCGAAGATATTGATTCTGTTGAAAATGGTGCTTATGCTTTAAAAGACACTGTTATTGTATTTGGAAAAGAACAGGATAAAACATTTTTGGAAATTGAACTTGATAATAGATAATGGGAAATTCGTTTGAAAGTTTCATCTTCAGACAGTTAAAAAAAACTGAAACCAATAAACACCGGCTGAGTTATTTGTTTTGGGAATGTACAACCCGGTGCAACCTGAATTGCAAACATTGTGGAAGTGATTGCTCGAAAGATAGTTTGCAAAAGGATATGCCTTTGGGGGACTTTCTGAAAGCATTAGACACCATTGAATCTCCAAATGAAAATTTCATTGTAGTTATTACCGGTGGCGAACCACTTTTGCGAAACGACATAGAGCAATGCGGTAGAGAAATTAGAAAAAGAGGGATGCGCTGGAGCATGGTTTCGAACGGATATTTGTACGACGAAAAGAAACA
>CAYNHC010000304.1:0-1625 GCA_964396705.1 uncultured Paludibacter sp.
CAATTGTTTCAGTTCTTGATAAAATATTATTTTGGGATCCCTTTGCTGCTGTTGGACTTGATTTAGGAACAAAAGTTCCGATAATAATTATATGGCTCATTTTCGGGGCAGTTTTCTTCACTATTTATTTCAAATTTATTAATTTCAGGGGTTTCAGACATGCTATTCAATTAGTTACCGGCGTTTTTGATAAAGATGGTCATGAAGGTGAGATATCACATTTTCAGGCTATTGCAACTGCTTGCGCATCTACGGTTGGTTTAGGTAATATTGCTGGAGTTGCTGTGGCTATTTCCTTAGGTGGACCAGGTGCCACTTTTTGGTTGATTGTTGCCGGATTATTGGGTATGACTTCAAAATTTACGGAATGTACTTTGGGAGTAAAATACCGAAAAATTAATGCTGACAATACAGTTTCAGGTGGTCCAATGTACTATTTAAGAGATGGACTCGCTAAAAAAGGGATGAAAAATCTTGGAAAAGTACTGGCTGTAATTTTTGCAGTTTTTGCAACCATCGGTGCTTTCGGAATTGGAAATATGTTTCAGTCAAATCAGGTTGTATCTCAGGCGGTTGTAACTTTTCCTTTCCTGTCGGAATATAAAATATGGATTGGAATACTCATTGCATTTTTTGTAGGAATTGTTATAATTGGAGGAATTAAAGGAATTGCAAAGGTAAATGATAAATTATTTCCAATCATGGCAATACTTTATATTGTATCCTGCCTTGTAATTATAGGTGTTAATTATACACATTTAGGCGAAACCGTTGCTCTTATTTTTAAAGGTGCTTTCACTCCCGATGCTGCCAAAGGTGGTTTTGTAGGCGTTATGATAATGGGTTTTCGCAGGGCAGCATTCTCGAACGAAGCCGGAATTGGTTCAGCGGCTATTGCTCACTCCACGGTTAAAACACAGAAGCCTGTAACTGAAGGATTTGTTTCATTATTGGAGCCATTTATCGACACGGTTGTTATTTGTACAATGACAGCTTTTGTTATTATAATTACAGGTTTGTACAATAATCCCGATAATTTAGCGGGAACTCAACTTACTTCAGCCGCATTTTCGACTGTTTCAAGCTGGTTTCCTTATTTAATGTTGCCAATTATTTTCTTGTTTGCCTATACCACTATTATTTCGTGGTCGTATTATGGTGTGAAAAGTTTCGATTTTTTAGTTGGTAATTTTACCGAAAAGCATATTGGGAAACGTATTTATGCTACTCGTATTTATCAGATTTTATTTTTGATCTTCACTATGTTAGGATCTGTTTTAAGTCTTAGTTCGGTGGTTGATTTCTCGGATATGCTGGTACTTTCAATGGCCGTTCCAAACATTATTGGGTTATTGATTTTAGCTCCTGAAGTTAAACAGGAACTGAATGAATACCTGATTTGGATTAAAACTCAAACGCCGAATAAAAAGATTAAAACTCAAAAATAAATTTTCGTGTTTGTTAATTTCAATGGTTCGTTATAAAAATGATTATATTGCTTTGTATCAAACTGGTAAATGAACAAAAACGATTTGTCGTTTTTTTCTGCGCCTTATTTATTCCACGCAAAGACGCAGAGACGCAAAGTTGATATAAACTCCTGCATTAGAGGATATTATTTTAAG
>CAYNHC010000304.1:1725-4429 GCA_964396705.1 uncultured Paludibacter sp.
GAAGTTTATTCCTCTGTTTTTGAATTGTTTGCACGCTTCCACGATAGAAAAAAGCAAATTTCAATCGTATTCAGGGCACTTCCCAACATTTGATGTGCCGAACCTCCTTCTTCAATATTCTCCATAAGTTTCATGGCTATTTCACGTTTTTCGGGTGAAATAAACTTGTTTATATTCAATAATCCACTATTCACATAAACGAATAAATGGGAGCAGATTGTTGAAACAGCAAGACCACGTTCTGTGGCTATTTCGTCGATGGATTTGCCGGTTTTGAAAAATTCTAAGGTCTGTTTGTGCGAATCGCCCTTTTGTTTTTTCTCTTTCTTTTCCTTTTCTTTCTCTTTCTTTACTGTTTTTAATTCATCTATTTGAGTTGAAAGCTTATATTCAGCGCAATATTTTTTAATTATTTCAATGAACTGACTTCCGTATTTCTCAACTTTTGCAGGTCCAAAGCCGCTGATTTTCAATAAATCATTCTCTGTAAGCGGCAAATAATCAGCCATTTCAACTAATGTTTTACTCCCTGCAACGATGTAAATTGGCAAATCAAACGGTTCACACAGTTGATTGCGGAGATTCACCAGTTCATAATATAACTTTGGATTTCGTGAAGAAACGAATTTAGACGATCCGGTTTTGGAATATGAATTAACATTGAAATCCGGAACAAGAAAAGTGTTTTTCAATTCGAAATAATCATCCACTGAGAAAGGATATTTCAAACCTTTCAGTACGTGTAATTTTTGAGCCATATAAGCGAAATTACTACGTAGCTGATCATTATAATCGCGTGCATTCTCGCGGCTATCGGTTGTAGCGGGCGATTGTTGAAAAGTTTCGAGAAGTGTCGTGATTTTATCTTTGAAAAATGAAGTGGCAGCGCTCAGTCTTTCCGTTAAATAGTCTTCATTTACAGGTGTTTCACTAATGATTTTTTCCAATTGATTTTGAAACTTTCCGGCAATTTCCTGAATGTTTTGAATTTGCTTTAAAATTACCTTCAGAAATGGGAGTGTTTCTTCATTGAATGACCCTGCAACACCTTCTACTTCGCGAATGATTCGTGAGGCATGACCAATACCTGTCCTAAAATCGAAAAGTTGATTCAGAACATATTTCCTGAATTGATTTCTTGATTCATCAAGTTGAATCTCAAGTTCTTCAAGCGGTATTTTGTTGCGTTCGTGTTCAACGATTTGACGGTCGTTCTCAATACTGTAAGGATTAATTTTGCTCCACAGCACCATTCCTTCCAAATTTCGACAACGACTCAACGCCACATAAACCTGACCGGCAGCAAAAGCATCACCTGCATCGATAATTGCCTTGTCGAATGTAAGTCCCTGACTTTTATGGATAGTTATTGCCCATGCCAGGCGTAAAGGAAATTGAACAAATGTTCCGAGCGTATTTTCTTCAATTTGTTTGGTGGTTTCGTTGGTGGAATACCGTATATTTTCCCAAACTACTTTTCCCAAATCGATGGAATAATCATCATCCGGACATTTTATTGTTATAATATCATCTTCAATAGATTCGATCATGCCGATTTTTCCATTAAAAAAACGGCGGGGCGTTTCGTTATCGTTTTTGATAAACATTACTTTAGCGCCGATTTTTAATTCCATTCGTTTTTCGGTAGGATAACTTTTTTCAGGAAAATCACCCTTTATATCCGCTTCGAAGAAATAGGATTTCCCTTTCAATTGCTTCAATTCTTCGATATTCGTACGGTCTGCTTTGTAATTGTGTGTAGTTAATGTTATGTATGTATCATCTTTTGGTGGTACAAATTGTGGATTGTATCTACTCTGAAGAAGTTTCAAACCGCTGTCGGATAAACAATTGTTACGTACTTCGTTCAATACCCGTATGAAATCAACATTGGTTTGTCTGAAGATTTTGTCCAACTCAATGTAAACAGGTTGTTGGTGTTGAATGACCTGACTGTGAAAAAAATACGGACTCCTGTAAAAAGGTGCCAGCAATCTCCATTCTTCATCCACAGCTACCGGCGAAAGCTGAAACATATCGCCTATAAAAATGACCTGAACTCCTCCGAATGGTTCATTTTGCCGATACCGAAAATGTCGCAAAATGGCATCAACCGCATCGAGAACATCGGCTCGAACCATGCTAATTTCATCAATCACGAGCAGTTCGAGTTCCTGCAATACTTTTCGCCTTGAACCCTGCATTTTTGTCTTCTCTATCAGTTCTTTACGACCTTCTACAGTTGGCAAAAAAGGTGTAAACGGCAATTGAAAAAATGAATGCATGGTAGTTCCACCGGCATTGATGGCAGCCACACCCGTAGGCGCAACAATGGCCATTTGCTTTTTTGTGACTTTTTGAAGTTGGTGTAAAAAAGTGGTTTTTCCGGTGCCGGCTTTGCCTGTAAGGAATATACTGCGGTTGGTCGAAAGGGCAAATTCTCGGGCTAATTCGTAATAAGGAGATAAATTATTCATTAAAATATTCATTAATGTTCAAAATAAAAGATAGTTGGGAGGTTTATTATTTTAACGTGAGTTCGATATAAGATTTCTAAAAATTCAATAAATTATTTGTTTTAAAAGTCCGAAGGACTTTAATATGAATAACCGCGGGTGAAACCCGTGGGTAACGAATAACCAAATGCATGAACCCTGAAAGGGTTCAATAACAGCAATTTACATATTGAACCCTTTCAGGGTTC
>CAYNHC010000305.1:0-2723 GCA_964396705.1 uncultured Paludibacter sp.
AATGCGTCGGTTGGATACAATGCGGCAGGATAAGGATCGATGCCGAGGTTACGTAATTCATTCAGACTTTGGCGTCTGAATTGTTCTTGTTCACTAAGTTCTGTACTCATAATCTTTTTATATACAAATTGATGCAAAAGTACAAAAACTAATGCATAATTCATAATTTAAGAAGTACAATTAATGATTTGAAATCGGAGATGTTTAAAAACAAAGCCTTAAAAATGCTGTTAAAAATGTATTTACATTCTCACTTTTTAAAATCAAAAAAATCAATTCAATGTTATTTTTACTGATTTTAAAGGAGTTGTTACAAAATAAATTTCATGCTTTTGTGCTTTAAAAACAATGGGTTCAGCATTAGATTTAAAACATTTTATTGTTTGACCTACAATATTTTGAATAGTTACAATATCATTCTTTTCTGTACCTTCAATAATAATTTCTGAAGATGTACTATAAATTTTTACTTTATTTGTAGATAACTGGGGAACTGAAGAATAAATTGATTTCCAGGCATATACAACAGGATTTAAATCCGAAGCACCAAAACTATCAGAAGGTATAAGTTGGTCGTAATCTAACGTTGGCCCAGAACTAAACCGAAAAGACAATATATTATTGGAACATCTGGATACAGACGGGATAAAAGCGAAAAAGACAACAGTACTATCACTATTTAGTAATGTATCATATAATTCATAACTTCCAACAGAAATTTCCTGACCAAACAAATCTCCATAAATAAAGCAATGTTTTGTTCCTTTTGGAGTAGTTACTCTAATTGGTATAATAGATTCATAGATTTCGGCTGCCCAGTTTGCAACAGTATCATTAACCCCCGCTTTGTATGTTCTTTCTGCAACATAATTTCCATCTTTTCCACGTTCCACATAAGTCCAATCGCAATTCTGACTTAGATATTGGTATTTAAGGTTTGAAATTGTAATACTATCTTTCCATGTAGAGTTGTTAAGCATTATCCTATAATGCGTCGGGTCAATCGATGTACATTTCTTTGCATCGGCAGGATTCCAGCCATTAAAATTTCCGACAATCCAACATTCGCGAGTTAGCACAGGTACTACAACGTTAAATAGCACATCTGTTGCCTTTAAATAACCTGTAAATGCAATCAGGAGTAATAAAGTAAAAAATGAATGAATAAAACTTTTCAAAAGGATTACATTATTTTAAAATTTGTATTTTGCTACAAATTTAATTAAGTTTCAACAATATTAAAACAAAATTATAGATAAAATAAATTTGAAACGGATTTTCTTTATCATATAGCAATCATTAAAATGATGTTTGTATCTTTGCAATAAAAAATTTGACAAAAATAAAATCATGAACGAATTAGAATCTCTGTTTACTCAATATACCAGCGAAAAACTTTTGTCAAAAGAAGAACTTTCAGCTTCAGGTTCAAACCGCAGATATTTTCGTATTGAAAGTAAGAAAACATCGATAATTGGCGTGGAAGGCACATCTGTAGAAGAAAATAAAGCCTTTATTGAAATGTCATCTCATTTTTCAAAACAGGGATTACCGGTTCCACGGGTACTAGCACAAACCGATGATGGACGGTTTTATATACAGGAAGATTTGGGAGATACTTTACTCTTCAATTATATAGCCGAAGGTAGAAAAACAGGTGTATTTTGCGAACCTGAAAAGGAAATGCTTCGCAAAACAATGCGTTTATTGCCTGCAGTACAGGTGAATGGCGCTAAAAATTTCGATTTTTCGGTTTGTTACCCTCAACCCGAGTTTAACGAACGGTCGATACTTTGGGATTTGAATTATTTTAAATATTGTTTTCTGAAATCGACCGGTCTGGAATTTCAGGAAAACCGTCTGGAAGATGATTTTCAGAAACTGTCCGATATCTTGTTGCGTTCGCAAACCAATACTTTTATGTACCGCGATTTTCAGAGTCGTAATGTGATGGTTAAAAATGAGGAACCTTACTTTATCGATTTTCAGGGAGGAAGAAAAGGACCACTTTACTATGATGTGGCCTCGTTTCTATGGCAGGCAAAAGCCAACTACAGCGAAGAACTCAGAACAGAATTGTTGCAGGAATATTTAAATGCATTACAAGTATTAATGCCAATAGATGAAACTGCTTTCAGGGAGCAATTGAAGCATTTTGTGCTTTTTCGTACTTTGCAGGTATTGGGAGCATATGGTTTCCGAGGATATTTTGAGAAAAAACCCCATTTTTTACAAAGTATTCCATTTGCACTCGAAAATTTACGAATCATTTTAAGAAACGAAATTTCGGGTTATCCCTATCTATTGGAGATACTTAAACAGATGACTGAACTCAGACAATTCAGAGAAGTATCGGTACTGAAACCTTTAGTAGTTAAAATGTACAGTTTCTCGTTCAAAAAAGGAATTCCAAATGATGACTCGGGCAATGGAGGTGGATTTGTTTTCGATTGCAGAGCTGTGAATAATCCAGGCAAATACGAACGATATGCACATGCAACAGGATTGGACGATTCTGTCATACAGTTTTTGGAAGAAGATGGAGAAATTTTGACTTTTCTGGATAATGCATATAACTTAGTGGATGCATCTGTAAAGCGATATAAAGACAGAGGTTTTACCAATTTAATGGTAAGTTTCGGTTGCACAGGCGGTCAGCATCGATCGGTATATTCTGCACAAAGAATGGCGGAACACATTAATGAAAAGTTCGGCGTAGAAGT
>CAYNHC010000305.1:2823-4427 GCA_964396705.1 uncultured Paludibacter sp.
AAATCGAAAAACAACTTCAATATTCGGATTGAAATTTCGGATGAACGCGATTATCTTCTTGATACAGGTGGTGGAATCCGTAAGGCAGCATGGTTTTTCGATGATGGAAAACCGTTTTTGGTACATAATGTAGATATACTTTCGAATGTTGATTTAACGCTTTTATATCAAAAACATTTACAAACTCATTCACTTGCAACATTAGTGGTAAATCAGCGTCATACATTTCGGTATTTATTATTCAATGATGATTTAAGGCTACAAGGCTGGATAAACGAAAAAACAGGCGAAACAAAACCAGAAGGACTTAAAAATCCTGCTTTTTATAATAAACTTGCATTTTCGGGAATACAAATTCTTTCACCTGATGTTTTTAGTTTAATGGAAAATTTAGAAGCAAAATACCCTATTATTGACTTTTATCTGAAAAATGCAAGTTCCAATAATATAACCGGCTTCATACCAGACAATTATAAAATGATTGATGTGGGAAAAATTGAAACATTAGATGAAGCTGAAGCATTCGTTAAATTTGAATAGAAAATTCATTGAACCAGACTAATATTTACAAATAAAAAAACTCAAACAAAATTCCATGAGAACACTAATTTTATCATTATTAATACTTTTTTTACCATTTAGCGCTGTCTGTTTTGCTGGGCCAAAACAAAAATCAACAACTAAAGATGAAGTGAAGGAAGTGAAACTTACACCTGAACAGAGAGTGGAAAAAATGGCTAAATATATAGAAATGAACGATAAAGAAAAATCACAGGTTCTAAATATTTTCAAAATTGCAAAAACAGATAAAGAAAAAATAAAAGCTGCAAATTATCCTAAAAAAGCAGAAAAAGAAAAAATGAAATTGGTGAAAGCTACACAAAAAGAGAAAATTAAAAATATTTTAGGAACAAAACGCTTCAGCAAATATGATAAGTTGAAAGACAAAGATATTTTATAAAGTTGCATGCTTAAACATATTTTACACTGAAGCAATTGTTAATTATTTCAAACTTACTCTTGCTCATTAAACTAATTGAAACCCAAGCAGTCAAAGCATACAAACAACAAAATTTATTTAATTTTAAAATTAAGAAAAATGAAAAAGTATGTAATGTTAGCTTTAGCAGCAATTCTATCATTAGGAATTTCAACAAGTGCTCAAGATCAGCAAGGTCGTGGCGGTCAAGGTAGAGAAGGCGGCGGTCAAAGAATGCAATTTACGGCAAAAGATCGGGCAGAAAGATTGGCAAAACAATTAGAATTAACAGAAGACGAGAAAGCAAAAGTGCTCGAATTGTTTGAAAAACAAGAAGCCAATCGCGAAAAAATCAGAAAAGAAAATCAGGATGTAAATACTGATCGAAGAGAACAATTTCAAGCGCAACGTAAAGTTGATGATGCAGAACTTGAAAAAATTATTGGCAAAGAAAAATTCGAAAAATACCTGGCGAACCGAGCTGAACGCGAGAAAAGAATGAGGGAGCGTGGAGAAAATAATAATCGACAAAAGTAATACCAAATGAATATATAAAATAGTCCAATTAATTTAATTGGACTATTTTTATTATCCTTGGGCTATAGTATAAATACATATCTCAAAT
>CAYNHC010000306.1:0-4415 GCA_964396705.1 uncultured Paludibacter sp.
TAGTGGTTTTTATGCTTTGGTTGTTCGTTTAAAATTTATATTAATTCATTTTTAAATCAATTCCATTCTTTTTTTTAATTCAATTTAAAATTTATATTATATAATTAAATAGCTATATTTCAGCAGAATATATTATGAATATATAAATTTTCTTGTTAAAACTTCAAACTTTTTTACGTTCAAAAACATAGAATTAGTTAAATATTTGCACATTAGTATTACTTTTGTGCAATTATTTTTTGTTATATAATTATTGAACGAAAACTAATCTGTACTGTTAGATGATAGAACAGAGATTTGATGTAAAGTAAAAGAATTGATTTCACAGTTAAAAAAATGAATAAAGAAAAAGTATTTGAGCAAAGAATTAAATCACTTCAGGAAATGGAGGATAATGCAGCTCTGAAACAACACCTGAAAGGAAAACTTACCGCACGTGAACGTATTAATGTATTATTCGACGAAGGTACATTCTTTGAATTTGATGCATTTGTTTCGCCAGTGCAAAGTCCGTTAAGCAGCAGACCACACAATTTTGGCGATGGTGTTGTAGTGGGCCGTGGATTGGTACAGGGGAAAAGTGTATTTGCTTATGCGCAGGATTTCACTGTGTTAGGCGGTTCTTTGGGGTATGCTCATGGAATGAAAATTGCTAAAGTGCAGGAAATGGCGTTGAAACTTGGTGCACCTATCGTAGGTTTAATGGATTCGGGTGGTGCTCGTATTCAGGAGGGAGTAAAAAGTCTTTCGGCTTATGCAACCATTTTCCGTAACAATGTTCAGTCTTCCGGAATTATTCCTCAAATTTCTGCCATTCTTGGTCCAGCAGCGGGTGGAGCTGTATATTCACCGGCTTTGACCGATTTTATTTTTATGACCAATCAAACTTCATATATGTTTGTAACAGGTCCCGATGTAGTAAGGGAGGTTTTGAATGAGGAAATAGATATGGAAGGTCTTGGAGGAGGCAATGTTCATGCATCTAAAAGCGGTGTTGCACATTTTGTTTCAGACGACGAAGAACATACTATTATGCTTATACGCAAATTGTTATCTTACATTCCATCCAATAATTATGAAGCGCTTCCTATTTCAAATCAATCGAGTTCATACAAGTCACGACAAGATTATCTGAATAAAATCATTCCTGATGATTCCAACCGTCCTTACGATATGAAGGACATTATCAATATCATTGTTGATAAAGATACTTTTTTTGAGGTTCACGAACGTTGGGCACAGAATATATTAGTGGGTTTTGCCCGATTAAATGGTAAATCAATTGGAATTGTTGCCAATCAACCTAAAGTAATGGCAGGTACACTTGATATTAATGCAAGTGTAAAAGGAGCTCGTTTTGTGCGTTTTTGCGATGCTTTTAATATTCCATTGTTGATACTTGAAGATGTGCCCGGATTTTTACCGGGAATTGAACAGGAACACAACGGAATTATCCGTAACGGTGCAAAACTTTTATACGCTTTCTGTGAAGCTACAGTGCCTAAAATCACTGTAATAACCCGAAAAGCATATGGTGGTGCATACATTGTGATGAGTAGTAAAAATACCGGTGGTGATTTTAACTTTGCATGGCCAACTGCCGAAATTGCTGTAATGGGACCTGCAGGAGCTATCAAAATTGTAAATAAACATGAATTGTCAAAGGCTGAAAATAAAGCTGAATTGGAGAAGATCCTGACTGATAAATATAAGAATGAAGTTGCAAATCCTTACAAAGCTGAAGAATTTGGTTTAATTGATGAAGTGATTGTACCTTCAAAAACCCGGGAAATTTTGATTACTGCTTACGAAATACTTTCGAATAAGCAATATCATAAGCCTGCCAGAAAACACGGTAGTATCCCACTTTAAATAATTTAACAATTCATAATTGATAATTCATAGTTGATAATTAGGAAATTAATTGCAAATTAAAACTTGCTTAATAATATTAAAATAGAATGAAGAAACGAATTTTAATAGCCAACAGAAGTGAAATTGCCATTCGAATTATCCGGTCGGCGCACAAACTCGGTATGTTGGCAGTTGTTTTTCAAAGTGATAAAGAACCCGATGCTTTATATTTAAAGTATGCAGATGAAATTATACCTTCCAAAGACAGTCAGCATGAAAAAGCAATTTTTCTTGATGCCGAACGAATCGTGCAATTAGCTATTGATCATAATATTGACCTGATACATCCGGGTTATGGATTTTTATCTGAAAATCCTGATTTTGCTGCATTATGTATCGAAAACAATATTAACTTCGTAGGACCTTCACCGCAATTAATTCGCGAAATGGGTTTGAAAACAGTTGCAAAAAGTATGGCAATAAAATCCGGTTTACCTTTGGTGCCCGGAAGTGATGGTCCGGTAAATGATGCACAGGCAGCAAAGGAATTTGCCAATAAAATAGGTTATCCTGTTATACTTAAAGCATCGGCAGGTGGTGGAGGTCGTGGGATGCGTATTGTTGAGAAGCCTGAAACCATTGAACGTAATTTCAAATCGGCATCTGATGAGGCATTAGCTGCATTTGGAAACGGAGATATGTTTATTGAAAAATACCTGCAAAATCCGAAACATCTTGAGTTTCAAATTCTTGGCGATAAACATGGTAATGTAGTTCATTTGGGTGAACGTGAATGTTCGTTGCAACGCAAACATCAAAAAATCATGGAGGAAGCTCCTTCTGCCAGTGTAACTCCCGAAATGAGGAAAGAAATGGGCGAAATGGCTGTCCGCTTTGCAAAATCCATTGGTTATTATTCGGCAGGAACTATTGAGTTTATCATGGATGAAGATGGTTCATATTTCTTTATGGAAATGAATACACGCATTCAGGTAGAACATCCCGTTACCGAAATGCTTACAGGCGTTGATTTGGTCGATTGGCAAATTCGTATTGCATTGGGTGAAGAATTGACTTTGAAACAGGATGATATTAAAATTAATGGATGGGCAATAGAATGTCGGGTTAACACCGAAGATCCGCAAAACCGATTCAGTCCTCAAACAGGTTTAATTGACAAAATTCATTTTCCAACTGCTGACTTTATCCGGATTGAAACTGGCGTACAAGGTAATTCAGTAGTAACACCATATTTCGATTCCATGATTGCAAAGATAATTGTACATGGAAAGGATAGGGGAGATGTAATTAAAAAAACACTTGATGCCTTATACGAATTCAGTCTTATCGGATTGAAAACAACTGTTCCATTTTGCCGTACAGTTTTGCAACATTCTGATTTTGTAAATGCAACATATACAACCCGTTGGATAGATCAGGTTTTTACGCCTGAAATGCTCGAAAATGAAGATGATGAAATGATTGGAGCTTTAGCAGCAACCATCATGTATGCTTCTGAATATCTGCAACTTTCGTCCGATTTACCGACTTATAAACACGACTCACTGAATGTGTGGGTGTTAAACAAAAGGTTAAATTATTAATGCTAAATAGAAAATAGGAAAATAAGAAAATAAGAAATTATTAAAACCCTATAAATAAACTATTTGCATTACATAATTTCTTATTTCTCTGATTTCTAATAACTAAATATTAAATAAATGGGTACTTCATATATTTATAAAAGAGATGCTTCACGGTTATTCATAGCTGTACGCGATAACGGAAAACGATATAAGATTTATATTCCAAAAGAATCAAACCCTGTAATTAACAGTGTGGAACAGGATATAAACTTCGTTGAACAGGAAGATTTTCACTATGCTTTCGACTGGAAGGGTAAACGTTTTCATTGTGAACTTGTATCGCGCGATCAGAATAAGGCCGTGATAAAAGTAAACGGAATTGAATATAAATTCAGTATCGAATCGATTTTTTCGTATGTGCGAAAAGGCATGATAAATCAGGACGCAAATAAAATTGACGCAAATAATATAATTGCACCAATGCCCGGAAAAATCACAGATATTTTCTTGTCCGAGGGCGATTTGGTTAACGAAGGCGAACCGATTTTATGTCTTGAAGCAATGAAAATGCAAAATGAAATTAATGCAACCTGTAACGGTGTAATCCGGAAAATTCGTATTCAATCCGGACAATCTGTAATGAAAGATGAACTTCTGGTCGAAATTCAATCCATTGACGTATAATTGACTTTCTTCGTGATTATTGAAACTAATTGGTCGTTATAAAACAACTTAATTTAATGATTATTAGATTTTTATCATAGAATAATAACATCTAAAGAAATTTATTAAAAGAAAAATTTAACGCAAAGTCGCAAAGATTCAAACATCTGATAATCAAAAAGAAAAGAAAGAACGCAAAGTGAAAAACTTTCAGTTTTTCACTTTGCGTCTTAGAGACTTTGCGTTTAAAAAATTTTGTAAGGAAACATTGGAAACATTGAAAAGGTAAAAACATCTGATTCAAAATAATAA
>CAYNHC010000307.1:0-4401 GCA_964396705.1 uncultured Paludibacter sp.
TCATGTTTTAAAACAATGTTTTTAAGACCAATAGCACTTGAAATTTCCATTCCTACTTTAATCTTTTTTCCGATGGAATCAATCAAAACGAACTGAACTTCCGGAAACAATATTGCCAGTGGGATGCCCGGAAAACCGCCACCTGTTCCAACATCTAAAACCTTAGAACCTTCTTTAAACCGGATTATCTGAGCTATTGAGAGTGAATGTAAAATATGATGTTCGTACAAATTCTCAATGTCCTTTCTCGAAATCACATTTATTTTAGAATTCCACTCAAAATATAAATTATAAAGCGCTTCAAACTGAGCAATTTGTATATCTGAAAGCGACTTAAAGTATTTATTAATTATTTCCATTTATTTATGTTTTATTGCTACAAATTTAATTCATTTATTCAGTTCACAAAAATTGTATTGAATAAACACAATAAATCATTTAATATCAATCAATTATATAAATAGAATAATTTATCTGCCTGACATAATTTTGTAATATGTATAAAAAATGGTATTTTTGCAGCCGAATTTCAGAAAAATTAAATTTTAAAATAACTGTATGAAAGCTTATATTTTTCCCGGACAGGGAGCACAATTTGTTGGAATGGGTAAAGATTTATACGAAAATTCACTTTTAGCAAAAGAATATTTTGAAAAAGCGAATGAAATACTTGGATATCGTATAACTGATTTAATGTTCGATGGTACTCCTGAAGACCTGAAACAAACTAAAGTAACTCAACCCGCGGTTTTTTTACATTCGGTAATTTCTGCATTAGTATTGGGTAATGAATTTAAGCCGGACATGGTTGCCGGACATTCTTTAGGTGAGTTTTCAGCACTTGTTGCAGCTAAATCATTATCTTTCGAAGATGGTTTGAAATTGGTTTACGCCCGTGCCATGGCTATGCAAAAAGCCTGTGAAGTTGAACCTTCAACAATGGCAGCTGTAATTGGTTTAAGCGATGAAGAAGTTGAAGAAACATGCGATTCAATAAAAGATGCTGTGGTGGTACCTGCCAATTATAATTGTCCCGGACAGTTGGTTATTTCCGGTTCGATCGATGGTATTGACAAAGCTTGTATTATTTTAAAAGAAAAAGGTGCAAAACGTGCATTGAAATTACCTGTTGGTGGTGCTTTTCACTCTCCATTGATGCAACCTGCCGGAGAAGAATTGCAATTAGCAATCAACTCTACTACATTTAGTACTCCGATTTGTCCTGTATATCAGAATGTTAATGCATATCCACAAACAGATCCTTCGGCAATCAAACAAAATCTGATTGAACAGTTAACTGCTCCTGTTCGCTGGACACAAACCGTAAAAAATATGATAACTGATGGCGCCACAATATTTACAGAATTAGGTCCTGGAAAAGTTCTCGAAGGTCTAGTCAGAAAAATCAATACTGAAGTTACAATTGGATAAACTGTTAATTCGATAATCAGCATGATTATATTTAAAAAAGATGCAAGGATTTTTCTTTGCATCTTTTTTATCTTCAGATTAAAATAACAGAGTTTTTTTGTACTTTTGTTTTCACCATTTGTTTAATTAAAATTCATATTAAAAAGAAGTATCAATGAATATGAATTTTTAAAATAATGCATCATCTTATTATTATAAATCGATTGATATTTAATTTTTTATATGTACAGAACACACACTTGCGGCGATTTACGCCTTACTGATTCAGGTAAAACCATTACACTTTCGGGTTGGGTACAACGCATTCGTAAAATGGGCGGAATGACGTTCATTGACGTTCGTGATCGTTACGGTATTACTCAGTTAGTTTTCAATAATGAAGTTAATGCTGAACTTTTTGAATCTGCGAATAAACTGGGACGGGAGTTCGTGATTCAGATTACAGGTATTGTTGCTGAGCGTAGTAATAAAAATGCAAATATTCCAACCGGAGAAATTGAAATTCTGGTTGATGAACTTCAGGTTCTCAATGAATCAGAAACTCCGCCATTTACCATCGAAGATAATACAGATGGTGGTGACGATATTCGCATGAAATACCGTTATTTGGATTTGAGACGAAATAATGTTCGCGGTAATCTGATTTTGCGCCATCAAATAGCATTTGAAACCCGTAGGTACCTGAATGAAATGAATTTTTTGGAAGTTGAAACACCTGTTTTGATAGGTTCTACTCCTGAAGGTGCACGCGATTTCGTGGTTCCTTCGCGTATGAACGCCGGTGAATTTTATGCTTTGCCACAATCACCTCAGCTATTTAAGCAGTTACTTATGGTTTCAGGTTTCGACCGTTACTTCCAGATAGCCAAATGTTTCCGCGATGAAGATTTACGTGCCGACCGTCAACCTGAATTTACTCAAATTGACTGCGAAATGTCGTTCGTTGAACAGGAAGATGTTTTACAAACTTTTGAAGGAATGATGAAACATTTATTCAGATTTGTAAAAAATATCGATTTTACCGAAGCATTTCCACGTATGACCTGGCACGATGCCATGAAATATTATGGATCTGATAAACCTGACATTCGTTTCGAGATGAAGTTTGTTGAGTTGAAAGAAGCAGTTTCAGGTAAAAATTTCGTGGTATTCGACAGTGCTGCGTATGTTGGAGGAATATGTGCCACAGGATGTGCAAGTTATACCCGCAAACAAATTGACGAACTGACCGAATTTGTAAAACGTCCACAAATAGGAGCGAAGGGATTGGTTTATATTCGTTGCGAAATGGATGGAACTTTCAAATCTTCAGTTGATAAATTCTATTCAAATGACGAATTAAAATCAATTTGTGCTTTGTTTAATGCTCAACCCGGTGACTTAATTCTGATATTGGCTGGTGACAAAATAAAAACTCAGAAAGCACTTTGCGAATTACGCCTTGAGATAGGAGGGAAGTTAGGACTTCGCGACAAGAATATTTATGCTCCACTATGGGTTATTGACTTTCCACTCTTTGAATGGGACGAAGAAACTAAACGTTATTATGCTACACATCACCCATTTACATCACCAAACTTAGACGATGTACCATTACTTGATACAGATCCGGGACAAGTACGAGCAACAGCTTACGACATGGTTATCAATGGAGTAGAGTTAGGTGGTGGATCTATCAGAATTCACGATAGTTCGTTGCAAAAACGTATGTTCGAATTGCTTGGATTTACACCCGAAAAAGCTCAGGCACAGTTTGGTTTCCTAATGAGTGCTTTCCAATATGGAGCGCCTCCTCACGGTGGATTAGCATTTGGACTTGACCGCTTAGTTTCGCTTTTTGCTGGTCTCGACAGTATTCGTGACTGTATTGCATTTCCAAAAAACAATTCAGGACGTGACGTTATGATTGATGCTCCATCAGTAATTGATCAGTCTCAATTAGACGAATTGAATCTTGTGATAAGTATAAAGCAAAATTAAATTATTAACTTAAAAGTAACTTATTATGAATGAAAAAGAAATTAAGGAAAGATCAGAAGAGATTGTAGAAGCATTAACTGACTTAAGTCTTGGAAAAGAACCGCATTTGTTATCGAATGATATTTTCAAAAAATTAGGAAAACATCCAAATTTTGATCAAATCAAAAATGCTTATATTGAATATCTGCAAACTTTTGACGGAAAAATTGATACACCGGAAGAAATTAAATTATTATTTGATTTTAGAATGAAAATCGCTGCATTATTTGACTAAATTTTAAAAGCTGCTAATTGCAGCTTTTTTTGTGACCCCAAAGCCATTTAAGGAGATGCTAAGACGTAGTATTTAAAATGAGAGTGAGAATTGAATATTTTGAGGTTTTTAAGTGAAGCGGAGGATTTCATAAAACCTATTTGACATAATATAAATTATAAGAAAATAGATACAATTAAAATATCATCAAAATTTTCATAAAATCAATCTTTTTATTTTTGTAATCTTTTTAGTTGAATTTTGGTTTTGTTTAATCCATCTTCAACTGATAATGCATTTAATATTTCAAAAGCTTTCATCGTAATGATTGCACAAGCTTTAGCGTCATCGCCGGCACGATGATGTTTAAAACGAATATTATGATAATCACATAAGTTACCAAGCGAATGACTTGGTAATTCTTTCCAAACTTTGCGCGATAGATTTACACTGCAAAAATATTCAATCCATGGAACTGCCAAATCGTAATGATTTAAAGCTGATCGCAATACATTCATATCAAAAGCAGCATTATGAGCCACTATGATACTTTCATCTAACCAAGGCTTCAGAATTGGCCATAATTCTTCAAATGTTTGAGCATTAGCAATATCGGCAGTAGAAATTCCGTGAACGCACTGATTCCAGGGATTCATATAAGGAAAACAGGCAGGTTTTATTAACCATGATTTAGATTCAATAATTACACCATTTACAATGCGTGTAAGACCAATTTC
>CAYNHC010000308.1:0-4391 GCA_964396705.1 uncultured Paludibacter sp.
TGCATCGAATTTTGTAGTCCTGAAGCTTCGGCATTCTTTGTCCGTAAGCTGATGGTCTAAGAACGCTCCCGCAAATGGAACATGCCGTACAACGGTGCAGCTAAATGCCTTAGCCATTACCAGCAATACTAAAAAAAATGAAAGTAAATAAAAACTTACCCTATTATTTGATTGCAGCGGGATTAGTCATTCTGTTGAAATATTTATTTACGATAGCTGAAAACGATAGTTTGTTCTTTTTACTGAAACCGACCGACAAATTTATTGAGATTTTGACAGGCACAAAATCTGTCTATTTGGCAAACAGCGGTTACTACCATGAAAAACTAAACATTATAATCGACAAATCTTGTTCAGGTTATAATTTTTGGCTTATTTGCTTCGTTATGTTGACATATTTGTTTCTAAAATATTCTGACAAGAACATGAGAAAGTTTTTGGCAATTCCTATTGCTCTATTTCTTAGTTATTTATTGACACTTTTTGTAAACACATCAAGGATTTTTGCTTCTATCATTATTCAAAATCAAACTAAAAGCATTCAAGAAAACTGGCAACATATAATTCACGAGTCGATTGGAATTATAACCAACCTTACATTTTTGATTATAGCCTATTATATCACTGAAAAGTACATAAACCACAGACAACAACATGCGAAACTTACTTAACCCGAAATGGCTTTTAATTATTAACACAGTACCAATTATTGTGTTATTCGTTCTTTTTATTGGAGAATTTAATGTAATCAAAACACTTTTAACTGAAGAAAATATTTCCCTATGGAAACTTTTTGGTTTTATTTTAGGGTTTTTAGGTGTTTTGAACTTAAGTTATTCTGCCTATCTTATATTCAGGAAGAAAGAAATTTCAATTTTTTACGGAGTTGCTGCATTGCTATGTTATATTCCTTTTCTTTATTTATTTGGTTATCATATAGATAAGATTATTCCTTTCAATATTCCACAATGGATGTTTTCCGGAAATAGCGTAATTTATGTAGGTACTTTTCTGATGCCAACATTAGCTTATTCAATATTTGTATTGGTACTGCACTTTACTCCTGAAAACAAAGACCATAAAGCCTCAAGCAACTTTTTATTTGCAATAATAGTTCCCATAGCCTTTTATTTATTCTTTCAGGTTATTATGCCTCTGTGGAAACCTGTTGATGGTGATTTTGGTATTCACACTATCTTAATATTTGTGATTGTGGGAACTTTGGTTTTTCTTTTCTTCGTAATACGGGCTGTATATATTCTTTCAACAAAAAGGAATCATATTTGGCAAAAGTATCAGTTAGCATGGAAAATCCCTATTTCAATTGTGCTTCCGTTGGTGGGTTTAGCTGTCAACAACGGGCAATTTTTGAGTAGCTTTGTATCTAATGATGCAGGTGTATTTGGAGATTTTAAGAGCTATTGGTTCTATGCACTTGCCATTGTGAACGGAATCTTTATATGTCTTCCGAACCCTGAAAATAAACTTTACAGAATTCTCTTGTTCGTTGGTAGAAGTATCACATTTTCATACACATTATATTTCTTTCTGGTTTTTCTTCCTTTTTTACCGTTGTCCATTATTGCCATAATTGCCGTAGGAACAGGTTTTTTAATGCTGACTCCATTGTTGCTTTTCGTATTGCATGTTAATGAACTATCGAAAGATATTACTTTTCTTCGCAAATTCTTTTCCCGAAATACAATACTGCTTATTTCTATTTGTAGTGTTATGGTTATACCCGTTTCTATTACCTTCAAATACCTGAATGACAAGGATGTATTAAACGAAACCCTCGACTATATTTACAGTCCTGATTACTCTAAAACTTATAAAATAGATAAATCATCGTTGCAAAACACGCTAAATGTTGTAAGTTATTATAAAGATAAAAACAATCAGACTCTGCTCGGAAGCCAAATCCCTTATTTGTCCTCCTACTTTAACTGGCTTGTTTTAGACAATTTGACTTTATCCGATGCAAAGATTAATAGCATAGAAATGATATTTTGGGATAAAACTTCATTTAAGCTTTCACCGGAAATCAGTACAAATGACAATGTAAAAATTACCAATATTTCGACGAAAAGCACTTATGATAAATCCCAACAGGCCTGGGTTAGTTGGATTAACCTTGAAATGACAAATAATACCGGCAATGATTGGCCTTCAGAATATAAAACAGTTTTCGAATTGCCAGAAGGCTGTTGGATTAGCAACTATTATTTGTATGTAGGAAAGAAAAAGGAAATGGGCATTTTGGCCGAGAAAAAATCAGCAATGTGGGTGTTTTCCAATATTAGAAATGAAAACAAAGACCCGGGGATTCTGTATTACCTTACAGGAAACAAAGTCGCTTTCAGAGTTTTCCCATTTGCAAAAAATGAAGTCAGAAAGACAGGAATTGAATTGTTACACAGGGAACCAATTAAACTGACATTGGACAATAAAGTTATTAAACTTGGGAAACCTGACAGTATTCAGAGTGCTGGTTTTGAGAACAAAGATGTTGTTTATGTTTCGTCGAAGCAAAAACAGACACTAAAAAAAGTACAAAGGAAACCATATTACCATTTCATCGTTGATGTTTCAACAGGAATTGAGAAATACTCAAATGAATTTACAAAACGAATAGAAAAGCTTGTTGAAAAGGATAAATCACTGGCTGAAAATGCCCAAATTAGTTTCGTAAACAGCTATGTTACAACCTATCCTTATGACAACGAATGGAAGCAACATTTCAAATCACAAATTTTCGATGGTGGTTTTTATTTGGACAGAGCAATTAAAACAGTACTTGTCAATTCGTATAAAGAAAAAAGTAATACATTTCCTGTTATAATAGTAGTTACAGACAGTATTCAGAATGCAGTTTTGGATAAGGATTTCTCAGATTTAAAAATGACTTTTCCTGATAACAATTTATTTTTCTGTCTTAATGATAAAGGGAATTTAGAACCACATTCGTTGATGACAAAGCCATCTGAATCACTTCCAGACTCACTTTCAAATTATAATGGCAATACTGTTTTGGAATATAAAGTTAACGACAATGCTGTCATCTATTTGCCTGACAATAATAAACCGACCATTTTATTAAAGTCTGACATTTTTGAAACATCGGAAAATGAAATAAAGGATAAAAGTTGGGAATCTGCTTTGATCATGCAAGCGAAATGGACATCGCAAATTCTACATCCTGAAACTTCGGACAAAGAATGGTTGAGGCTTGTGAAATATAGTTTCATGTCAAAAGTAATGACACCGGTAACTTCTTATTTAGTCGTAGAAAACGAAGCACAGAAAGCCGCGTTGTTAAAGAAACAAAAACAGGTTTTATCAAGTAACAAGTCCTTAGACTTAGGCGAAGACACACAACGAATGTCTGAACCTGGTTTAGTTCTTATGGCAATACTTTTCGGTTTTGCATTGTGGATCAAAGAAAAACGAAATCAAATAATCTAACTCACAAAAAAATGAAAAAACTAACATTTTTAATCACACTTATAGTATTTTTAAGTTGCACTTATTTATCGGGTCAAGTAAACCGTGAAATACCTTTGTTTCCAAAAGGCATTGAAAATAATCCGGTTAGTCATCCAAAAGAAGAAACAGTAGTGGATTCAATGGTAAATCCAAACTCATTATCGCATGCAAACAGGGTTATTTGCAATATTTCGATTCCTACCTATGTTTTATATCCTGCGTCAGCGACAAACAACAAACATATCGGTGTTGTTATTTATCCCGGTGGAGGTTTGGTAAATAATTGGTTAGATAAGGAAGGAACAGATTTAGCTATCTGGCTGTCGGCGCAAGGAATAAACTGCATGGTTGTTAAATACAGAACCAACAGGAAAGATGAAAAAGGCAATTTTATTATACCCATAAATGATTATAAAGGAGCCATTTACTTAGATGCCAGAGCGAGCATTATGAAAATGAAAGAATTATCCGACAGTTTGAATTTCGACAAAGATAAAGTTGGAATTATGGGCTTTTCTGCAGGCGGTTGGTTGAGCGAAAGAACTGTGTTCAGGTCACTTGATGCTGAAGGAACGGTTGATTGGAAACCGGCTTTTGTAGGTCTGATTTATCACGGTAATAAGTTATATGCTCTGAAAGAAGTAAAAAACAAAAGTGAATTACCACCGTTTTTTATGGCTGTAGCAAGAGATGACAAAAAACTTCCGATGAACGATGTCATTCCATTTTTATCGACCATAGTTGAAGAAGTGGATAAATCAGAACTCCATATCTACTCCAAAGGGAATCATGGATTTGGATTAGCCTACAATAATGGTCATTCGGTAGAACTTTGGAAAAACAGTTTCTACAATTGGTTATTGGATATTTACAACAAATAAAATTTTCAATAGTACTTATTTTTC
>CAYNHC010000309.1:0-4385 GCA_964396705.1 uncultured Paludibacter sp.
CACAATTGGTAATTACAATCACAGGTACAAATGACGCTCCGATTGCAGTTGATGATGATTACACTGTAGATAATTCAACAAGTGTAATTTTGAATCCTTTGGCATTGGACACAGATATTGATGGCGATCCTTTAAGTATTGTCTCAATTAATGGAACTACATTAACCCCTGGTACAGCTCAGTCAATCACAGTTCCGAATGGTACAGTCAACATTACAATCGCAGGTGTTATTTCATTTACACCCACTGCGAACTTTGTAGGTGATAATGTTACTTTCCCTTATGTGATTACGGATGGTCATACCACGGCTACAGCCAATCAAATAATTGATGTAACACAAGCGAATAAGATATTAACTGAAATTTCAGTGAATGGTTCAATTTCCGAAAGTATTGCAGGAACACCAACCGGAAACCCGGATGAGTTTTATTATGCTACAGGAACGAGTCACGTGCTAACCCCCGTTCCTAATCCCGGATATATGTTTACCGGATGGATAGTAGATGGAGTTCCTACAACAGGCAATGCTAATGGAACATTAAATATAACCATGGATGCCAATAAAACTGTAGAGGCTTTGTTCTCGACAGTTTGCGCATGGCGCACTACTGCTGATGCAACCGATTGGGCAAATGATATATGGGAAGGATTAGATTGTGCAACAGGAAACTGGATACACAGCACAACACCTCCAACCAATGATCGTCCAACTTACATTTTCCATACAGTAGAAATACCGGATGGAAGCAATATCGTAAGTGATTCGTTAAGAATTGAAACCACAGGTCGTTTGGAGGTTTGCGGCACATTGGAAATAGACAATGAAGTCATTTTCAAAGTAGATGAAACTGGAAAAGCAGGTCAGATAATAAACAACTGTGGAGCTAACACTTGTACTGTAACCATGGGTAGCGCTGCTACAGCCATAGTTCGTAAAGCATTCGTTAATGATGCTAATGTTTATCCATGGAGTTTTGTTAGCTTCCCATTCAATGTTGATCCTGACAGTATTTTTATTGCAGAAACAAGAGATAAAGCAGCATGGGGTAATTTAACAACTG
Organism: uncultured Paludibacter sp.; assembly: GCA_964396705.1. Lineage (GTDB taxonomy): Bacteria > Bacteroidota > Bacteroidia > Bacteroidales > Paludibacteraceae > Paludibacter. Next base: position 1,063 of record CAYNHC010000309.1, read on the forward strand.
CTAATGCTGATTTCTTTATCGGAGAGTACGATGGACAAAAAAGAGCAAATGATGGATTTACCAACGGTTCAAATTATGTAAATGTACCTGATTCATTGATCATTGCCAATAAAGGTTATATTTTGGCAGGTGGTAACGATTATCAATCTGTAGATTTCAAATCAGTTGCAGGAGCTCAATTTACATGTGTAAACACTGAGGTGACAACAAGCTATTATGCGGGCACAAGAGGTGAATGTGATCATGGTTGGAATTTAGTTGGAGCACCATTCGTATCGGGCTATAACTTGAAAGATGCCGTTGGTAATAAACCATATTATGTGTTCGATGCCACTGCTCAAACCTATAATACTGTAATGGCAGGGGATGATTATCTGATTTATCCATTCTCATCCTTCTTTGTTCAAAATCTGGGCGATGCCGATGGAGTTACATTTATGACTTCCAATCAAACCTTCAAAGCAGTAAAAGCGATGAATAGTAATGATGAAATATCATTGGTAATTGCCAATGGGGTTACACAGGATAAAACGCGTATCCGACTTCAGGAAGATGCTTCAGTAAACTTTGAAAGATACAAAGATGGAATAAAACTAATGAGTCCGGTAATGAGCGTACCACAGATTTATACCGAGGCTCCTGGTTCTTGTGCAGGTATTGCATTTAATTCACTTCCATTGAACACCACACAAGTTGACTTGAAAGTAAGAACAGGTAAGGCAGGTATTTATACCATTTCGTTGACAGACAAAGAAAGATTGTACAATGTGAAGAAAGTGATTTTGATTGATAATGAAACAAAAGCACAGACTAACCTTGTAAATCAGAACTATAGTTACGAAACCAATGTGTCTGCAACAGATATTAGTTCAAGATTCCGTGTGATAATTTCAGGAGAAGAAGCCAACGGTTTCAACTATACAGGAAATGGCGACGTTCTTATTCGTACCAATGGAAAGAAAGTCACCCTTTCGGGATTAAATGGTAAAGCTGCCGTAAATATGTATGATGCAGTAGGTAAGTTAGTTTATCAATACACGAATATAAGTAACGACAATTCATTTAATGTGAATATACCGGGAATGTATATAATGGACATTAGTACAGCAACCCAACAAGTAAGGGTTAAACTATTAGTGAACAATAACTAACAAGATAAACAGTTCGGGTGGGCACATTCAAGTGACTACCCGAACTCACACTTACAACTAAAAAGTATCAATAGATTTACGAACATTAAAGAAAAAGATAGAATATGAAAAATATAATTTATAAAAATTCACTGAAGTTCATGTTGGCAGCTTTGATAACTATGACATTTAATTTCAGTACAATGGCAGTCGGTTCTCTTGTAGAAAGTAATAATCAAAATACAGGAAAAAACAGTTCAGGTCAGCTGTTCGACAATTCATCCTCAAACAGTGATATGTGGGGAAGCAGCAAATCGACTATGTTTGACGAAAGTTCTTCCGAGACCAAACTTTGGGAATCACGCCAAAATGCACCAGCACTTCCCGATGAACCGGGAGCTACATGTGTACCTGTACCGGATGGTTTATGGTTAATGTTGGGTATAGCCCTCGTTTATGGTATTGTAGTCGTGTTCAGACGTAAAGAAAAAGTAATTTAGTGTTATGTTAGCTATAATTGCCGGCTGCTTTAGCTGCCGGTAAAGTGAAATAAAAGTTTTCGGCTTTAGCCAAATTCCAAAATATATTTTGGCTAAAGCACATTTCAATAATTTAAAATTTAGCCATCCTATAAATGGGTTGGCAATTGAAAGGATTCTTGTGTTTTACAACCTAAAAAAACTCCCGCTAAAGTTTAACTTTAGCGGGAGTTCTTTTATAATTTTATCTCCACATATTTTACCCGTTGGCGTCGCCATGTATAAACAGCATGAATCCGCCCGTCTTTTCCCTGTATAATGCTGGGGTAAGAATATTGCGAAACGGGTGAATCTTCGAGCGTCATTACCATTTTCCAGTTCACGCCATCGTCCGAAATGGCAATATTCAATGGAGTACGAACTCCTTTGGGTGCACCCGGAGGAGTTGTAACTGCATTATAAATCAATACATGGCGTCCATCTTGAAGCGTTACCGCGTCTGTTCCTGAATTGTTATTAGGCAAATCAGTCAACGAAAGCGGTGTCCATGTTTCGCCTTTGTCCGCACTCCAGGCTGTAGCTATTCGTCCGTTGCGGGTGCGACAAAGAATTTGTAAACGACCATCTTTATGAACCAGAATACTCGGTTGAATGGCCTGAATAGTTTTTTGAATGGATTTACCGCCCGATTCCGCATCTTCTTTCTGATTTCCATTGGGAAGCATGTATTGCGTCATTACTGCGCTATCAGCTTCCAACGGTCCAACAATATGTGTTTTTCGTCCACCATTTTCTGCTATTTCGAAATATACCTTCCAACCACCCGTTTCTCTGCTCGATGGTGCAATGGATTTTCCATCCACATCCACAATTTTATTCTTTATCGGCCCTAAATATCCGTCGGGTAGGGGAAAGGCTTTGCTCCACGAATGCCCCCCATCGTTACTCATTTTCAGAAATCCCTTCCAGTCGGCTACATTTTTACCTATTTTATAGAAAAGATACAAAGGTCCGTTGTTCATTTGGTACAAAACAGGATTGTAACAAGCCTTGCGTTCGGTGGCGCTGATAATTCCGTCGGCCATCAATTCTGGTTTTGTCCAGGTATTGCTTCCCTTGTCTTTTCGGCAAGTGTAAATGCATACATCAGGTGCACCTTCGCGCGTTCCACCAAAAAAGGCAGAAACTAAATCTCCGTTGGTAGTTTCGACAATTGTTGCCGAGTGACATTGCGGAAAATCAGCTTTTTCGTACAGAAATTCGTTGGTAATAATGGCTTTTTGCTGCGGAATATCCACATCGAAAGTGTAACTACCTGAACCTGTTTTCTGAATTTTTCCATTAGGTAAATGTACTTCGGCAGTGGTGTTTACTGGGATACTAACTTCCCAATGAAGTTTCATTAACGATTTTTTCCAATTGCTAACCACTTTACCATAAGGAGTTTCGTACGAAGTGTTTATGTATTCCAAATCAGGAATTGAGAAATCAGGTTTCAGAATAATATGTTTAAAAGCTGTTTTAGAGTAATCCGATTTTATACCACCTAAGTTTTCGTAAGCCCAAGCCACAAGATCTCCAATTAACATAACATGATTTCCGGAATTCATGGCAGGATTGGCTGTATTGCCATTCCACAATTCCCAAATAGTTGTAGCACCGTTGGCAGCCATATATCCCCACGAAGGATATTTATTGTTCGAAGCCAATGCAA
>CAYNHC010000310.1:0-4382 GCA_964396705.1 uncultured Paludibacter sp.
GTATTCGATGTTACAGTACCGGTAATATCAGTTGCTTTTGCACCTGAAACTAAAAGAAAAAGGGTACATGCAATTAAAAAAGTAGATTTTTTCATAAGGCGTAATTATTTATAAATTAATTTATTACTTATTACATATTTGGTAAAATTAAGAGAGCAAATAGATTAAATAGAGTGGAATATTTTTTATTGACAAATGAGAATTCAGAAATATTTACAAATTAAATTGATAATTTGTATTTATAACAATATAACTAATTGAAATGATTTCATTTTATAATTATTTAACAATAAAATTCCTATTATTAAACCGATTATTGTTTAAGTATTACAAATTAAAGGATAACAAATTGATAGTTCATTATTTTTTTGTTTGTAATTGAACATCTCTGTATAATTGAATGTTAATATTATAGCAAAACAATTAAATATTCAATAAATTAATGAAATCTTACATAAACTTAGGAGTGATGGTTATAACGAAAAAACCTTGAAAAAACTTCATTGTCCCATCGGAATTCCAATAAACAGTCATACACCCGAAGAAATAGCCATCAGTATTGCCGCCGAAATTATCAAATTTAATCATCAAAAATAAATGGATTCAAAGAAAATTTACGACTCCGTCGAAAACTACATTGCAGCACAACCCGAATTTATTCAGCCATTACTGCATCAAATGCGACAAATAATTCGGCAGGTAATACCTAATGCAAAAGAAATAATCAGTTATGGTATGCCGGCATACAAAATTCATGGTGTGTTGGTTTACTTTGCGGCCAATAAAAATCATATTGGCTTTTATCCGACCGGTTCGCCAATTATTGTCTTCAAGGACGAACTTGTAGCATATAAAACATCGAAAGGTGCGATACAATTTCCGGTAAATGAAAGTTTACCCATAGATCTTATACAAAAAATTGTTGCATACAGAGTGAACGAGGATGAAATGAAAGCCAATGCAAAAAAACTCAAGAAAAATAAATCTTAATCATTAAAAAACGCTTTTCTCATTACGAAATTTCAACTATCTTTGTAATCGTAAAAATGGAAGCGATGAATTACAGATATTTTTTCGACCAGCGCAACTTTATTTCAAATTGTTGCTTTGGAAGGATTGCCTCTAAAATAAATGAACCAATGTAAATCAGAAATGATTTATGTTGGTTTTTTTTAACCCCTAACCCCTAAAGGGGAACAAGAGTGTGCAAAATAAAATATTCAAGCGTTTTAAATAAAAATACAAACTAACTAAAGCCCCTTTAGGGGTATGGGGTATTCTTATGAGCAACAACAGTTTAGTATCTATTTCGGATTACAGCAAGGAAGAAATTCTTTCGATTCTTGATTCGGCTGCAGATTTTGAGGCACATCCCAATCGAAAAACATTGGATGGAAAAGTGATTGCCACACTTTTTTTCGAACCTTCCACGCGTACACGCCTGAGTTTTGAAACGGCGGTGATTCGTCTTGGGGGTTCCATTATCGGTTTTTCGGACGCTGCCACCAGCAGTTCGTCGAAAGGTGAAACGCTGAACGACACTATACACATGGTAAGTTCGTATGCCGATGCCATTGTGATGCGCCATCCGCTGGAAGGTGCAGCACGTTACGCCGCTGAAGTTTCGCCTGTTCCGGTTATAAACGCAGGCGATGGAGCCAACCAGCATCCTTCGCAAACACTGCTCGATTTATATTCCATACTTAAAACTCAGGGCACGTTAGAAAACTTAACAATCTGTCTGGTAGGCGATTTAAAATATGGACGAACAGTTCATTCATTGATAATGGCTATGTCGCATTTCAACCCTACTTTCAAATTTATTGCTCCCGAAGAATTGAAAATGCCGGATGAATACAAAGTTTTTTGTAAGAAACATAACATTCCATTCACAGAATCGACTGAGTTAACTGATAATTTCAATGATGCCGACATTTTGTATATGACCCGTGTGCAAAAAGAACGTTTTCAGGATTTAATGGAGTACGAACGTGTGAAAAACGTATATACGCTGAAAAACGAAATGCTTGAAAATTCGAAAAAAAGTTTGAAAATTTTGCATCCACTTCCGCGTGTTACTGAAATTGACCCAGATGTGGATAGCAACGAAAAAGCATATTATTTTCAACAAGCGCAAAACGGATTATATGTTCGTCAGGCAATTGTAAGCAAGGTTTTGGCTAATATGCCAATTATTTAATATGTCAATTTGACAATGTGCCAATAAAAAATATTCTAATTATAATAATCGATTTTCATTTTGAAGCATTAATATATCAGCAAATTAAAATATTGGCACATTATCTTATTGGCACATTATCACATTAATATTATGGAAAAGAAATTAAAAGTAGCAGCACTAAAAGATGGAACCGTGATTGATCATATTCCATCGGACAAGCTTTTTAAAGTTGTTCATATTCTACATTTAGATACCTGTAAAAATCAAATTACGCTGGCCAACAATCTGGAAAGCAAGAAAATAGGTTCGAAAGGATTGGTTAAAATTGCCGACCGTGCTCTGGCCGAAAATGAAACGAACAAACTGGCGCTCATTTGTCCTGACGCTAAAATAAATATTATCCGTGATTTTGAAGTGGTTGAAAAACGACCTCTGGTACTTCCTGATGAGATCCGAGAAGTAGTTCAATGCCCAAATCCGGTTTGCATTACCAATCATCAACCCGTTCAGACGCGTTTTTTTGTATTAAGGGAAAATGACAAAACTAAGTTGAAATGCAGGTATTGTGAACGTGAAGTAAAAGTGGAAGAAGTGAAGATTAAATAATGTGCCAATTTGAAAATTTGCCAATTTGAAAATTAAAGAAATGAATAATAAACTTATCAATACAAAGAATTCTAAATTTAAAAAAGATTCTCTTGCTCCTTTGAAGAGTTCTCATATTTCCTGGAAACCAGGAACAATGATTTATCCGCTTCCTGCGGCTTTAATTTCATGTGGCAGCTCGATTGAAGATTACAATCTACTAACAATTAGTTGGTTAGGAACTATTTGCACCAATCCGCCCATGTGTTATATTTCGGTTCGTCCTGAGCGTCATTCCTATAATATTATCAAAGAAAACATGGAGTTCGTTATCAATCTGACGAATGAAGATATGGCTTACGCAACCGATTGGTGCGGGGTGAAAAGCGGAAAGGATTTTAATAAATTTGATGAAATGAAACTTACACCCGTGAAAGGCGAAAAAGTAAGTGCACCAATTGTTAAAGAATCGCCTCTCTGCATCGAATGTAAGGTAAAAGAAATTATCAAATTAGGATCGCACGATATGTTTATTGCAGATGTGGTAAACGTACAAGCCGACACAAAATACATTGATGCTGAAACAGATACATTCAAATTATCCGAAGCTAAATTAATAGCCTATTCACACGGTCATTATTATAAACTGGGTGAAGAAATCGGAAAATTTGGGTGGACGGTACAGAAGAAAAAATAATGTGCTAATTTTTCAATGTGCAAATGTGCTAATTTAAGTAAAATATGAAGAGGAAAATCGACTTAACAACATGGAAACGCAGGGAGCATTTCGAAGTGTTCAATTCTTTCGATGAGCCTTTGTTTGGTGTTGTAGTGCGTTTAGAATGTTCTGCAGCTCGTAAAGTTGCTAAGGAAAAAGGTTATTCATTTTCGTTATATTACCTATATTTGTCGCTGAAAGCAGTAAACGAAATTGAAGAGTTCCGCTACAGAATTGAGGATGATAAAGTTGTTTGTTATGACAGTGTAGGTGCAGGCACAACTATTTTCAGAGACGACGAAACTTATGGTTGTGGCTATTTTCCCTATAATGAAAACATTGAGGAATTTATGCTACAGGCAAAAACAGAAACCGAAAGAGTAAAAGCAGAGTTTGGTTTGAAATTCCCGGATCCGGGTCCGGAAGTAATTCATTATTCTACTGTTCCGTGGGTCGATTTTTATGCTGTAAATCACGCACGCAAGTTTAGTGCATCGCGTAGCATTCCTAAAATTACTTTTGGCAAAATAACCAAAGATGGTGATAAAATGTGGTTACCGGTGGATATTCATGCCAATCATGCGTTAATGGATGGTTTTCATGTGGGGAAATTTGTAGATCGGTTTCAGGAGTTACTTTGTCTATGATAAGAAATTAAGAAAATAGAAAAATAAGTTAGAAAAATAAATAAACTAAATAATAATTTGTCTAAAGACTTAAGTCCTTTGACTTTTGACCTTAGACTTTTAGAAAACAAAAAATGAAAAGAGACCAGGTTATTTTTGACATCATCGGACGTGAAAAACAGCGTCAGATGAAAGGTATTGAATTGATTGCATCAGAAAACTTTGTAAGTGATCAGGTTATGGAAGCAATGGGGTCGGTGCTGACTAATAA
>CAYNHC010000311.1:0-2217 GCA_964396705.1 uncultured Paludibacter sp.
GTTAGTAAATATGGCTGGTGTCAAATTAACAGAATTGTACAATGAAATATTACCTCTTGGAAATAATATAATTCCGTTAAAACTCAACAGTGTTACAAGTGGTATTTATTTTATTGAAATCAGTACAGGTACAGATATTTACTTCAGAAAACTTGTGGTAGAATAGATAGGCATTCAAGGCCAATAGAAAGTTATGTTAATGAATTATTCCCATGGTTTATTCATAAATAATTACAACTAATGCGATTTTAAATAATAGGTTCTGATGACTAGTCCTAAAAAACCGTTACAGGTTTTTTAGGACTAGTCAATTTTTTGTTCTTGTTGTAATGCGCGAATTATGTAATTTATTTACCAATTTATGTAACTATCTAACACAACATACCAACTACTTTTGTTTCAATCAAGTTTATACATTCTAAAATGATAGCATCATTAATTGTAATTCTACAAATTTCTTAAATTGCTATTTTTCTTAATGTTATATTCAAACCATTAAAATTAAAGATATGAAAACAATCAAATTTTATGCAGTTTTTGCAGTGCTTTTATTTATAACGGGATCATGTGTTGAGAATTCAGAAAAATACAAAGACGTTGTTGCTCAGCGTGATTCACTGGTAGTGGAAAAGCAAGCTTTGGATTCCAATTATAATCAATCGCTTGTTTTACTGAACGATATTGAAAACGGATTCGCAAATATCAGTCAAAATGAAAAAGAAATGAAGGTAAACCTCAAAGGCATTGAAGGATCAAAAACCAGCAAAAGAGATTTGATTGCAGCTCAAATGACTGCGATTAAATTGAGTATGGAACAAAATAAAGCCAAAATCGAGGAACTTCAGAAACTGGCTGCTAAAAGCGGAAAAACAAACAATATGTTGAGTGAAACTATCAAACGCCTGCAAACCGAAATGGATGAAAAAGGGATACAAATTATTAACTTACAGGCAGAACTCGAACAGAAAAATATCAAGATTAATGAGCTAAACACTACTGTAGATTTTCAGAGTAAAAGTATTTCAGAACAACAAAATTTATTGGAACAACAAAAATCAACTATTAAAGTACAAGATGTGGATATGAATACAGTTTGGTACTGTATTGCCACTTCAAAAATTCTTAAGGAAGAAAAAATTGTTACCAGCGGCGGACTGTTTCAAAGCAAAAAAGTGTTGGATAATGAATTCAATAATAAAGCCTTTGTCAGGGTTGATTTAAGAACCGTTTTGACCATACCTACCGAAAGTAAAAGGATAACAATTCTCTCGTCGCACCCGAAAAACAGTTATAATCTGGTTACAGGTATCGACAATAATATCACAATAGAAATTGTTGATCCTTCAAAATTCTGGAGTGTATCAAAATATTTAGTTGTACAAATATAATTTATATTCCTTATTACTAACAGTGGAAATAGTTAGTACTAAAAAAAACGAATACTATTTCATAAAAAAATGCAATTAACGCTGAATCGTTAATTGCATTTTTTTCAAAATTACACCTCATGCTTTTCATGTAAAAAAGGAAATTCATAGCAACTGATATTATCATTATCGATTTCCTGTTTTACTCTGAAAAAATATTTTCCTTTTTGGTATTGTCTTTTTAAAAATTATTCGTACCTTTGCAACCCATTTTGGAGAAAAACCATTTGGACACATAATTAAGTAGTTAAAGTAATAAAAACAAAGTAAGATGCCTACAATTCAACAATTAGTTAGAAAAGGAAGAGCAGAACTCATCGACAAAAGCAAATCACCTGCGTTGGATTCATGTCCACAGCGTCGCGGTGTTTGCGTTCGTGTGTACACTACAACTCCTAAAAAACCGAACTCGGCTATGCGTAAAGTTGCCCGTGTACGTTTAACTAACCAAAAAGAAGTGAATGCATACATTCCGGGTGAAGGACACAACTTACAGGAACACTCTATCGTTATGGTACGTGGTGGTCGTGTAAAAGATCTTCCGGGAGTACGTTATCACGTGGTTCGTGGAACGCTTGATACAGCCGGTGTAAACGGTCGTACGCAACGTCGTTCGAAATATGGAGCAAAACGTCCTAAACCAGGTCAGCCAGCAGCTAAAGGAGCAAAAGGTGCACCAGTTAAAGGAAAGAAAAAATAAGCTCTGAGAGATAGTTCGTAAAGTTTATAAAGTTTATAAAGTTTATAAAGTAAGAACTAACTTCACTTTTCTAAAAAAGAAACTAACAAA
>CAYNHC010000311.1:2227-4368 GCA_964396705.1 uncultured Paludibacter sp.
AAATCAAGTTTAAACACTTGTTTGAGTTTTCAAGGTAGCAGATGAACGGTTGAGTAAATGATTCGGAGGAATCGTTGAAGCAAAACTAAAGCAACCAACAAAAACAAAAACGGAAATTTTATTAAAAAATGAGAAAATCGAAACCAAAAAAACGGTTGATCCTACCGGATCCTGTTTTCAATGAGTCGATGGTTACAAAATTTGTAAACCACTTGATGTATGATGGCAAAAAATCAACTGCCTTCGACATTTTCTACTCTTCGCTCGAAGTTGTAAAAAACAAACTTCCAAACGAAGAAAAATCTCCACTCGATATCTGGAAAAAAGCCCTCGAAAATATCACTCCACTAGTTGAAGTAAAATCACGTCGCGTGGGTGGTGCAACATTCCAGGTTCCTACTGAAATCCGTCCTGACAGGAAGGAATCAATTTCAATGAAAAATCTTATATTATACTCCCGTAAACGTGGAGGACGTTCGATGGCTGATAAATTGGCTGCCGAAATCGTTGATGCGTTCAACAACCAGGGTGGTGCCTTCAAACGTAAAGAAGACATGCACCGTATGGCTGAAGCTAACCGTGCATTTGCTCACTTCAGATTTTAATTGTTGAATATTATTCATTTATAAAAAAGAAATATAGTTAACAAATGGCTAAAGGAGATTTAAGTTTTAACAGAAATATCGGTATCATGGCGCATATCGACGCCGGTAAAACAACTACGTCTGAACGTATCTTGTTTTATACAGGTTTAACTCACAAAATTGGTGAGGTGCATGATGGTGCTGCTACAATGGACTGGATGGAACAGGAACAGGAGCGTGGTATTACCATTACTTCAGCTGCTACAACTACCTCGTGGGAATATCAGGGTGATAAATACAAAATCAACTTGATTGACACTCCGGGACACGTTGATTTTACAGTAGAAGTTGAACGTTCACTTCGTATTCTTGATGGTGCTGTAGCTACTTTCTGTGCTGTTGGTGGTGTTGAACCCCAATCGGAAACAGTATGGCGTCAAGCCGACAAATATAATGTGCCACGTATTGGGTTCGTTAATAAAATGGACCGTTCGGGTGCTGACTTCTATGAAGTTATTCGCCAGATAAAAGAAGTACTTGGAGCAAAACCATGTCCAATTCAAATACCAATTGGCGCAGAAGAAAAATTTAAAGGTGTTATCGATTTAGTGCAAATGAAAGCTATTCTTTGGCATGATGAGTCGATGGGCGCTGAATACTCAGTTGAAGAGATTCCGGCTGATTTATTGGCAGAAGCTGAAGAGTGGAGAGACAAAATGCTTGAAGTTGTTGCAGAATACGACGATGTTTTGATGGAGAAATATTTTGATGATCCTTCAACTATTACTGTTGATGAAATTAAAGTAGCTATTCGCAAAGCAACATTATCAATGGAAATTAATCCAATGATTTGTGGTTCGGCATTTAAAAATAAAGGTGTACAAACTATGCTTGATGCTGTTTGTGCATACCTTCCAAGCCCAATGGATACTCCTGAAACTATTGGTTTCGATCCTCGTGATCTTGAAAAACAAGTTGTTCGTCATCCTGATGCTAAAGAACCATTGTGTGCGTTGGCATTTAAGATTGCAACTGACCCTTATGTAGGTCGTTTGTGTTTTTTCAGAGTTTACTCAGGTCAACTTCCTGCAGGTTCGTATGTTTATAATACACGCTCTGAAAAGAAAGAACGTATTTCGCGTATCTTCCAGATGCACTCAAATAAACAAAATCCTGTTGAATTAATTTCGGCTGGTGATATTGGCGCTGGTGTTGGTTTTAAAGATATTCGTACCGGTGATACACTGTGCGACGAAAATCATCCGATCACATTGGAATCGATGGACTTTCCTGCACCAGTTATCGGTATCTCGATTGAGCCTAAAACTCAGAAAGACCTTGATAAATTGGGTATGGGATTGGCCAAATTGGCCGAAGAAGATCCAACCTTTACTGTACACACTCAGGAACAATCTGGTCAGACTATTATTAGTGGTATGGGTGAACTTCACCTCGAAATCATTATCGACCGTTTGAAACGTGAGTTCAAGGTTGAAATTAATCAGGGACGTCCACAGGTGTCGTACAAAGAAGCAATTTCGAAAGCAGTTGAAATCC
>CAYNHC010000312.1:0-4349 GCA_964396705.1 uncultured Paludibacter sp.
TGCATACTTTTTTGTGTCAAGACAAAAAAGTATGTGGGGTTTGGGGCAAAGCCCCCTATTATATATCTACTATACAATAAATTATATTGCAAAAATCATATGTTGTTATGTATAAAAGTAAATTTGATTAAAAAAATGAAATGGCGCGTTTAGATAATTTGTTTTTTGCCCGTGATGCTGTAACCGTTGCCCGACTATTGCTTGGAAAAACGCTTGTAAGGGTTTGGGAAGACGGAACAATGAACAGTTATGAGATAACCGAAACTGAAGCATATTGCGGTGAAGAGGATTTAGCATGTCATGCAAGCAAGGGCAGAACTCCGCGTACTGAAGTAATGTATGCTAAAGGTGGTTCTGTGTATGTATATCTTATTTATGGAATATATTGGATGCTAAACGTAGTTACAGGCGAAGTCAATCATCCTCAGGCCGTTTTGATATGTGGAATTAATGAGATAACGGGTTCGGGACGTGTTGGGCGTGCATTGAAAATTGATAAAAGCTTTTATGGTGAAGACCTCACAACTTCGGATAGAATTTGGATAGAGAATGCTCCCGAAATTAGTAATTTCAAAACCATAAACCGCAAAGGTATTGATTATGCCAGCGATGTTTGGAAAAATAAACCATGGAGATTTATTGCTGTAAAATAATTTCAATGGTTTAAAATGGATTGTTTTTTAACGTACAATGTTTTTTTTATGATTACAGGAAGTCGGCAATCTCAATTTCACGATTTTTTTTGCTGCAATAATTAAAATTAATTAAATTTGGAGACTTATTTTGAAACAAAGAAATCAAATAATTAATTGACTATGTAATTTGTTAGCGGTAAGTGCAAAAAAAGATAAAAGGCAACTTTGGTTTTATTAAAAAATCTTTGACTAGCTGTCCACTTTCTGACTTCTACGACAATTCTGTAACGACAAGATTTTGAAACAAATATCCAAGAGAAAGAAATAATCTTAGAATTTTAGCAATACTCGACAATATAAAATTAATATAATTAGGTCATTCCGATTTTAAACTGATAAAAATGGAATTTGTTTTATTTAAAAGTTGTACAAAAGAATGAAAAAAGGATTACTATTATTTTTGCTTTTAGGTCTGATTTTTTTTTGTGAATATTATGCCCATTTGATAATTGCATGGTTTGTCACTATAACAATTCTATTCTTCATTCCAGTCCTAATTCAGTTGATTGCTGGTTATAAAGCACTGAGTGGAAGAATTAAACTGAAATACTGGAAAGTCTGTTCGACGAGCATAATTAGTCAACTTATTTGGATGATATTTTTAGTTGGAATAATAACAGACAACATTAATGAAACTGGAATTAGTGATGGGTTTCAACCTTCTGATATAATATATTTAGGATTATTTATGATAGTGATAATCCTGATTATTATTTGTATTCAACTTTTTATCCATAAAAAACGAGGGCTAACACCATATAAATAACAACAAAACAGTACTTTGCAATTTACTCGCCGCGGTTTAGCTACCCGTTAGCAATAAGTGCAAAAAAACAAAAACAGGTCTATGAAACGAATTTTAATATGGTTTTTTATAATACTAGCTGTTGGGGTTGTGCTTCTTCTTATCTTCAGAAAGAGTATAATAAGTGAAATTGCATTTGGAGATTTTCACCCGCGAGAACCTAAAAATGAAATTGCAGTGACTTATGAAATTGGTTGGTGGTCATATCAAGATGAACTTCAAGTTGAAAGTTTTACAGTTAAGACAATTAAAAGCGAATTGAATCTATTTAACTCGGAATCGCTAATCAGTTATACGACAAAAGGCATTTTGACAGGGGAAAAGGGGTGGAAGCCATATATTTACAAAGTTCATATGAGTCAACGATTTATACGAGAATATAATCGAAAATTGCACCCATACTTAGACAAAGACACGGTTAAACTTCCTGAAGCAATTATAGAAACAACACCAATAGTCCAAGTAAAAGAAGATAAGAATTATAACGGAGAAAAAATCCCATATGAATTTACGAACGAATTGAAACTAATCTCTTTTCATATGGGTGCCAATTGGTTGAGAGTGCAATGTAAAGAAAAATACACAGACATAATTTTACAACAACGAAAATAAAATTAGAAACCTTCTTTTAGTTTTGATTTCTAAATGAACAATTATGAGAAAAATTATTTTTATACTTACAGGTGTTTTTTTTGCTTTACTAGGATTGTTTTTGACTTTTGAAATATTTATTTATTCAGGCAAAGAGAAAGACAATTCTATGAATTATCTTTTTGTAGCTAGTTTCGCAATTCTAATTAGCGGAGTTTACATGTTGACAAAAGGAATTACAAAGAAAAATGATTAAAAAAAGAGAAACATGATTTCAACAGGCAAGGCACCTAACCGCATAACACACGCTCTCGTATGTTCACAGGTTGGCTGAGGTACACTTAATGGGTTTTGCTCCCTTATTCACTTTGTTCGTCAACTGACTGACTGTGAACGCTCCCTTCGTCAGCTGACGGACAAATGCCCATGGCCTCAGTGATTAGTGGCAAACTTTCTCAAATAAACAACGTTATTGAGTTATAGAGCTAACGATTAAAAAGGAATTGCTAAAAATTTAAAGACTTACGAAGTCGTTAGCCAGAAGGCTAAAAAAAACAACATTATACTGATTGATATGAACGCAGAAATTATTGTATATAATGACAAGCAAACCACCGACGACAAAGAAATTTGTACCCGAATTGCCACAATCATTGATGCTGAGTTGGAAGGGGCGGAAAGTAAAATCTGGCATTCCCATCCTGTTTGGTTTTTAGACGGTAACCCTATTGTTGGTTACAGCAAACAAAAAGCAGGTATCAGGCTCATGTTTTGGAGCGGTGCTGACTTTGAAGAACTAAATTTAAGCGTTAGGGGAGAGAAATTTAAAGATGCTTCTATTTTTTATAATACTGTTTCTGAAATTAAAACCGAAGACTTAAAACGTTGGCTTCGGAAATCGAGAGAAATCCAGTGGGACTATAAAAACATAGTGAAAAGGAAAGGACAATTAGAAAGATTAAAATAGTATGAAAACAACACCCGAGCACGATGAGCGTGTAGCAAAAATAACATTCGCTTCAGTTTATCCGCACTATATCTCAAAAGTGGAGAGAAAAGGCAGGACAAAGGAAGAATTGCATCAAGTAATTGAGTGGCTGACTGGTTTTGATGACAATAAACTGCAAGAACTCATTGACGAAAAAGCAACATTTGAATTATTTTTTAAGAAAGCAAAATTAAACCCCAACGCTCAACTCATAACAGGAGTAATTTGTGGTTATAGAATAGAAGAAATTGAAAATCAGATAACTAAACAAGTAAGATATTTAGATAAGTTAGTGGACGAATTGGCGAAAGGAAAGAAGATGGAAAAGATTTTTAGAAATTAAAAAATGAAAGTACAAGACAGCGGAATGCCGGAAGAAACAAAATGGAATGATTTTTTCAATATAGATTTTCTTTTATCTGAATTGAATATTGATTCGCAAATTGTTGACTTAGTTGAAATTGGAAGTGGATACGGAACTTTCACAATCCCAACTTCAAAACTTATTCAGGGAAAATTGTACGCTTTCGACATTGAGCAGGAAATGATTGAAAATCTAAATCATAAAATCCAACAACAATATATTAACAACATAAAATCTGAGAAAAGAGACATTCTTGCTCATACAACCGGACTATCTGAAAATTCAATTGACTACGTAATGTTGTTCAATATTTTGCATCACAACTCGCCAATGGATTTTATTAATGAGGCCTATCGAATTCTAAAACCCGGCGGAAAAATTGGAATCATTCATTGGAGAAGCGATATTACAACACCTCGGGGTCCCGACTTAAGTATAAGACCAAAACCAGAGCAAATTGTCGGCTGGTTTGACGAAAATAAATTTTCTATAGACAAAACGCCATTTATTATTGAACCATTTCACTTTGGATTAATCATTTCAAAAAAAATAATATGAAAATTGGAATTATTTTAGAAACAAAAGAATTCGAAAAAGCATGGAATGCTTTTCGTTTTGCAGTTACAGCAAAGAAACAAGGTCACGAAGTAAAACTTTTCCTTATGGGAGAAGCTGTTGAATGTGAAGGTTTAACCCACGAAAAGTATAATGTTGACGAACAATTGAAAAAATTTATAGAAGTTGGTGGCGAAATTCTGGCTTGCGGAACTTGTTTAAAATCAAGACAATTGGAAAGTACAGAAGCTTGTCCTATCTCGAATATGATTGACTGTGTAAATGTAGTTGTTTGGGCAGACAAAACGGTGACATTTTAACAAAGGAAACAGTTTGGTCGAAAACAGGTGT
>CAYNHC010000313.1:0-4262 GCA_964396705.1 uncultured Paludibacter sp.
ACTAAACAGCTTAGAATTCCTATCCAAATTGTATCGCCTGTTCCAATTGTATCAATATCAAAAACATTAAAACCGTTGAATTTGAGATAATAAAATACGACTGCAATTGCATTATTTATAAAGTGAGCAATTATAGTTAACCACAAACTCCCGCTCCAAAACAATATATATCCAAAAAATGCACCTAATAACATTCTTGGTATAAATCCGTAAAACTGGAAATGTATAGTACTGAATATAATAGCCGACAACCAAATGGCTGGAATTGCACTTTTCCATTCAGTAAATATTTTTTGAATAATACCCCTGAAAAATAATTCTTCGCCCAAAGCAGGAATCATGGCAATAAGAAACAAGTTGAATATCAACCCCGTCAGATGATCAACATTAACAAATTTTTTAGTCATTACAGCTTTTTCAACTTCAGAGTTTTTCATCCATTCTTCAAATGAATGCAAAAAATCGGGGAGTACAACTTGTTGATTGATATAAGACAAAAGGTTAATGGCGGGTATTGCTGCAAGCATAACTAAAACAACTTTAAGACTATCTGTCCATCTCACAGATGTGTTAAGTTGAAGATAGTTGAATGGTTTTTCACTCCACAAAAAAGCCAAAACTATTGGTGGTAGAATAAACATGCCTACCGACTGAAATAGTTGTAATAGTTTGAGTGATTTTATGTTGGAATAATCATTGTCTGTGAAAATCTGCCACGCAGCTAATGATAGAAGTGAAAAGAATAAAAATGCAACAATCAATTGCACCAATTTATTGAAAACTCCTGCACTTTTGAATAATCCTTTTAGTAATATCATTTTATCGTAAATAAAAAAACTTCTGTCGCCTTTCGATGACAGAAGTTTTATTTTGTTCCTGAAAAAATTAGGCTTTTGGTCTGGCTTCTTTAACAACCATTGTACGACCATCAAATTCTGCACCGTTCAATTCTTCAATTGCTTTTGTTGCAGCAGCGTCATCGCTCATTTCAACAAATGCAAATCCTTTTGATTTACCGGTTTCGCGATCTTTGATAATTTTGCAAGAGTCCACTTTACCATACTCTTCTAAGACCCCCTGAAGGTCATTTTCCCGAACTTTGTAACTTAAGTTACCTACATAAATGTTCATAAAAAAATAAAATAAAATAAATAATTTGATTGATTCAAGAACAGCATAAACAAACGTGGTTAAAACAATATCTGCCTTGAAGAAAACGGGTAAGGAATAACCTATCGAAAGAAATACAGTATCTTATGTTGCAAAGAAAATAATTTATTTTTAATTCAGCAAAAAATAATGTAAAAATATTTGAATAATAGCAAAATAAAGTAATTTCTTGTTATTTTTATTTCAAAAAAACATTTTGTAATTGGGAAATGCATTAATAATTACTTACTGGTAAATAGTTTCGAAACCCCAAACATGAAACATGAAACATGAAACATGAAACATGAAACCCGAACCTATTCCCCTAAATAATACCCTGTTACCGGACTTTGCGGATATCCCTGCGAACGTTCAAGCACATAACTTCTGTAAATAGGATCTTGCATCAACGTTATTCTGCGGTCTTTTGCCCGAATATTGGTTTGATAGATTCGAATTTCGCCGGGCAAAACGGTTATTATTTCTTCCCGCCAATCGCCATTCAAATCTGCAATCATCTGAATATCACCCTTTATGTCCGAAGTAAGCGTTTCGCCTTTCCATTTCGATACTTTTACATTCCATTCACCACGTCCACGGCGATTGTTACGCTGATCTGATGGGTTATTCTGGGTCACACTTTCGTCAGCAACCGGTCGTCTGATTTCAGCTCCGATTATTTCGCGCAATAAATCTCCATCCCACCAGGCCCAATTGCGGCAATCGGGTACTTCATCATTGGTTGAATTGAGTTTTTTACCATCCGAAGTGATCAAATAACGGGCATCACTTCCACCTTTTTTATCTTCGCTCGCAAAACACTCCAACCCTGGATGCGCCGGATCAAAATCGGCTACCATGCCATCACCTACGTGAAAAGTTGGCTGACCTATTTTCCAAATTTGCTGACCTGTTTTGGCATCAACCAACATTACTCCACGACCATCGGTTTGCCAGGGTTCTGAAACCAGATACACTTGCATTCCCTGACGTTTTGGGTCAATTTGGGTCAAATATGCTTTGTCACTATGTCCCAAGCCTGTTGACCAAAGCAGCGTTCCGTTATCATCAAGCATACACGAGCCCAGCAAAACCTCGTCGCGACCATCATTATCCACATCGCCACAAACCATATTATGTGCTCCCTGACTACGTACCACCGGATTTTCTTCGTCGCCATCAAAACGCCATAATTTTTCTAACTTTCCATTTTTCAATTGCCAGGCGTCAACCATCATCAAACGGTAAGTGCCACGAGCAGCCAAAATGCAGGGCGTTTTTCCATCCAAATAAGCCATTCCCATTTGATTACGGTTTTGACGATTTAAATCGCCCAACCTGAAATTTCGTTCGGGCCAGGGTACTTTATCTATTAATTTTCCGGTCATGCCATCCAATACCACCAGAAATTCGCTACCACCATACACACGTCCTTTTTCGTTGCGTTTATAATCATTTCCGGATCCTTTTACAGCCACTTCCGCTTTTCCATCTCCGTTGAAATCATAAGCAATAAATGGTGAATACCACACACCTGGTTCAATTCCCAAACCTAAATCATACGTCCATAAAAAAGTTCCATCGCTCAGGTATGCCGAAATTTTGTACGTAATTCCGGTAGTATCACCTGGCATTCCCGGATCGACACTACTCGAAGGTGTTCGCACAATAAAATCGTACGTTCCATCACCATTTAAATCTGCCGTTCCTAATTTACCAATGCGGTCTTTTGCATCAATTTTTATAGAAGTATAGTTTTTCAACTGCGAAAAATCAACTGTTATTTTCTCTGTAGTTTTTATCTCTTTCTTTTTTGTAACAGCAGCCACTGAATACTCAACATTTCCTGAAACCGGCAGTAAATCGACAAAATCAGTGGTAACTGTCAGAGGTTTTGCATTCAATTTCTTAGATTTTCCATTCACAATGCGGTAAACATTAAATGCCACCTGACTGTCATCATTGTTCAACAAGCGCCAACTCAAAAAAACACCTTTACCATCTTGCGAAAGTACAGCTGTCAAACCCCGATTCAGGTTTTCTGTGACCCGTTTTTCGGCAAAGCCCTGCACGAGTTGTTTTTGCTCATGTCGTGGTTCAAGAATTTCGTATTGATAAATACGTTCGCGGGTATCCTGAGCGTTCAAACCAATCATGCTGAATACCAACAGGTTAATAAAGATAAATTTATTGTTTATCATGACTACGATTTTAATTTATCTTTTCCAAAGTTCTAAAACCTTGGAAAAGATAATCTGTTATTTATGTGAATTAAGGGCTGAAATAATTTTCAATATAACTTAAAGCCCTGAAAAGGGCTTAATTTAAATAACCGTGGGTGAAGCCCACGGGTGTAATGAACTAACAATACCAGCCCCGAAGGTGGCTGAACATTGGAGAATGTTATTCAACCACTTCGTGGCTGTCTATTCTTTTTTTTCAATTCCGTGGGCTTCACCCACGGTTATTCAAATTTAGCCACTTTGTGGCAAATATTTAGCGACACTAATTTCCAATTCGACTTTTAATTCGCATTATTTATAAATTTCAATTTTTACAGGTGAGCACAAGCCGCTTTCCATAGGCTGCCAATGTCCGTAACCTGTTTTTTTATAACTTCTATCCACAAAGTTGATTTCATTAAAAATGCGCCATTCTACATTTCGTTTATCATAATTAGCAATGCGATTGGCCGGTAAATTGGTAACTTCGATACGCAAGGTGTTTTCACCAACTTTGAGCAATTTGCCAATTCTGCACTCGAAAGGTGCCGCCCAAACAGTTCCCGCATCTTGTCCGTTTACATACACGCGCGCACTTTCGCGCACATCGCCCAGCGACAAAACATATTCTGCATCTTTCAACACCTGATTGAGTTGGAAAGTAGTTGAATAAACGCCTGTTCCACTGTTTATTTTAAGTGTTTCGTTGGGCAATTCTGTCCACGATTTCAACGAGCTGAGTATAATAGTATCTTTTACCTGCGGTTCACTTTGAGTGAAATACAACTTCCACGCGTTTGAAATTGCGATACTCTCAACTTTATCATTTAAATACTTCCATTCTTCGACCTTAATATTTTCATTGCTAAAGGTTTTTAGAATCAGTGATTC
>CAYNHC010000314.1:0-344 GCA_964396705.1 uncultured Paludibacter sp.
TAAAATGGCAGATTTGAAAGCTTTTGCAGAACAATTGGTTAACTTAACAGTTAAAGAAGTTAATGAACTTGCAACTATCCTGAAAGAAGAATATGGTATCGAACCCGCCGCTGCTGCTGTAGCAGTTGCTGCTGGCCCCGCTGCTGCTGGTGCAGCTGTTGAGGAGAAGACTTCTTTCGACGTAGTATTGAAGAGCGCTGGCTCAGCTAAACTTCAGGTCGTTAAGGCTGTGAAGGAGGCTTGCGGTCTTGGCTTGAAGGAAGCTAAGGACCTCGTTGACGGTGCTCCCAGCGTAGTTAAGGAAGGTTTGGCTAAGGACGAAGCAGAATCACTGAAGAAGACAC
>CAYNHC010000314.1:354-4251 GCA_964396705.1 uncultured Paludibacter sp.
TTGCAGTTGCTGCAGGTCCAGCCGCAGCTGCTGCTGAAGTAGTTGAAGAAAAAACATCTTTTGATGTAGTATTAAAAGCAGTAGGTGCTAATAAATTAGCTATCGTAAAATTAGTTAAAGAATTAACAGGTCTTGGATTGAAAGAAGCTAAAGACTTAGTTGATGCTGCTCCTTCAGTAATTAAAGAAGGTACAACTAAAGACGAAGCTGAAGCCTTGAAAAAAGCACTTGCCGATGGCGGAGCTGAAATAGAACTTAAATAGTATCACCTGATTATCAGGCTTTTGGTTTAGATTCCCTCAACATGAGGGATTCTAAACCTTTTTCTGTCTATAAAATAATTGAGTTCACCGCATCACCAAAAAACTCTTTGAAAATGTCTTCAACAACAAAAGTGCAAAGAATAAATTTTGCTACAATAAAAAATCAATTTGATTATCCTGATTTTTTAGAAGTGCAAATAAAATCTTTCCAGGATTTCTTTCAAATGGATACGTCCCCTGAAAGAAGAAAGTCAGAAGGATTATATCAGGTTTTCACCGAAAACTTTCCAATCGCTGACACAAGAAATAATTTTATCCTCGAATTTCTTGATTATTACGTTGACCCTCCCCGCTATTCAATCGAAGAATGTATTGAAAGAGGTTTAACTTATAGTGTTCCTTTAAAAGCCAAATTAAAATTATATTGTACCGATCCGGATCACGAAGATTTTGACACTGTGATTCAGGACGTTTACCTTGGACCTATTCCTTATATGAGTCCAAAAGGTACCTTTGTAATTAATGGTGCCGAACGTGTTATTGTATCTCAGCTACACCGTTCACCAGGTGTATTCTTCGGTCAGAGCACACATGCTAACGGAACCAAGTTATACTCGGCGCGTATTATCCCATTTCGCGGTTCATGGATTGAATTTGCTACCGACATCAATAATGTGATGTACGCATATATTGACAGAAAGAAAAAATTACCTGTTACCACACTCCTACGAGCTATTGGTTTCGAAAGTGATAAAGATATTTTAGAAATATTCAATCTGGCTGAGGAAATTAAGGTAAGTAAAACAAGTCTTAAAAAAGCAATAGGTCAAAAACTTGCTGCCCGTGTACTTAAAACATGGATTGAAGATTTCGTAGATGAAGATACCGGTGAAGTTGTTAGTATCGAACGAAACGAAGTAATTATCGACAGAGAAACCATTCTTGAGTCTCATCACATTGATGAAATAATTGAGGCGGGAACTCCTACAATTTTACTTCACAGACCTGAAGCAAATCAGAATGATTACGCTATCATCTATAATACACTTCAGAAAGATCCTAGTAATTCTGAGAAAGAAGCAGTTTTGTATATTTACCGTCAGTTACGTAACGCTGTACCTGCTGATGATTCAACTGCACGTGAAGTAATTAACAATCTTTTCTTCTCTGAAAAACGTTATGATTTAGGTGATGTTGGACGTTTCCGTATCAACAGAAAACTGAATCTATCAATAGATCCGGGAATAAAGATTCTTACAAAAGAAGATATAATCGAAATTATCAAATATCTGATTGAACTTATCAATTCAAAAGCGGATGTTGATGATATTGACCACTTGAGTAATCGTCGTGTACGTACTGTTGGCGAGCAACTTCACAATCAGTTTGGAGTTGGTTTATCACGTATGGCACGTACTATCCGCGAACGTATGAATGTTCGTGACAATGAAGTATTTACTCCAATTGACTTGATTAATGCGAAGAGTATTTCTTCGGTTATTAACTCATTCTTTGGAACTAATGCTTTATCACAGTTTATGGATCAACAGAATCCATTGGCTGAAATAACTCACAAACGTCGTATGTCAGCTCTCGGGCCTGGCGGTTTGTCGCGTGAGCGTGCAGGTTTCGAGGTTCGTGACGTTCACTATACTCACTACGGACGTCTTTGTCCTATTGAAACTCCTGAAGGACCAAACATCGGATTGATTTCTTCATTATGTATTTATGCTAAAATCAACGAACTTGGATTTATCGAAACTCCATATCGTAAAGTTGAAAATGCAATAGTTGACACAACCCCTGAAGGAATAGAATATTTTACAGCAGAGGAAGAAGAAAATCTTGTAGTAGCACAAGGTAATGCCCCATTACGTGAAGATGGATCATTTATTCGTCCTAAAGTAAAATCACGTTTGGGAGCTGATTTCCCTGTAGTTTTGCCGGGTGAGGTTAATTTAATGGATGTATCTCCATCTCAAATTGCTTCAATTGCTGCGGCATTGATTCCTTTCCTTGAACATGATGATGCCAACCGTGCATTGATGGGATCGAACATGATGCGTCAGGCAGTACCATTGTTACGTTGTGATGCACCGATTGTTGGAACAGGAATTGAACGTCAGTTAATTCATGATTCTCGTACACAAATTATTGCTGAAGGAAATGGAATGATCGAATTTGTTGATGCTAATTGCATTAAGATTCGTTACGACCGTAGTGAAGAGGAAGAATTTGTAAGCTTTGATTCTGCTTTGAAAGAATATAAAATTCCAAAGTTCCAAAAAACCAATCAAAACACGACCATAGATCTACGTCCGATTGTTCGGAAAGGGGAACGGGTTGAAAAAGGGACAATGCTTACTGAAGGTTATGCTACCCAGAATGGTGAACTTGCCATCGGTAAAAACTTAAAAGTTGCATTTATGCCCTGGAAAGGTTACAACTTTGAGGATGCTATTGTAATTAACGAGCGTGTTGTAAGAGAAGATGTTTTCACTTCAATTCATGTTGTAGAACAACTACTTGATGTTCGTGAAACCAAACGCGGTATTGAAGAATTTACTTCAGATATACCAAATGTAAGTGAAGATGCCACTAAAGATCTTGATGAAAACGGTATCATTCGTATTGGAGCACGTATTGAACCGGGCGATATAATTATAGGTAAAATTACTCCAAAAGGAGAATCAGATCCTTCACCAGAAGAAAAACTGCTTCGTGCTATTTTTGGAGATAAAGCAGGCGATGTAAAAGATGCTTCTCTAAAAGCAACTCCTTCATTATCTGGTGTTGTAATTGGAAAACGCTTATTCTCTAAAGCTCAGAAAAACCGCAAATCAAAATTAGCTGATAAAGCAGTTCTTCCCCGATTGGATGAAGAATTTGAAACTCAGGCAAGTGTTTTGCGCGAAACGCTGATTGAAAAATTAATGATACTTATCGGAGATAAAACTTCGGCCGGAATCAAAGATTTCTTAGGTGCTGATATTATTTCGAGAAACAGTAAATTTACCATTGAACGTCTTCGCGAAATAGATTATACCAGTGTACAATTGAATAAATGGACAACTGATTCACATAAAAATGAATTAATCAGACAGTTGATATTGAACTATCTGAGAAAATTCAAAGAATTGGATGCTCAGATTAAACGTCAGAAATTCAATATTACAATAGGTGATGAACTTCCTAATGGAATTGTTCAAATTGCTAAAGTATATATTGCTAAAAAACGCAAAATCCGTGTAGGTGATAAAATGGCAGGTCGCCATGGAAATAAAGGTATTGTATCGAGAATTGTTAGACAGGAAGATATGCCTTTCCTTGCTGATGGAACTCCGGTTGATATCGTATTGAATCCGCTTGGTGTGCCTTCGCGTATGAACCTTGGACAGATTTTCGAAACTGTACTTGGTTGGGCAGGTAAAGAATTGGATGTGCGTTTTTCTACTCCAATTTTTGATGGTGCTACTATTGATGACCTGAATGCATGGACTGATAAAGCCGGTGTACCACGCTATGGTAAAACATATCTGATTGATGGTGGTACCGGAGAACAATTTGATCAACCTGCAACTGTGGGTGTGATTTACATGTTGAAATTAGGCCACATGGTTGAAGATAAAATGCA